>JBKQNQ010000162.1:0-14890 GCA_052145875.1 Thiobacillaceae bacterium
GGGCCTTGATGTGTCGAATGCTTCACTCTATGACGGCGGGTCTGGGCTCGCTGAAGCCGTATTGATGGCGGTACGGGCTAATAAGTCCAGTTCCCGGCGCGTGTTAATGCCGAAAGCCGTCCACCCACTTTATCGCGCCACCTGCCGAGATATCGTGAAAAACCAGAAAATTGAGCTGGTCGAACTGGATTACGAACCCCTTACTGGCCGTACCGTGCTGCCACGCGATGGGGCTGATTGCGCTGCGCTGGTGATTGCACAGCCCAATTTTTTTGGAATATTGGAAGACGTCGATGCGATGACCGATTGGGCGCACGCAAACGGTTTGCTTGTCATTGCGCTGGTGAACCCGACAACGCTTGCGGTGCTGAAGCCGCCGGGCAAATGGGGCGAGACCGGATCCGATATCGCCGTGGGTGACGGCCAACCGCTCGGCGCACCCCTGGCATCGGGCGGTCCGTACTACGGTTTCATGTGTTGCAAGCAAGAATTCGTGCGTCAGATGCCGGGGCGCATCGTTGGCGGCACCGTCGACTTGGATGGCAAGCGCGGCTTTACATTAACACTGCAAGCGCGCGAACAGCATATCCGTCGTTCCAAGGCCACCTCCAACATCTGCACCAACCAAGGCCTGGTGGTCACTGCGTCAACCATTTACATGAGCCTGTTGGGGCCCGAAGGCCTTGCCCGCGTGGCACAAGTATCCCATGCGAATACCTCAGGACTCGTCAATCGGCTCGTCCAATGCGGTGTGGCAAGGGTGTTTCATGGCGCGTTCTTCCACGAGGTTGTGATTCGCACCGATGTACCCAACGAGAAGCTGCTGCACGCCCTGGTTGGACAGGGCATTGTCGGTGGCTACGATCTATCCGAAGCGTACCCCGAGCTCGGAAACGCAATCTTAGTATGTGCAACGGAAACAAAGACTGCGGCCGACCTGGACCGCTACGCGCAGCAGGTCGGAAGAATCGTGTCCAAACTGAGCGAACCCCCACCCTGTGCGCGGAAATGATTTTTCGGCACCCCGGAATGGGGCAATCGGAACGTCGCCACGACGCCTTTCCCTCCCGCTCACGTGATCTATTGTTAGGTTTGGTTTGAAGGAGAAAACGATGACTACAGTTACCTTAGGCGGCAACCCCATTGAGCTCGCTGGCATCTTCCCGAAGGTAGGTGATGTGGCGGCCGAATTCACGTTGGTCAATAAGGACCTCGCTGATGTCGGCCTCTCACAGTTCGCGGGCAAGCGCAAGATTCTCAATATCGTACCCTCGCTGGACACACCGGTGTGCGCGATTTCGACCAAAAGATTTAACGCACAGATCCCCCCAAATACCGTGGTACTGGTGATTTCCGGGGACCTCCCGTTTGCGCAGTCCCGTTTTTGCGGGGCAGAGAATACGGCCAACGTCGTGACGCTTTCAACCATGCGGGGCGGAAGCTTCAAGAGAAACTATGGCGTTGACATCCAGAGCGGCCCCTTGGCAGGCATCTGCGCCCGCGCCGTGGTCGTGCTGGATGAAAACAACACCGTGGTGCATGCGGAACTGGTCCCTGAGATCAAGCAGGAACCTAATTACGACGCTGCGCTTGCTGCGTTGAAGCGCTAGGGATGGGATACTCGGGCGAGGGATCAGGGATCCGCGGCGCTTCCCCATGCCTTGATGACCCTCGGCGCTTAGTGGTTTCTGTGCCGCCAATTTTCTGAATATTGAACCCCGGTTATGTTGATATTTGAGCACGCCCACCCCGGCCGAAAGGCCCATGCCCAGCTGCCCCGCAGTGAGGGCACACTGGACGACCTTCCCGCCAAGCTGTTGCGCGAGCTTGCGCCAAGCTTGCCTGAATGCTCGGAACTCGACGTCGTTCGGCACTACACGCGCCTATCGCAGAAAAATTTTTCGATCGACACGCAGTTCTATCCGCTCGGCTCATGCACGATGAAATACAATCCGCGCGTTTGCAATTCGCTCGCCATGCTGCCGCAGTTTTTGGCCCGGCATCCCCACGCCCCGGCGGAAACCGGGCAGGGTTATTTGCAATGCATGTTTGAGCTGCAGGAGATCCTCAAGGATGTCACGGGCATGGCCGGTGTGTCGCTTGCCCCCATGGCCGGGGCACAGGGCGAGTTTGCCGGCATCGCCATGGTCCGTGCCTACCATGAGTCCAGGAACGACACCGCACGCACCGAAAACCAGGTGCCGAACACTGCACACGGGACCAACCCAGCGACCGCCGTGATGTGCGGCTACCAGGTAAAAGAGATACCGACTGACCGGGACGGCAATGTCGAGCTGGAAGCCCTGCGGGGTGCTGTCGGCACCCAAACCGCTGGCCTGATGTTGACTAACCCTTCTACGCTGGGCGTGTTTGAGAAGTCCATTCAAGAGATCCGAAATATCATTCACGATGCCGGCGGACTGCTCTATTACGACGGAGCCAACCTCAACGCAATTCTTGGGCGTGCCAGACCGGGCGACATGGGTTTTGACGTCATCCATATGAATCTGCACAAGACCTTTTCCACTCCGCACGGCGGCGGCGGTCCGGGAGCCGGTCCAGTGGGCGTGGCGCCACGTCTGTTAGCCTTCCTGCCGGTCCCCGTGGTGGCGCACGTCAATGGGTTGTACCGCCAGACGGTCGAGACTGACCACCCGCAAACCATCGGACGCTTGAGCGCCAACACGGGCAATGCCGGCGTGCTGCTACGGGCCTATATCTATGCCCGTCTGCTGGGTGCGGACGGAATGCGTCGGGTCGCTGAATTTGCCACACTGAACGCCAACTACGTCATGGCCAAGCTGCAACAGGCCGGTTTCGATCTAGCCTACCCGACCCGCCGTGCCAGCCACGAATTTATCGTTACGCTAAAGAAACTCAAGGACGACACCGGCGTTACCGCAATGGACTTCGCGAAGCGATTGCTTGACTACGGCTTCCACGCGCCAACCACCTACTTTCCTCTCTTGGTACCGGAGTGTCTGCTAATTGAGCCTTCTGAGACGGAGAGCAAGGAAACGCTGGATGCCTTCGTCGAGGCCTGCGTCAAGGTCAAGTTTGAGGCATACAGTCAGCCGGACCTGATAAAGGGCGCACCCTACACGCTAAGCGTCCGGAGGCTAGATGATGTCAAGGCCGCCCGCGACCTTGACCTGGCCTACACGCCTGAGTCCAAGGCCTAATCCGCCCCAATCCTGACAAGGATGAATACGTCCTGGCGTGTTTAGTCTGGACTCGGGCATAATTTGCCCCCATGACTCCTCCCTCCCCCTACAAGGGCAAGACCGGCCTTAAGCGCATCTGGAACGCGCTCTTCTATTCGTTGGACGGCTTCAAAGCTGCGCTACGCCATGAAGATGCCTTCAGACAGGAAACCATCCTGGCTGCGGTCATGCTTCCTCTCGCCCTTTGGCTGGGACACACGGGGACGCAGCGGGCCTTGCTTTCGAGCTCGGTGCTGTTGGTGTTGGTCGTCGAGCTGCTCAATTCAGGTATTGAAGCCGTGGTGGACAAGGCCTCTCCGGAGACCAGCGAATTAGCCAAGCGCGCAAAGGACATGGGGTCCGCGGCAGTATTGATATCGCTGTTAAGTGCGTTGATCGTGTGGCTCTGTGTGCTCTTCCGCTAAAGATTTCCCCTGTAAGCCCGAAAACTCATTAGACAACCCTGTGAAACGCCTTTATTTTGAAACTAACCTCGCGCAATCTTGCTTGGACCTTGCTGGCCTGCGCCGTGATTGGGCACGCTTCGTCTTGGGCGCTTGGTCTGGGGGATCTCACGCTTCAGTCGTCTCTGGGCCAACCGTTCAAGGCCAGCGTGGAGCTTCTCACGAGCCCCGGGGACAAATACGACGAAGACTGCTTTGAGATTCGGCCGGAAAACGATGCTGGCGTCCCTAATGTTGAGGGAATCAAGATCGCTGTGCAAAGCCGCAGTGATGGCGCGCGGCTCCTGCTGAGCTCGCGCCACCCGGTGAACGAACCGGCCGTCGCGATCACCCTTGCCACCGACTGTCCGCAGCGCTTAAGCCGGCAATATGTGGTCCTCCTTGACCCCCCGCTCATTGTCGACACCCCTGTCGTTCCCACCGCGACCGCACCCGCGTCTACCCACGCGACGGCGCAAACGGTCTCGCCGATAGCGCTTGAAACGACCCCCGCGCAAAGGTCTCGCTTCCGCGACGCAACTCGACCAAGGGTGTCATCGGCCCAGCGCCACCGTCGCACCCGCCGCTCCAAGCCAGGACCACGCTTGATCCTGTCAGGCCGCCCCCGCGCTTTGGCGAGCCCCGCTGTGTTTGGTTTACGCATTGACCGCAACTTTTCCGAACCGGGGAACTACAAGCCGGCGTCTCCCAATCCAATCGACGTATCGGACGAAAACGCCGCACTCAAGCACAAAATTGCGTACCTGGAGCAGCAATTGCATGCCCTGCAACTACGCAATGCCGCATTGGATCAGACGGCGCTCAACTACCACGCCGTCAAACCCGAAATAAAACCCACGTTGCCGAATTCCCATTCCTGGCAAACTTGGCTGCTCGCGCCGACGCTACCCGTTGCCGTCGGTGCCCTCCTCGCTTGGGGTTGGCGTCGCAACCGCCGCAGCCCAAGGGCTGCGACCGAGGTTGGCCATCCGCCCGAACCCATCGATGGAAGCGAACCAGTCTCGGGCTGGCCAATCGACGCGAAAACCATCCAACCCGAAGCCCCTGCCATGCCCGTGTTTGCCGCGCCTGGGGAAACAGTCGAATTGCACACGCAGCACGTGCCAGCTTCACCACCGCAGTTGCTCAAGCGGGACGATGGCGTGGAATTAGACGAGAGCGTGATGGATGAAGCTGAAGTATTCATGGCACATGGGCATGCAGAACTCGCCATCAATCTGCTTCAAGAGCATGTGCGGGAAGCGCCCGATGAGTCTCCCATTCCATGGATGCTACTGCTGGACCTGCTCAAACGCAGCCGGCAGGCCCGCGACTACGCTGAGACAGGCCAAGCCTGCAAGCAGTACTTCAACATTCGTATTCCGGATATGAACGAAGACGACCCCGGGCCCGATGCTGCAGGACTCGAAGCCTATCCTCACGTTCTTGGCGAACTGGCGCGTCTGTGGAACACGCCCGAGTGCGAGACCTACTTAGATGACCTGATCTTTGACCGACGCGGCGGCACGCGAAATGGCTTCGATCCGCCAACGTTCCGCGAAATAATGCTGCTCCGCACGATCCAGGTGAGTGAATCGCCGCGGCTTGCTGCCTGATTTAGGGCCTATCCGACACGCGTTCCATTGAGGCGAGCGGGCGCCGCCTCGCCGTATAATTCCCCCACTTCCTTCTGTGATGAAATCATGCGCTCCTTGATTTGCGGTTCCCTTGCCTTCGACTCGATCATGGTCTTTCATGGCCACTTCAAGAACCACATCCTGCCTGACAAGATTCACATTCTCAATGTCTCCTTTCTGGTACCTGACATGCGGCGGGAATACGGCGGGTGCGCCGGGAACATCGCCTACAACCTCAAATTGTTGGGTGGGGAACCCATCATCATGGCCACAACCGGCGAAGACTTTGGCCCGTACCGCGACCGGCTAACTGAACTTGGGCTGAGCCTGGAATGCATCCGCCAAGTCGACGGAAGCTACACGGCCCAAGCGTTCATCACGACCGATCTGTCTGATAATCAGATCACCGCGTTCCATCCGGGCGCAATGAATCAGTCGCATCTAAACGATGCCAGCGCTGCGCGTGATATCAGGCTGGGTATCGTTTCTCCCGATGGCCGCGAGGGCATGCTGGCGCACTGCGAGCAGTTGCACCGCGCGAGTATCCCTTTCATATTCGACCCCGGCCAGGGCATGCCTCTATTCAATGGGGATGAGCTGATGCAGATGGTGCGTCAGGCTGATTACGTCACGCTAAACGACTATGAAGCCGAGCTGCTCCAATCCCGGACGGGCCAGACCTTGCAGCAACTTGCCGAGCACGTGAAATGTCTGATTGTGACCAAAGGCGCGGAAGGCTCGCAATTCTATCTAGGCAGCACGGTTCTTCAAATTCCGGCGGCTCCGGTCCGCGGGGTGATCGATCCTACCGGCTGTGGTGATGCCTTTCGCGCTGGATTAATTTACGGCATTAGCAGTGGCATGGACTGGAACACAATCGGCCGACTGGCCAGCCTGATGGGCGCAATCAAGATTGAATACCGCGGCGGGCAGAATCATACCCCCAGTCGGTTGGAAGTCGAGGAACGCTTTGCCAGCTCGTTCGGCTATCGTTTATGACGGAGGACAAACCGGCAGATAGAACGCGGCGGCGCTGCAAGTCATGAACCTGGCATTTTGGATTGGCATCCCGTCCTGTGAGGCGGGCTGAGCCGCAAACAACGAGCAGTTCGGCCAGATTGGCTCTGACATGCCGAGTAGACCGATCGTGCGCCGCAGCAATCGTTACGTCATTCCCCTGTCATGCTGCCTTAACCGCGAGCTTCTAGGCTTTCCAGATGAGAATCACTGGGGAATCCGATGCTCGAATCTGCCGCGCAATTACGGCCGCAATCGCGGAGCCGATACTGGATGGGGCTGGCCTTGGACGATCGAGAAGTGGCCGAGGCCCAGCGCCTGCGTCACGCCGTGTTTGCAGAAGAGATGGGTGCACGCCTTCCGACGAACCATTTGCAGCTCGATATTGACGCCTTTGATGCCTACTGCGATCACCTGCTCGTGCGAGATCGCGAGACCAGCGAGGTCGTCGGGACGTACCGCATCCTTTCGCCATCCCAGGCGAGAATGGCAGGGGGGTACTACGCCGAACAGGAGTTCGATCTCACTCCCCTTCAGCATCTTCGGGCGGACATGGCTGAAGTGGGCCGTTCGTGCGTTCATCCGGACTACCGTTCGGGTGCTGTCATCGCGCTATTGTGGAATGGCCTTGGCGACTATATGATCCAGCACCGTTACCGTCACGTCATCGGCTGCGCGAGCATTGCGATGGCCGATGGCGGGTATGTCGCCTGCAAGGTGTACGAAAAACTGATTGAGCGATACCACAGCCCCGCAGCGTTGCGGGTGCGCCCGCGGAACCGTTTGCCGCTTGAATCGCTACACAGCAGTGTCGATGCGCTGTTACCCCCGCTAATCAAGGGCTATATGCGGTTGGGCGCATGGGTCTGCGGTGAACCGGCCTGGGATGTCGTTTTTAACACCGCCGACCTTCTGGTGCTGTTGTCCATCGAACGTATGAATACTGCTTACGCTCGGCGTTTGCTGCCTCGCTAGCGAAAGGCTATCGTTCGGCTTGACTGCACAATTGGCTTCGCGGCTACAATCGGGCATGAACCTGCCCGCCCAGTTCCGCCGCGCCCATCGCCTGCCGCGCCTGATCGCGCACATCGCCTGGGGCGTTGCGTTGGTACTCACCATTTCAAACTGGCGAAGTGCCGCACAATGGGATCGAACCATATCCCGATGGTCCGCCAAGCTGTTGCGAATTCTGGGCGTCCGGCTGACGGTCATTCCAAGCCCGCAAAAAATTGATCATGCGGTTCTGGTGGCAAATCACATTTCTTGGCTGGACATTTTTGTTATCCACGCGGCGCGACGCGTACATTTCGTGTCGAAATCGGAAGTTCGGCGGTGGCCCGTCGCGGGCTGGTTAGCCTGGAAATCTGGCACGCTCTTTATTGAACGCAAGCGCCGCGCCGACGCCTTTCGCATCAACCAGGAGATTCGTTCCGTCCTGGAACAGGGGGGTTGGGTCGCAGTATTCCCGGAAGGCACGACATCAGACGGCAGACAACTGCGGCGATTCAAACCGTCGCTGCTCCAGCCCGCAGTGGACTTGGGACTGCCAGTCATCCCGGCAGCGGTGCGCTATCGACATGCCGATGATCGGCCGTGCGATGCGGTTAATTACATCGACCAGATATCCATGGGCGAATCGCTTTGGCGCATTTCGGGTGCACCCACGATATACTCCCAGCTTGAATTTGCTCCCGCCATATCGGGCGACGATCGCCGCGATCTTGCCAGGGCTGCTCAAACGGCGGTGGCGAGGATGCTGGGTGTTCCAGTCATGGGCATGGGACCTGAGTCGGGCGGCGATCTTCAAGACGCAGGGCCGTAAGCTGGCCGCCCCACAAACATCCTGTGTCCAGCGCAAGGATGTGCTCTCGCAGCAGCAGTCCTAACGCGGACCAATGCCCAAACACGATAGGAATCCCCGCCGTTTTGCGGCCCGGTACATCGAACCAAGGCATCAGATGGGCAGGCGTGCTGCCGATGCGACCCTTGTGGTGAAACTCCATCACGCCTTCGGCGGTGCAAAACCGCATCCGAGTGAACACATTGGTAATGACCCGCAGGCGATCTGGGCCGGTTAGATCATCGCGCCAAACATTGGGAACACTTCCATACAGGCTTCCCAGGACGGAACCGTAGTCGTCGCTCCTTAATGCGGCCTCCAACTCGCGCGCATGCGCTAACGTTTGCTCGAGGGTCCATCCCGGCCAGGTTCCGGCATGGGTCATCAGCACGCCATGTTCATAATGGGCCATGGGGCGATTCCTGAGCCAATGCATCAACTCGTCACAATCCGGTGCGTGAAGAATAGCGTGAAGCGTGTCGGCCGCGTGTATCTGACGCCGACCGGCCCACACACCAAGCAGATGCAGGTCATGATTGCCCAGCACGGTAATTGCGGCATCGCCGAGGTTTCGCACGAAGCGCAGCACCTGGAGCGACTCGGGCCCGCGGTTGACCAAGTCGCCCACCAGCCATAGCCTGTCGACCTTGGAATCAAAGCCGATCTTGCTTAGCAGTTCTTGCAGGGCAGCATTGCAGCCTTGCACATCACCGATTACGTTTATCGTCATGGCTCCAACCGTCTCGTTTTCCGAATGATACAATTCCCCGCTGGATTGTTGCGTTCATTTCATGCCGTCCCCACTCAATTTACCCCAGCGCGAAGCCGCGAGATACATCGATGGGCCCCTGCTAGTTCTCGCTGGCGCAGGTTCCGGAAAGACCCGCGTCATCACGCACAAAATTGCATGGCTAATCGGCGAATGTGGCTACAAGCCTGCATCAATCGCCGCGATCACCTTCACAAACAAGGCGGCGCGTGAAATGCAGGATCGCACGGCCAAATTGCTGGAGCGCCAGGCAGGCAACGGCTTGGTCGTCACCACTTTTCATTCGCTGGGCGTGCGGTTGCTGCGCGAAGAGGCTGGATTTGTCGGGCTTAAGCCTGGATTCTCGATTCTGGATAGTGCCGACGCGCACGGCATTATTGCTGAAATATTGCAGACCACCGACCGTAAACTCGTGCGTCAAGTTGCCGGGCGGATTTCAAAGTGGAAGAATGACCTGTGTTCGCCAGGAGCGGCGCGCGCAACAGCGGAGAACGACGCCGACCATGCGTGGGCGAAGCTTTACGACCGCTATGCAGCGACCCTATCCGCTTACCAGGCCGTCGATTTTGACGACCTGATCCGATTACCGGCAGAGTTGCTGCAAGCGCATGCGGAGGTCAGAAACAAATGGCAAAACCGCATGCGGCACGTGCTGGTTGACGAATACCAAGACACCAACGCCGCTCAGTACCAAGTGCTCAAGCTCCTCACCGGGCCACGCGCCGCGTTTACAGTGGTGGGCGATAACGACCAGTCGATCTATGGCTGGCGTGGGGCATCCGTCGACAATCTTAATGCCCTGTCAGCGGATTTCCCTCACCTCAAGGTTATCAAGCTGGAACAGAATTATCGCTCCACAACGCGCATCCTCAAGGCAGCGAACACGTTGATCGCAAATAACTTGAGACCCTACGAGAAGAAACTCTGGAGTGACCTCGGCCTCGGCGATGCGATTCAGGTGGTCAGCGCAAAGGACGATGTCGCGGAAGCGGAGTCCGTCGTGATGCGGCTCATGAATCACAAATTCCAACACCGGACGCACTACCGTGATTACGCGATTCTGTATCGCGGAAACCATCAGGCCCGCGTGTTCGAGCAGGCCCTGCGAAATGAAAAAATTCCGTACCGGCTTTCGGGCGGGCAATCCTTCTTCGACAAAGCTGAGATCAAGGACATCATCGCCTGGTTGCGGTTAATTGCAAATCAGAATGACGACCCGGCGTTCATTCGAGCGGTTACGACGCCCAAGCGCGGCATCGGAACGACCACGCTGGCGCATCTGGGCGAAGCGGCCGCGAGGAATCGCACCTCATTGTTCGAGGCCGCGTATTCCGTTTCGATTACCCAGCACCTTGCGCCGCGTCAATTGGAATCGCTTACCGAGTTCTGTGACTTCATCAATCGCATCAGTTATCGCGCGGCGCGTGAACCTGCCTTGCAAGTGTTGGATGACCTAATGGCTGCAATCGGCTATGAGGCTCATCTGCGCGACACAGAGGAGCCCCGCACTGCCGAAGTCAAGGGTAAGAACGTACAGGACTTCGTTAACTGGCTGAAAAACAAGGGGGAGACTGACAAAAAGGACATGCTAGAGCTCACCCAGACCGTGGCGATTATTACGCTGCTTGACGACCAAGATGACAGCGAAGTGGACGCGATCAAGCTATCAACCCTGCATGCCGCCAAAGGCCTGGAATACGACCATGTGTTCTTGGTCGGCGTGGAAGAAAACCTGCTCCCGCACCGCGAAGCCGTGGAAGAAAACCGCCTTGAGGAAGAGCGGCGCCTAATGTATGTCGGTATCACGCGCGCGCGCAAGAGCCTGACCCTGACGCACTGCGAGCGACGCAAACGAGGAGGGGACTGGGCGGGCTGTGAGGCGAGCCGGTTCATCAGTGAAATGGGGGAAGAAATTCGCCGGCCACAAGCCAACCCTGATGCGAAGGAAAGCGGCAAGGCGCGGTTGGCCTTACTCAGGTCAATGCTGGCGGAATCCTGAATCAGCGGATGGCGCCGCCGGTAGGCCGGTCTGGGCCTGTGGTGAGGCAACCGCCGGTTCTCCCAGCCTACTTGGCAGTGTCTGCGAAAGCCGGCTCGCTTCTTCCTGCATGGCCTTTAGCTGATCCGGCTTGAGTTGCCAGGCGACACTATCACGCGCCTTCGCGGCGTTTTCCACGCCCTGCGCTGCGGCCAAATTGAGCCACAAATATGCCTTGGCCTTGTCAAGTTCGACGCCTGTGCCAAAACGGTACAGATCACCCAGCGAATACTCGGCCGGCGGGTAGCCCTTCTGAGCCGCCTTATCAATCCACATGAACGCCGCATGATAATCCTGCACGACGCCGCGTCCTTCCAGCAAGGCCAAGCCCAGTTGATACTGCGCCTCGATCGAGCCGTGACGGGAAGCCTTCCCCAACCAGCTGGCCGCCTCCGTTTCATTCTTTATGAGCCCATCGCCCTGAGCGTAGCGCATTCCCATCTCAAGTTCAGCTTGCGGATCCCCTCTCTTCGCACGGGTATACAGCGCATCCTGGAGGGAGCTATCCCCATTCAACGAATGGCCCGGCCCGGCTAGCTCCTGGATCACGAAACCCACCCCAAGCAGCAGCAGCAACGCCAGCAACGCCGGCTTAGAATAACTTCTTATCCAGAACCGCTGCCGGCAGGTGTGGCAGCGCATGGACTTGGCGAGCAGTAATTTGCCCAGATCGTCACTGGCGTGTGCGGAAGAACCCCGAACTTTCGCGCTGCCGCAATTTGGGCAAACCAATTGCATGAATTACTTGGCTTTGCTTACCATGTAGTTAACAGCCGCCTTAACATCCGCATCCGACAAGCTGGCATTGCCGCCTCTGGCCGGCATGGCATTCTTGCCAGTGAGCGCGCTGTGATAGAGCGAATCCATCCCGGTTTTGATGCGTGGTGCCCATGCAGCCTTGTCGCCGAACTTGGGGGCACCCAGTACGCCGGTGCCATGACAGGCGATACATGTGGCCTCAAAAACTGCCTTGCCCCGGGCCGGACTGGCTGCCGCGACAGCTGCAGCGGTGCCCGCACCAGCGGGCGCGGCACCGCTCGCCGCTGGGGCGGCAGCAGGCGCGGCAGTTGCCGGCTCCTTGAACTTTGCCCCCGCCGCGTTGGCCATATAAACGATGGCCCGGATGACTTCAGTGTCCGACAGATCTGGATTACCGCCACGCGCCGGCATCTGTCGGATACCTTCCAGCGCATGTTTGGTCAGAATGTCCAGCCCTTCGGCAATGCGTGGAGCCCAATCAACCTTGTTCCGGAATTTGGGTGCGCCCAATGCGCCGCTGCTATGGCACGCGGTACAGACGGCGTCGAAGACCTCCTGGCCGGATTTATCCACCTTTGGCGCATTTGCATCTGCCACCTGTAGCGTGGCAAACGGCTTGATGTTGTTTTCCACGGTCTTGGCCGCGGCTTCAGGCGTCTCCGCATTCACGTGTTTTTCCTGGATCCCAGCGACGAGTTGGACGATGAGGAAGATCGCGATCAAGGGGGCAAACAATCCCGCGACCACGGAGATTATAATTTCCTGGGGCGTGGCCTGGGTCATTTTGGCGTTGTCAGCCATGATGGTGAATCCTCAAGAGATCGTCTAAAAGCTCGGATTATATGTAAAAAGGGCCGTGCCGGGAAACCGTTCAGTGCGCCGGGCTGCTGGACTGGGGCGCGCAAACGGGCTATTCTTTCGCGTCTTGGCGCCCGTAGCTCAGCTGGATAGAGTACTGCCCTCCGAAGGCAGGGGTCGCACGTTCGAATCGTGTCGGGCGCGCCAGTCTAGGTAAAATTGGGCACTTGGTTCAAGTTGCCCAATTTTATTGTGTGCATGGTCTCCGCCAATGCCACATAGCTTCCCTTCATGGTGGCCGTGTCGTCCTGCACCACGATCTCATCGACCAGGAGGTTCAAATAGCTCTTGGTCAAAGCTGAGTTGGGGGTCGGCAGCTTCTGCCGCCGCACGTTGCCGAGTGCGTTTCAGCCCCATGGTCAGGCTCCACCCGACACCCTGAGTACGGCTCGGCCTCGCCTCGCCTACCTTTCGCACGGAATTCCCGGTAGGTTTTCAGGGTTGCCTGTCACGGAAGACGAGACTAAGAGGACCATTATACCGGTCATGAAGGAAACGCCATGAGTGTCAATGCTGCGGAGTTCAAAGCCAAGTGCCTTAAACTAATCGATGAGGTCACCACCACCCGCGAAACGCTAGTGATCACCAAACGCGGCAAGCCGATGGCCAAGTTAGTGCCCATTGAGGGTGAAACGCCGACCAAGCTATTTGGGCTACATGAAGAGTACCGGGAAGATTCTGGGTGACATCGTGGACGTACCCCATCACGGCTTTGCGACCGAAACCGGCGAAGAGGATGACCTTTACAGCGATTTCAAACCCTGGATGAAGCGTTAATTGTGGGCAGTGTTCTTCTGGACACTCATGTCTGGGTCTGGCTACCTTTTGGCATCCAGGAAAAGATCAGGCCAAGCACACTCAGGGCCCTGGAGAAAGCCAGCGGTGCTGAACCGCTGCTCATATCAATTATTTCTGTCTGGGTAGTGGCCCGAACTAGAGGCCAATCAGCGCGTGAGCTTGCCGATGTCTGTGGAGGCCTGGGTCGAACGCGCCCTGGATCGCCCGGATATCCGGCTGGTCGGCTTAAAACACCCCGGAATCGTTATCGACAGTTGTCACTTGTCCGGCAACGTCCACCCCGGTCCGGCGGATCGTCTCCTGGTTGCCACCGCCCGCAGTGAGAACGCAGTGCTCGTCACTTACGACCAAAAGATTCTTGCCTGTGGCGCAGCTGGATACGTCAAGGTTATGCCAACTTGATCGACCGACCAACAGTTTGGTCGGGCGCCCAGGATTTCAGGTGAGCACGCCACAGTGAGTAGACAGTCGACCTCTACCGGCTGCGTCGTCTGGTTGATGGCCTCGCCATAGCATCATCAGTCGTCAGACCTTGACGCTCAATCTGGGAATTCCCGCTCCAAGATCACTCTTTAGAATTCTGACGCAATCGGCGGCTAGTGTTTAGACCGTTGCCCGACCTTTGTTCGTTTGCCATCGCAGCCGCACTGGTCTCGGCCCTTTCAAACGAGACGGAGATCGGCTAGGCGCGCTGCTCCGAGAGGGGGATTGCTCTTGGCATATTGACAGGTTGGCACGAGCACGGGCCTAATTCGTGCAGCAACGAACGACAATCAAGGGGATCATGCAATCGTCACGACTCCACCGAGTCATGCACTTGCGCAACCGCGCGGCTTTGGCCCTAAAGCGCATCAAAGTGGCGCTCCAAAGTCTGCTTGCCCATGCGTTGGTTCTTGGCCTGGCGACAGTCGGAGTCTTCTTTACGGGTGGCGCCGCGGCTTCGACAGTCTATATGTCTGCAACAGGCGTTGTGTTTCCGACAATGGCGGCCTGTGTACAGTGGAATGATGGTCCACCCCCAGGGATGGGGCTCGGGGCAGATGGTTGGACACACGACGGCGCACCGTTTGTAAATAACAATGATATGGTGGAACAACTCTACTGGGTTCCCGGTTGGGAGGTGGGTTTTAACACTCCTTATTCACCCAGTCCTTACGGGGAAAGCTGCGGTTCTCCTGCGACCGGGAATTGCCCTCCGGGCTCTGAGGATAATGGGACAGGAAGTTGCGTCACCGTGTGCGAAGCGGGACAGGCTCGCAATCAAGTCGCTGGCTCCAGGACTCAGGGACAATGCATCGCAACCGTCGCACCCTCAAACTTGGGCCGAGTCTGCCCAGGGAAGGGGTGCCCCGTAACGGCTGACCCCGTGAACACGGGGACAGGCAACAAATTTCAGATCGAAGTGGACTTTCTTGGCACCAGCACGTCCCCCCTGACCTTCTCGCGTACCTACAACAGCAATACTGGCGTGGTAACCACTTTGGGCGTGGGATGGCAACACGAATACGAACGTTTCATCACCGTTCTC
>JBKQNQ010000163.1:0-6286 GCA_052145875.1 Thiobacillaceae bacterium
ATCTGGGTTGGCCAAGGGTGTCGGATTCCGCACTGGCCCTTTCCTGGAGTGAATATCTCCGATTCCTGGATTCAACCTATCGACGGCGCCCATGACCGGATGCGCGTTTCTGCACTATCACGGCTCATGCTGGCCCTGACAATTGAAGTTCTTGTTTATCCGGATGCGTCCCCAGCGCACCGTGTTTAGGGCATGATCCTCCTCTACCTCATTGCGAGAAGGCCCGCCAAGTCTTCCGTCGATGACTGGATCGCACGTCGAGTACACCAAGGGTAGTCGCATTAGGCCATGCAATCCCCGGTTCGCCGCGTCTTGTTTCAACTGGATGAGTTGGGAAGAAATTGCGGAACCAATAATTCGAAGTATCGTCTTTATCTTCGTGCCTGCGGATGACAAAGCTCGCATGCGGGGAATTCATTTATTTACGAATAGCTGTCTTTGCGAAACAGGGACAGCATCTTATTGGGAGTAGCTTGATGCGTGGTTTTCTTTACTTGGCACTGATTGCGGTCCTGTCTGCGTTACTGAATGGCTGTGTCGCGCTGGTGGCAGGCACCGGTGCGACGGCCGTTATCGTTGGCGATGACCGGCGCAAGGCTGGGGTTTATCTGGAGGACGAGGACATTGAGTTGCACGGCATGAATCGAATGCGTGAACTGTTTCCACAGGCCTCGGTAAGTGTTGGCGTCACCAGCTTTAATCATAATGTCCTGCTGACCGGTCAGGCTCCCGACGAAGCCACCCGGGCGAAGATCGAAGCAACGATCCGGACGATTCCCAACGTACACACTGTGTATGATGAAATCACCCTTTCGGGCGTGCCGTCGCTGGCCTCTGAGGCCAACGACAGTGCAATTACGACGGAAGTCAAGACCCGGATGACCAACGTCAAGGGAGTGGGCTTCAATCAGGTGAAGGTGGTAACCGAATCGGGCGTTGTTTATCTCATGGGCCTGCTAACCCACGCTGAAGCGAATGTGGCGGCCCAAGTCGCGGCCAGAACGAACGGCGTGGTTCGAGTGGTCAAAGTCGTTGAATATACGAACTGAAAGTGGGTGAACTTCGGCACCGTCAGACGCATCTCCGAGAAGGCTTCAATGGAACCATCATGGAGCGCGACGCGCACGGGTTACCAGGAAGTGCGCCCTAAGATGGGGGCGCAGCCGTTAACACGAAATTCAGGCTAATCTCATCTCTTGGGGGCGGGGGTCAGCGTGCGCCTATGGGAATGGCGGCCGTTGTGGCCTTGCGGGACGGTTGAATGCATCGACACCAAAAAAGGCCTGCCCCCTTGGGATATCGGGGGCTGCACGATGCCTGCTATCGGGTAACGTTGAATCTCTTATAATGGGTTGGCCATCTCGCCCCCGACCCCGAGCCTGACATACAGGTTGATGCCCCGAAGCTAGTGACACAATGAGGACGGTTGATTTGTTCACTGGAAATCCGCGCCTCACTCAATCCACGCTACACCGGCTGACCCTTTGGCTGGCCGGTGCCACCCTGCTGGGCCTACCTTGGGCGTGTCCCGCGCAGCCCTCTTCGGGTGGCAGTTCGGTAAACCCGCTGATCGACTGGTACTATGCTGCGTTTTTCGGCACCGGCGTGTATCGTGCCGGTGATCGAACCGTTAGCGTCCTCCAACTGCCGTTCTCTACGGAGCTGCAGCCTGTGTCACAGAACCAATGGGGCGTTAGCCTGACGTTCCCGGTCTCCGTCGGCATATATGACTACCACCTCGAGGATCTGCTTGGGGGCAAGGCCCCTCATAGCCTGAGCACCGTCAGCCTGTTGCCTGGCATCGAGGCGGAGATTCCAGTCACGCCCAACTGGACCTTGAAGCCATACGGCAGCGCGGGAGAAGGCTGGGACACTTCAGAGGGAGGGGCCGCTTGGATTTACGCGGGAGGCGTCAAGAGCCGACTCGCACTGCAGGTCACTGGAGGCTCGGAATTAAGCCTCGGGAACCAACTGACATTATCCGGCTATAAGCCACCGGAGGCCCCTGCCCAATCACTAGGACTCTTTGTGGCGGGGCTCAACCTATCGACCCGCAGCAGCATTACGTTGTGGAACCATGCCGCGAGCATCGACTACCATCTAATTTATTATTATTACTTCAACCGGCTGCTTTTCCCCGTCTCGGACAATCCGGATAACAAAATTGCCGAGCAGAGCGAATTCGGGGTGAGCTTGAAGACGCACACGCCTATCTCGCTGAAACTGTTTGATGTCGATCGCATCGGGATCGCCTTTCGCATTGGTGACGGCGTTCAAGGGATGCGCGTGTTCTTCAATTTGCCATATTGATCGCAGGGAGGTCAGACTGCCGTGCCCTGCTTGCGCCGCCAATCCTGCGCCCATTAAGACGGCGGTACACGCATCGCGGCTAGCGCCCGCCACGAAGCCATCGCAAATTGTGCAACTTAGCCTGAACTGTCTGCGCGGAATGCGATGCCTTAAGATCCTGTCAAGAACTCGACGATTGCGGCGTGTGACGGGATCGTCGACTGGCACATTGGAAGCTACTGTCGATCGCGGTGCTTGGCATCTTGCGAAGCGTGGATTCAGTTGGCTCGGCGGGGAGCGCGACGCCTGACCTAGCGTCTTAACGCGTTCAGCATTAACGGCACGACGCCAATGGCAATGCCCCCAATGCCCACGACTTTGGTCGCAAGGTCAAATGTGGGGATGCTTTGGAGCGCAACAACGAACAGGAAACCCGCGCTTGCGACGGGCCATAGAAACAAGAACACGAAGGTGGAGACCTTTTTGAGCGCGTTTTTGCGATGGTGCCAGGCGCAAGCCAGACCAGCGAGCCCATAGTAGAGCGCAACCTGAACGCCGATTGCGCTTACTGAATCCCGGATGATTTGGTTGACGCTGGTGTAAAAGGACGAGAGCAACAACAGCACCAGGCCGATAAATGTTATGACAAGCGTGGCCACCCAGGGCGTTTTCCAGGTCTTATGCAATATCGCGTAACGGCGATGGAGCGCGCCATCCCGACCCTTGGCATACAGCGTTCGCGTAAACTGGAGGATGGACGTTTCCAGCGTGCCGATCGTGCTCAGCATGACGGCGATGACAGCCATGTAGCTCCACGGCCGGGGAAACAGCTTTTCCGCTACCGCGAAAACGACGTTGGTTCCCGAGTGCTGGATTTCGGCGTCCGATAGGGTTACCTGGGCGGCGGTCACGAAGGTGACGAACAACACCAGGACAATAATCATCGCCATTAACGCTCCGTAGCCAGGCGCGCGTGCAGGATCCCGGGTCTCCTCGTTCAAGTTGAGGGTTACGTCCCACCCCCAAAAGAAGAAGAGTGCAATCAATGCGCCATCGGTAAACGACTGTGGCGTAAACGCGGCGAGGGAAAACCCATTCAGGGAAAAACGGTCGGGGGATGCGCCGACCGCCTTGGCAAGCGCGGCAATAACGAGCAACACTAAAATTGCCACCTCGACGGTCGTCATGATCACTTGGGTGTAACTCGTCAGTTTGATACCCTTGATGACGACCGCGCTAACGAGTACGAGCCAGCCAGCTGCAACCAAGGTCACGCTGGCAGGGTTAGCGGCCAAGGCGGGGTTTAACAGCAACAGGGTAGCCGTTGCTGCCGGAATGGTGCCGGAGACCATGAACACGGCTGACGCCACCAGCAGCGCCCATCCCGCGAAAAAACCTGGCACCGGACCGAATTCGCTCGCTACCCAAGCGTAGGATGCGCCGGCATTAGGATTAAGTCGGTTAAGGTGCATATAGGCGAATGTGACGCCAAACATGATCAGTCCACAATAGACGAGGCTGGCGGGTGCCAATTTACCCATTGAGGCCACTAATGCCGCGGTGGTGGCTGCAACGCTGAAGGCCGGTGCCGTGCCCGCCACCCCCATTACGACGGATTCCACTATACCCAGCGAGTCATGCCTGAGCGCTGTTCTGGTGGTTGTCACCACGGCCTCCCTTTGCTGTTGCTGTTAATGACGAAAACCACACCTGCCGAAGTCGGCTGACTCTGCAACGAGTTTCAGCCTTGAGTGGACGAGGCATCCCTGAGTATCCGCAATCGGATGCCGGCTGGGACCCTTTTGGTATCAATATAACGCAGGACGCCCGGAAAGCCTCATGGCCCTCATTTGCCTCCGCCATGCCGCGAAGTGCCTTCCGTTCGCCGCCGTTTCGCCATCCGTTTCGCAACGCCATCGCCCTCTTTCTATTTGGTGCCTCATAGGCCCGCATCTGCGTCATGACCAACAATGTCGCAAAAGACAGATCTGCGGGCATCGCCACGTACGTGACCATACGCGTTGCGACATTCGGCTGGGGCATGAAGCGGCGCGAACTTCCAGGATGCACACCGATGCAGCACCCGTACGATCTCACACAGCGCCGTGGCCAACGCAAAGTCGCGATCACCCGGGAAGCCAATGCCATAAAACCCGCCTCCATGGCCGCGACATGCATCTGTCTCGCCGTATGGCCGACTTGCATGCTCGTCCCAGGATTGGAGAACGTCGCTGTTCATGCCAAGAATTGCGGGCCGTGTATCTCTGCGTCACTTCAACTGCTCACTCGCTTTTAACAGCTTGGTCATATTCAAGGCGCACGCTTCACGCTTTGATTCGTCGTCGGAAGTCGAAGATCTGAGCATGAAATGCGCGTACGAGGCGGACGATGGCGTTCCGCGTGACCCTGGGGCCGAACTCTCGTCCGGTTGGCCTTAGATCGAGGGCAAGCGGGGTCCTCTAGCCTGGATGTTCTCATAGGCCATCAGCGCATATTAATCGGGCAGCGATTGCTGTGCCGCGATGGCGTGAGCGATTGGCCTTCGAACGTCTTGGCAGGCAACACCCGATACCCAAGTACGGCGATTCACGCATTGACACCAAGGGAAAATAGAAGGGCAGTTCCTGAAGTCCCTCCCCGCTTGGTGGGTCCAGGCCCAATGTGGCGGTGAGAAACCGACTCCCGGTGACCTACACGCTACGCATCAAGGTCGGTTGTGTCAAAACCAGAAATATGTTTCGCATGAAAGGCGAATCCAAGCACAAATTTGATCTGGATCAAGATTACCCATGTCTGCATCGCATAATATGGGTAAGGAATCCATCGCCGCGAGATGGCCATTTGGCATAAAAACTGGCTCGTTCTTTTGAATAGGGCTTATACTCGTGCAGTGATTTTGCACAATAGCGATGATAAAGGTTGTTGAGCGAGTTTTGCGGAGAACAAGAACCAATTATTCCACCTAATCGCTTTACAGGACATGGCTACACATAAGAAAACAACAACTGCAGAAGCAGAAATGTTACCTCTGGTCTTGCAGGGATCGTTCAATCAGATTCTCATTTTTGACGTGCAGTCGCTGCATGTCATTCAGGCCAATCGTTCCGCACGAAGCACCCTCCAGTATTCACTGCGCGATTTGCGCATGCTTACGCTCTACGACGTTCTTGCAGACAAGGAAAACGCGGCCGCATTCATCCGTACGGCCAGAGCGATCGATATGGGCAAGCGAACGGGCTTCGTGTCGTTTGGTGCCGTATTCTTGCGCAAGGATGGCACAACCTATCCGGTTGATATGCGGATCTACCTAACCTCACATAACGGCCGTGACCGATACATTGTCATTGCCAATGACACCTCGGGCCTGGAAGAGTCCCGGAAGGTCCTCGATGAAACCGAATCCAATTTTCGCGCCCTTCTTTCAAATATTCCGGGCATGGCATATCAGGTTGTGTGCGGCTTAAATGGCCAGGTGAAGCCCGTCTTTGTCAGTAGCTATTCCGAAGCCCTGCTGGGGATCGATTCCGCCGCCTTGCAAGCAAAGCCCAAGCTATTCCAGGACCTGATACTTCCAGAAGATCGCCCGAGCTATCTGGAAGCTTTGGAAAAAGCGAACGGATGCCATCTCACGTTTAACTGGGAGGGTCGAATCTGGATAAAGAATTGGAATGACGTGAAATGGGTCAATATCCGGGTCAAGCAGCGAGAGCAGCCAAATGGCGAAATCATCTGGGACGGCATCATGCTGAATATTACCCAGGGAAAACATGCTGAAGCGCAGATCCGCCACTCTCGCGAACAAATCAGCGAACTGGCGACTCACGTTGAACAGGTAAAGGAATACGAGCGGCTCAAGGTTGCCCGCGAGGTGCATGACGAGCTCGGTGGCAACCTCACCGCCGTCAAGATCGGGCTCTCCTGGCTGCAAAAGAACCTTCCCCCCGACCAGGCCAAATTGCTGGAGCGCACGACCTATCTCAACTCCATTGTGGATCAA
>JBKQNQ010000164.1:0-3391 GCA_052145875.1 Thiobacillaceae bacterium
CCTTGCGGCGTTGGCACTGATCCTCGCGGTCACCGACATCGTGATGTTCAACGGCAACCAGGCTGCCCAGAATGAATTCAGCGGGCGAACCCAGTACATCCAGCAAAGCCTCCAGCTCGAACCCATCTACCAGGGTGTGATCCGTTCCCTCGCAGAATTGTCCGCCAAGAGCAATGACGAGCAGATCAAGAACCTGCTCAATTCGCAGGGGATCAACTTCACCGTTAACCCACCCAAGGGGCAGGACCATGAGTGAGCCTCAACTGAATCCCAATCGCGCGGACCTGTTTGTGCCCCTGCTGTTGATCCTGATCACCTTGCTCCTGTGGTTTGGCTTCCAGACCTACCAACTGGTGAAGGAACGCGGCAATCTGAAGACACTGGAGGCCAATCAGGAAACGATGCTCTCCAATGCCCAGAAGATGCGCGCCCAGCTGGATGCGATCGCCGCAGGAACCGCGCATCTGGCGCAGCAGGGCAATGCCAATGCCGCCCAGGTGGTGAACGCGCTTAAAGCCAAAGGCATCAGCATCAATCCCAACGCCGTACCTGGGAAATAACCGCCTGGCCCCTTAGTATTGGCGATGCAGTCGACCGAAACGTTCGACGGGAGGGGGCCCGGGCTTAGCGCCGCACGCGTCTCATCCGACGCCACACGGCGAGATAAACGATGGCGTTGATCATTGATACCAATAGCCCCAGCGCTATTTGCAATTCCCGAGTCAGGGACGCAGGATAAATGAGCGGCAAAATATACAGTCCAACAAAATCACCCGCGTAGGCGGCTTGGCCGCCGGCACGCCGAAGATGCCCTTCCAGGGGCGTAAGCGGACAAATTAACCCTGCGAACTCGACTAGGGCGCCCCACAGTGCGGCGGGAAGATGCAGCCATAAAATCCGGTGCCAGCGAAATACTAACAGTCCACCAAGCATGACAAAGGCAATAAAGCCAAGGTGGATCATCACGACAACGTCGGCCAGGATGAGGTAGCGCAATGGAGTCAGTTAGGATTAGAACCTGCCCTGAGTCTACGCGATTGAATCGTTCATTCAAAAACCAACGAATCGGCCAACGTTTTGGTAACGCCATCGAAGTACTGCAATACGTAATGAGGGCTCCCAGAACACGAGAAGAATTGCACCCAGGCTTGGGGCGATGAAGAAGCTCGGGTGGATCCAAGTGAGGCATCGTGCATGTTGATGACGTGCCCCATGATATGTGCGCACGAGCGGGCTCGATACGACACTGCCTTATCCTCCGAAGTCCGTCATGTTTAATGCCGGAATCCTCGAATGGGCAGGCTCTATCAAAGGTCCCTGATCCGAACTCACAACCGTAGGAGCGGCGGGGTGCGCCATTCGGGCCCCTTGGTTTTTGGAGCGGCACCGAGTGAGCGTCTTCACGAGCGCAACGATTGCGCTAGCCAGGCAGTGTCGGCCCTACTGTTCGAGGTGCACGAAATCAGCGTCCCGGTGCCAACGTGCGCAGCCAATGAGCCAATTCCAGGTTGTCCGTCAAGCGCGGGGTACCACCGCCGAGACGGGGACGGGCGAGGCCTCTGTGGTCCGCTGCCCAAATCCAACCATCTCCGTGCGCCATCTGAGAATATGCGGGTTGGCGCCAAGCGGCGTCCTTCGATCGCGGCGGCCGAGTGCCTGGCGTTGGACGCGAAATTAGGGCCCCAGCAGTCCGGCGTCCAAGATTGAACGTCACCTGATTGCCGCTAATCGCAGTTGCCGCGCCACTTCTTCGGCGCGGACGTCATCGATCTCCCGAACTACGCCGTCCAGATCAACCGGTTTCACGTTGTGCACAAAGCGACCAGTGAGCCCGACTTCGGGATGCAGGGCGCCGCGTTCATAGAGCGACCAAATCTCTTTGCCATATTCGGTGCCGACGAGGTCCGGGGCGAATCGGCCAAAGTACGCCGTCAAGTTGCCGACATCGCGTTCCAACATACTTCGGGCGTGGTTATTGCCCGCGGCATCCACGGCTTGAGGCAGGTCGATAATTACCGGGCCTTCGCTGCCGAGGAGGACGTTGTATTCGGAGAGATCGCCGTGAACGACCCCGGCGCACAGCATCCGTACTACTTGGATCATTAGGCCATGATGAAATTCGCGCGCCCGCTCGGCGGTGAATTGCAGGTCATTGAGCCGTGGCGCAGCGTTGCCCTGATCGTCGACGACGAGCTCCATGAGCAACACCCCCGCATGGAAATTGATTGGCATGGGCACCCGTACGCCGACCGCGGCGAGGCGATATAACGCGGCGACCTCGGCGCTTTGCCAGGCGTCTTCCTGGGCTTGCCGGCCAAATGTCGTGCGCTTAGCCATGGCGCGTGCCTGCCGGCTGTTCTTGGTCTTACGATTCTCCGTATAATCCACGGCTTGGCGAAAGCTACGCTGGTTCGCTTCCTTATATACCTTGGCGCAGCGTGTCTCGTCGCCGCAGCGAACCACGAATACCGTCGCTTCCTTTCCGCTCATCAGCTGCCTGATCACGCTGTCGATCAAGCCCTCTTCGATGAGCGATTGCAGTCTTTTGGGGGTCTTCATGGATGGCCCAGGGTGTTGATTGAGTGCGGGGCCGGACACAATGTTCGACGGCGGGTGTGAATTGTACTCCTCTCGACAGCGTCTCCGGACGACGGGCAGAGATTCTTCCGGCGCGCCGGCGTGATAGTGCGCGACGCTCAGGTCGCTTCGGTGGGGTCCGGTTGCGGTCGCCAACGTTCGTTCGTTACTATGGCGGCCGCGCTTCCCGGAGAAGTCCATATCGCCCAATCACAAGTGCCTCACCATGACCGTTCCCTTGGTCAGCTCGGCCTTGAGGCGCTTGTAGGTGTCGAGGTCGAACGGTACCCGATCAGCATGGCCAAGTAATTCATGAATCTCGGCTTCGTTCCTTGCCGTCCCCAGGTAGCGCCAGCCGTCAACCACATGAACTTCCTCCAACCCCAGGAAGTCGTCTCGTTCTAATAGCCCGATGGGTCCCGGAAACGTCCACGCTTCCAATCTCAGCTTTGCGAGGGCGGCCATCATCCGCGCGCTGTGCAATCCGATCGATTCCTTGCCTACGCATGCGCCTTTGCACTGATGCAATGCGAAGGCAGAACAGGCTCGTCCCGGCCCAGCAGGCTTTTCCAGCCCGAGAATGATGGGACAGAGTCCATAGGCGTCAGCGATCTTTCTCAACGTGGTGTTCGCTTCCCGGGGCGAGGCAAAAAGGCCAAACAGGTTATCGGTCCGTCCGAAGTCCGCATCCTGTCCGCTCGCCAGCCTGGGCCGGAAATCTCCGGGGGCCACCTGCTCAAGATGCCAGCTGCATAGGTCCGAAGCCGGGTACCGCCTGCGGTTGTGGGTCGGCGGCTGATCCTTGATCAGCCGC
>JBKQNQ010000165.1:0-17371 GCA_052145875.1 Thiobacillaceae bacterium
CGCCGAGATTGTTGACAATTAGCCGCCTGTCCGAGCCGCGCAAGAACGTGGCACTGGTTTTGCATGCCCTTTCTGCATTGAAGGGACGGTACCCATTTTCCTACACAGTGGTCGGGGACGGATTAGAACGTATGGCATTGGAGAACCTGGCCCACTCGCTCGATCTGGCGGACCGAGTGCGATTCTGCGGTTCCGTGGATAATGGCGAACTACGGCAGCATTTGGCTCAATGCGACCTGTTCGTATTGACCGCGTCGATCAACGCCTATAGCCATGAAGGGTTTGGCATCGTATACCTGGAAGCGAACGCCGCGGGGGTTCCAGTGTTAGCCGCCCGCCTAGCCGGCGCAGCCGAGGCGGTGGCAGAAAACGTCAGCGGCTACTTTGTCGAAGAGCCCAGCGTTGCTGACATTGCCGCTGCGCTGGAAGCATTCCTCGCCGGTCGGCGCCAGTTTCAGGCAGCCGCCTGTCGGGACTTCGCGCGACAATTTCACTGGGCTAGGGTCGTCGAACAGGCCGAAAAATACTACGATGTACGCTGACGCTGAAGAATAAGCCTATGGATCACTTCAATCCCGATCTCATCTCGGTCATTATGCCCTGCTACAACGCCGCTTCCTTTGTGGGGGAGGCGGTTGCAAGCGCACTTGGGCAAACGTACGTCGGGATTGAGCTCATCGTGGTGGATGACGGGTCCACCGATGGTAGTGTCGAAATTCTGGAGAAGCTGGCGGCGGATCATCCCGGGAAAATGAAATTGTTGTTTCAGAACCGCCTGGGGCCTTACCCCGCCCGCAACGTGGGGCTATCCCACGCCACCGGCGGGAAAGTGGCTTTTTTGGATGCAGATGACTTGTGGCGCGAAGATTGTCTCCAAAAACTAAGCAGTGCGTTGGATGAATCCCGGTCTGATGTCGCCTACTGCGGCTGGCAGAATTTTGGCGAGGGGGCGCCAGGCACGGAGGCCTATATTCCGCCGGATTATCTGGCGATGGACACGACTGCCGAATTCTTGCGTTCGTGCCCCTGGCCGATCCACGCTGCACTGGTGCGAAGACCCGTATTGGACGCAGTACGCGGCTTTTCGGAGCGGCGCTTTTCTTCCATGGATTACGACTTATGGTTGCGCATCTATGCGCGGACCCAGAAACTCGTGCGTGTGCCCGAGGTGATGGCATTTTATCGCTGGCACGAGAAGGGTCAGATTTCCCGCGACAAGTGGCGCCAAGTGATGGATGCACTTCAGGTGCGACATGACTTTGTCGCCCACCATCCGGAACGTGTGACCCATCTTTTGGCAGACACGATCCATGAGCTGACAGAAGGGTTCATTCTGAAGGAAGCCTATCGAGCATACTGGATGCGAGACCTCCCCAATGCACAGGCCTTGTTTCGTCGCGCCTTTACCCGCGGCGCCTGGCGGATGGCGGATTTGAAATACATCCTTCCAAGCTGGCTGCCGGGCTCGCTTTTCCTCACGCTGGTTAAGTCCGTGGACCGCAAACGTCAAGTCACCTGATGCCATGCAGACACAGCGGATTCCTGTCCTGATGTATCACCGAATTGGCCAGGCACATAACGACTGGGAGGGTAAGTACTGCGTTTCTCCGGAGCGCTTCGCGTGTCAGATGCGAGCCCTCGCCGCACACGGGCATCGCGCCATCACGCTTGATGATTTTGTCAGCTGGCTAGAAGGACAGCACGAGCTCCCCAAAGGTAGCTTCTTGCTAACGTTTGATGATGGTTTTCTTGGCGTACACGACCATGCTGCGCCAGTACTTGAGGGACTGAGTTGGCCGGCCACGGTGTTTCTGGTAAGCGCGCTCACCGGTAAGCAGGATGAATGGTGTCGCAATGAGAACCCCTCCGGCGCAACCTACCCCCTCTTGGATATCACCCACATCGCGTCGCTGACAAAGCGGGGATTCAGTTTCCATTCCCACTCCCGGCATCATGTCCGCCTGTCGGAACTGACCGATGCGGAACTGGAGGACGAACTGGCAGGCTCCCGCAGCGAGCTTGCTGCACTGCTGGGAACCACGCCGGATTTTCTTGCGTATCCCTATGGACTTTATGATGAACGGGTGATCCAGCATGCGCGCCGCGCCGGCTATCGCGCTGCGTTTTCGGTGCAGCCCGGCTTCAACCGCCGGGGCGGCGACCCGTTTCGCATTCGCCGCCTGGATGTCTTTGGCACGGATACCGCGGCGATGCTGCTACGCAAGCTCAAGCTGGGCAGTAATGACGGCTCCCTGGCGCATTCCGCCCAGTATTTCACCAATAGGATGCTGGCCCGACTTGGCATTAAGCGCCACTGATATGGAAAAACCTGCTTACACGGTCGCCCTGTGTACCCACAACCATCTGGATCGGCTGCGCCGAACGCTCGTTGATCTGGCTGCGATCGCGTCGCCCCGGGCGGCGTGGGAGTTGCTCATCGTGGACAACGGTTGCAGCGATGGGACGACGGAATTCCTCGCTTCAAATCAATGGTCGCAACCCGTTGCCTCGGTACGGGTGGTACGCGAGGACACGCTCGGCTTGTCGCACGCCCGAAATCGTGCCATTGCCGAAGCAGCGGGTGATTACATCATCTTTATTGACGACGACGAAACCCCGGATGCGAACTGGCTTTGCGCCTACGAGCGCTGCATCGAGCGCGAGCATCCCGATGCGATGGGGGGTGCAATCGACGTACTGTTCGTGGACGGCGATCGACCGGCCTGGTTGCAAGACGAGCTACTGGGGTTCATCGGCAAGCTTAGCCATGGGGCCGAAGCACGCGCCTTGACCGAGACTTCGACACCCATCTTTGGCGGCAACTTTGGGTTCCGCAAGGCAACGTTCGAGCGCATCGGCCGGTTTGACATTGGCCTGGGCCGCCGCGGCACTGCCAATATCGGCGGCGAGGACACGGAAATCTATCGGCGCCTCCTCACGGCACAGCTAAAAGTGTGGTGGGTTCCCGAATCCGTCATCTACCACCGCATCGAATCCGTCAAACTGCGGCGACGCTATTTTCTCGACCTGCATTTTCATCAAGGTCGCATGGAGGGGGTGCGCACGCGCGGTACGCGAAGCTGCATGCCGCCCAAGTATCTCTTTGGGCAGCTTTATCGCGCGGTTCGGGCCGCATGGACACAGCGCCGCCATCAGGGATCAGACTATTCCCTGCGGCTGGAAATGAACTTTGCGTATTTTGTCGGCTACATCCTCGGATGGACAAGGGGAACGCGCCCATGAATCCCATCCGCGTCGCTATTCGGTTTGACGACCCGTCGGAAACCAGCCGCCACGACATCGAAGAGGCCGTGATCGCAAGTCTTACGCGGTATGGTCTGCCCGCGACCTTTGCAGTCATCCCTTTTCGCCCCGTCGGACAACAGCTGCAAGCCCTCAGTCCTGCCAGCGCCGCGCACATGCAGGCCGCTCATAAAGCCGGGGTCATCGAAATTGCGCAACATGGCTACAGTCACAAGGACTGGACCAGCGGAACAGATGGCGTTCCCTCCGAGTTTTTTGGCAGGCCCATTAGCGAGCAACAATCTGACGTTGGAGCGGGCTTGGTACACTTGCACGCGCTGTTCGCGGGTGCGATCGGCGGATTCGTCCCACCATGGAACCGATACGATGCTGCCGCCTCCGCCGCGATCAGGGAGTCCGGTTTCCGGTATGTGTCATCGGAATTGGGCGCGCGTCTGGAAACGCACCGCCTGCTTTCTATCCCCCTCACCTGTCAGATCGCTGACCTGAAAGTGAATATCCAGTCTGCCCGCCATCTGAGTGCACTCGGCCCTGTTATCGTAGCCGTCATGCACCACTATAATTTCCATGAATCCGGTAGTGACAACAGCAAATTTTCCCTCGCTCAGTTCGATGAACTCTTGGCCTGGCTGGCCGAACAAGCCGATGTGAAAGTGCACACTCTGGAGAAACTTGGCCTGGATCATGCTGAAGCTATACAGCGTGGTGTTCGCCTCCACCAACTGAAGCGACGTCTTCACTGGCGGGTCCAGGCGCGTCTGCCGCGATATTGCCTGATTACCGCGCCGTGGTGGCGCGTGATAGACCATGTTGTCCGTCCCCCGGCCTGAGTTTGCACCCCCTGCGGGGCCGGTGTTTATCGTTGGTGCGCCACGCTCCGGCACGACGTTGCTGCAATACATGCTGCGATCGCATCCAGCCCTTTCATTGCCCACGGGGGAATCGCACTTCTTCGTACCCCTGTATCGGAACGCCAGTCAGTATGGCGACCTCACTCAGGCGAGCAATGTGCAAGCGGTACTTGCAGCCATGTATGCCCAAAGCGCAAACTTTCTCGACACTGATCTACACGGCGTCAAGTTTGATATCGAGCGGCTCACTCATGAATTCGTGGCCGAGGGCCGCCACACGATGCGGGACCTCATCACGGGCCTGTTCGAAAAAAATGCCGCCGGCGAGGGCAAGCGGCGATGGGGAGATAAAACCCCCTATTACGTGCTGCACCTCCCCAAGCTACTGGAGTGGTGGCCCAATGCACAGATCATCCACATTATCCGTGATGGGCGCGATGTCGCGCTTTCCCTGTTCGCCCGCAAACATGATTTTGGCGTGTATAACGCCTATTTCGCCGCCCGCTATTGGGAGCAGTATGTGGAAACGGGTCACAATCTCGGGAAAGCGATCAATCCCGCACAATACCTGGAAATTCGGTATGAAGACCTCATCGCAGACCAGGCCGGTGTGCTCAAGACCGTCTGTGATTTCCTGGGCGAGCCCTTCTCCGAGTCTGTGGTGGATTTCAAGAAATCTGGCGAAGCGGGGAAAACACCCATGCTGCAAAAGGCCGTGCAGAAGGATAACGCGGAAAAATGGCGCACTGCGATGACGCCGAATCAATTGCGCGCGTTTGAGAGGGGGGCGGGCAAGAGCCTGGAGAAATTCGGCTATCGGGTGGCAACCTCCCTGGAGCCGCTGCCCCTACCCGTGCGCGCCCTGTATCGCTGGCACAATGCTTGGACGAAGCAGCTGCACCGGTTCACCCCGCTCAAGCCGTGATGAGTCTCATCACGGTCCTCATCTGCACCCACAACCGAGCGGAACTGCTCGGCCGGGTCCTGGACTCGCTCAACCGCGCAAAGCAGCCTGTCGGTGGCGCACGGATTTTGGTCGTCGCCAACGCCTGTACGGACGGCACCCAGGAATTGCTCGAAGCCTACCGATCCTCCCAATCGGATGGCCGCCTGGCGCTTGACTGGGTCGCCGAGCCCAAGCCAGGAAAATCGCATGCGCTCAATCGCGCGCTTGGGGAACTCACCACTGAGCTGACCGCCATGGTCGACGATGACCATCGGGTCGATGCGAATTACCTCGTCGAGATAGAACGGGCGACACTGGCGTGGCCGGAGGCCGGGTTGTACTGCGGTCGGATCCTACCCGACTGGGATGGGACTGAGCCGGAGTGGGTCCACGACGAGGGGCCATTTCGGATTTATCCTTTGCCGGTTCCACGCTATGAGCAGGGAAGCGAGCCCAAGGCCGTCACATTGGAAGAAGGCACGATCCCAGGTGGGGGCAATCTGGTGGTGCGGCGCGCCGTATTCGCCCTGGCGGGTCAGTTCTCTACCGAGTTGGGGCCTCACCGTCACGACCTGGGCGGCGGCGAAGATACCGAATATGTCATTCGCGCGATGACTCGCGGCGCGCGCCTGCAGTATGTTCCCGCCATCCTCCAATATCACTATGTCGATCTCGAGCGACTTAAGCTGTCCTACATCATTCGCAAAGGCTATCAGCGGACCCGTTCCACTGCACGGATTAATCACGTAACGGGTCGAGTTCCCGCCTACATGTGGCGCAAACTGGCGGAATACGGTTGGCACAGTGTGTTCAGCCTTTTGTGGACCAAGCGGCGTTTCTATTTGGTACGTTGTGCTGCAGCGCTTGGCGAAATGCGCGGCATGAGCGAGTCCGGCAACCGACGGCGTCTGCCCCTGCCCCCGGATCCGGGCACCATCGCGGTGGCAGGCTTTGGCTTGCTCAGCCTGACTGGCGGACTGCTGGCGTGGTTTGCCTTGGGGGCAAACCGCTGGGCTGGGCTGATGCCAGCAGGCGCGGTGGCACTGCTTGGCAGCATGGGACTCCTTGGAAAATCGCTGCTGGATTTTTCCCAAACCGGGCCACGCATCCGCGATGAAATACTCAATGAGTACAAGCGGTACAGCCTGTGGGCACTGCTCCGCCTCGGCGCTTGGGCGTTTGCTTTGTTGTTGGTGATGGGCTTGGCGGGTGTCGCGCTGTATGGCGCACTCGGGGTCTGGCGAGGCTGGGCTTATTCCCCGTGGTTCGGCCTTCTGGCAGCAGTGGTGGGAGTGGCATTGATCACGCTGATTCAGTTTCTGCGCAAACTGCTGTTTAATCCGGGGCTGCTCATTGCGTCGATGCACTACCGTGCCAGTCGCCTCTACCCGGTTTGGGCCCAACTCACACCGCAGCGCGTCCGGCTTGTCTTGTCGTTGCTCGGCGCGGCCATCGCGCTGATTACAATCGGAGCAGCCTCGAAGCTTACGCACTCACACGAAGCCACGGATTTGATCGCCCTATCGGGGGGAGCATTGTTTTATGGCGGGTTGCTGGCGTGGAGCAGCTGGTCGGCCGAGGCACGCGCCCCCAGCCACAGCACGCCCTCCGTGCGGCCGAATATTCTGCTGATAGGCTCCGATACCCTGCGCGCCGATCGCGTGGGCAGCGCGCAAAAACTGACCCCTCGCATCGATGAGCTGGCCGCCCGAGGCGCGCATTTCACACACTGCTACGTGCCCTGCGCGCGCACGGCACCCAGCCTCATCTCGATGCTCACGGGCACCTGGCCGCACACGCATGGGGTGCGCGACAATTTTGTGGCCGACAGCAATACCCGGCTACCCGTCTCCACGCTGCCGCAATGGCTGTCCGCGCTGGGCTATCGCAATGCCGCCATCTCTGACTGGTGTGGCGGAGATATGGCGAAGTTCGACTTCGGTTTTGATCATCTGGATTTGCCAGAAGACCAGTGGAACCTGAAATACCTGATTCGCCAGGGCCCCAAGGATCTGCGCCTGTTTCTCTCACTATTCACACACAACCGGCTGGGACGGTTTATGCTGCCCGAGCTGTATTACCTGGGTGGGGTGCCGTTGACGACCGACTTGGGGCGGCGCGCGCGGCGATTGATTTCACGCATGGCCTCGAGCCATCAGCCATTTTTCATCAATGTGTTCTATTCCACCACGCATCCACCTTTTGCTTCGGAGTTTCCCTGGTATACCCGCTACGCCGACCCAACGTATGTTGGTGAATCCAAGTTTGCTATGGCGCGGCTGACCGACCCATTCGACATTATTCGGCGCCAAGGAGAGCCTCGCGAGGAGTTTGACCTTGATCAGATTCTTCATCTGTATGATGGTTGCGTGGCCCAGTTCGATCACGAAGTCGGACTGATACTCGACCATCTTGAGAAAAGCGGTTTGGCTGACAACACGATTGTGGTGGTCTACTCGGACCACGGCATGGAGTTTTTCGAGCATGAAACCTGGGGACAGGGTAATTCCGCGGTAGGCGATGTAAGCCCGCGCATCCCGCTTATCATTGCCGACCCGCGGCGTGAGGATGGCTCGGTGATCAGCCAGGTTACACGCAGTATTGACATTGCGCCGACGCTGATCGATCTCGTCGGCGGCGAGATACCGCAGGGCCTGGATGGCGCATCGCTTATGCCTCTGATGGACCATCCAGAGAAGTCACTCAGCCTTCCGGCCTTCAACGAGACGGGCATGTGGATTACCGAAATCCCGGGCTTACCGGACACTCACTTACGCTATCCCAATCTGCTTCAGATGATGGAGGTGCCGAATGTTGAGACTGGCACGCTCGCGATCAAGGATCGGTACCTGGACATTATCCTGCGGGCGAAAGACCGAATGGTACGCGAAGGCCGTTGGAAACTGGTCTATCAACCCCTGGATGAAGGGCATCGCCTCATGCTGTTTGACGTCGTCGATGACCCAGCCTGCACCCGCGATCTCAGTGCCCAACACCGGGAAATTACTGAGGCACTCTGGGCGTCGCTTAAGGCCTGGATGGCAAAAGACCTCCTCTACGCCAGTTAATCTGGACAGAACCGGCAATACGGATTCGTGGGCGAGCCAATTTTTGGTGGCGCCGGCGCCACCGCGCCAGGATCGGCCGTAGTAGCTGCGCCCGCGGCAGCGGGCGATGTAGTCGTGGCCTTGACGTCAGTGGCAGACTTTGCAGCAGGTTGCGCAGCCATTGGGGCCTGTTCCGAAGGTTGACGGGTAGCGACAGGAGTCGGATAGGGTTCCTTGCCACCGAGTTCCTTGTACCTGCGCATAAGATTCTTTGAGTCGGGCTGGTGCTTGAGGCCATCGATGACCAGATCGAGCGCCTTTTTCCTGTCGCCCAGTTCACGGTAGTAGTCCGACAGCGCCATATAGGCTGGCACGTAGTTGGGATCGAACTCGATGGCCTGAACCAAGGTGCCGGCAGCCTGCGCCCGCTGTCCCAGCATCTTCTGACCAACCGCCTTTTCGGTCATCACCTCAGCCCGCATGTAGAAATCGGGCTTGGTATGAATCAATACATAATCGCAGCCGCCGACACCGACCCCTAAGGCGTGCTCGCGCTCATATCCGTCGCGCGCGACATAGGCGCGATCGATAAACCGCAGGCAATCGCAATAGTGGTGCATGTGTGTCCAATTCTCTCTGTCTGAGGTATCCCGGCCGGCGAAGATCCTGGCCTGGCACATGGATTCTTCCTCAGGAGTTTTCGCAAACCAGTCGGCGATGGCAGAAGTCGTCGAACTCACTATCAAGACCAACAAGAGCCACTGGGGTTTTTCCATTTGATACCTGCGATCCATGTTCGCCATCCTTCCAAACATCACGTCAATTCCCGAATTTTTTCCTGCGCCAGCTTGGCATAAATACCATCCCGAAAGCGACAAGTGCCGATGAAGTGCACGAATGCGGTGTCCACAGGATGACGATGGAGGCAATCTGCGTACTTTGGGTGAGGCAGTACCCGTGCGCTGGACAGGTTCGCCACTACAATGTTGGACATGACCTGCTCACTGCCCCATTCGTTCCATTTGTCACCGATCGCCGCCGCCATCTGGCGTGATACGTCCTTAACATAGTCAACATCAAAACTTCCTGGCGGGAAACCCGCAAAGCCTGAGCATCCTCGTACATAACGCATTCTCCGAAAATCATTGAGACTGTCGAAATGCGCTTCAGCAACGATTTGTACGTGGTCATCGGAACCCCGCAGCCGTGCGCTGGCCCGGGCCTGACGGGTTTCCATCGATTCAAAATCCGCGCTATCAAAGGTGGCGATCGTAAATCCCTGCTGCGAATCAATGCATTGGCTAATTTCAGGAATATCCGACAACGTCAGGGTGTCGCTGTCTAACTGAACGACGTAACCCTCCTTCACGAACCCCGCAATCGCCAACAAGCGTTCCCATGTGCCTCCCACGGGGCAGCCCGTGTGACGAAACTGTTCGAGCGCGTGGATTCGCACGCCAGGAACATGGCCGGCCAGCAGTCCTTGGTCCTCCACGGTCAGACTGCCGTCGTTCACGATATGCACCTGACCTGGCGGCACGCGCGCAGCGAGTGTCTTGACCGCCAACAGGAACATTAGCACATCCTTGTGCTGCAATTGGCTTAGCAGGATTAGAGGCGACGAATCCCGCATGGGAACAGGGCGCGTTCTGAGAACGGCACTGATTTGGCTTGCAAAGCGTCGGCGATTAAATTTATCTTTAAGTGAATACAACATCGTTTCAATGTGATGCGCAAAATGGTTGAGGCGGGCGGCCGATCATCCGGGTGTTAGACGATTTGCCGGATCCCGTGTTGACCTGGCAATCCCTAATGAAGCATAGCGTGCTGGCCTCCGGTAAAAGACGAACGAACGAACGTCCATACGACCGCGCATCATGATTCTTGCGCGGCGCCTTAGGTAATCACCGCAACAACAGAGCGCCTAACCCACGGTGACTTTTCCCATTATCCAACGCCGTCGCTCCTTTGAGTACCCCTGCCAGTTCGAGCCGCTCCAAAAAGGTCCGGATGGATTCCTAGAATCCCACTGTCCGTCATTCTCAGATCTGACTGAACTGAGCATGCTCCAAATTTCGCGTCTTCTCCGCCACGCGTTCCCATGCAAATTCAGCTTGAGCTCGCTTCAGCCCCGCCTCGCCCAACACCTTACAGAGATCCCCATCGTTCAGTAAGGCGCGTAACGCCGAGGCGATGGCCTCCACGCTGTCCCCATCCACCCTTACGCCCGTAACACCGTCCACTACGGCTGCCCCGGTCCCGCCAGCGCGTCCTGTCAGCACGGGCTTGCCACACGCTGCGGCCTCGATAAAGACCATGCCAAAGCCCTCGTTGTCACCATTGATCTCACGATTTGGCATCGCAAATACATCGCACGCATTCAACCATCGCGGTAGATCTGCTTCGCTTATCGAGCCGACTCGATGGACGACCCGTTGCAAATGGTGTTGCTCGATCAGCTCATCAAGGTAATCCCCATCCTCACCGATGCCAGCGATCACGTAATGCACGGGCATGCCCTCCGCATGCAACCTGGCGATGCAACGGATCATCTGATCGAATCCCTTGCGTCGTGACAATCGCCCCACTGAGAAGACTAGCTTCTCATCTGGTTTCATGCCCACGCCAGCCCGTAAGCCGTTGACCCCTAGCCCTGGCCTGAATATCGACACGTCAACGCCCGGATAAACGATGGTGATGCGGCGGGGGTCAACCCCCATATTGAGCAGGGTGTCGCGCGTATACTCGCTGTTCGCGATCAACCGATCGGCATGGCGCAGCGCAAAACGCATGGCCTTGTATTTTCGGCCCTTGCCCCAGGTCGTGAGTTCCTCACCGTGGGCGTAAATGACGACGGGCCTGAACGTCAGACGTGCCACCAACCAAGCCACGAGTCCTTCTGGCAGGGCGCGGAAGGCATGAACCGCATCGAAGCGATGGGAGAGTGACAGCGTCAGTGATTTCCCAAACAGCTTGAGATACATGGCCATCGACTCGGGCTTCAACCACGGCACGCGCCGAAGATTAAGCCGGTGGATCGTGTTGGGATGGGCGGCATCGACTGTCGCGGCACCCGGCACGTCAGCAGTAATTACGTGGATTTCCTTGCCGCCGAGACGTTTGTAGACCTCCGCGGCCCACACCGCAGTGCCCCCTTTGGTAGGCAGAAACAACTCGGTGATCACTAGGTAGCGTGGCACGGACTATCCAATTAACACGGACAGCATGTCCCGACCATCTCGCCAGGTGGGGTTTGAACGAAAGGATTTCATGAGGCCTGCGAGAGCCTCGCGCTTTCGGCCATGTTTGCTCAGGTAATAGGCCAGATTGCGATAGGCTTCCTTGAGCAGGCGTTGCCATGCGCGGTGCACCGCAGCAGGCGCATGTTCCATTTCGGGTTCCAAGGTGTGCAGGGCGCGAACCGTTTCGGTCTGCGCGCGTAAGCGATCCGAGCGGATCAACCCCTGATCGTGCACCAAATAGACGGCCTGCGAGGTGCAGATGACTCCGGCGCGGCGGCTGACGGCGCAAAGACGCAGCAGCAACACGACGTCCTCGCAGATCTTTAAGTTGATCGAGAATCCACCCAAAGCCAGGAAGGTTTTGCGCGGTATCGACAAACATCGAGTATCGCTAAATTGCTGTGAAATGAACTCACCAATGGCCGTACCCTCGATTACCGCTCGACCGCTTGCTCCGGCTTGTTCCAGCAGCCGACGGCCCAGCATCGTTTGTTCAATCGAAGACTGAATCAGGGTTCCGCCCGCATCGCGGTAATCAAAGCTCCCCACCACAAAGTCGAGGCTGGGCTCGGCGGCGATCATGTTGGCGTGCAACTCAAGCCGTGCCGGGTAATACCAATCGTCGGCATCCAGAAAGGCTACCCACTCGCCGCTTGCGGCTTGGACCCCTCGATTTCGTGCTGCTGAGGGACCGGCATTTTCTTGCCACAGGGCAATCACCCGGTCGCCATAGGCGGCGACGATTTGATCCGTATCGTCGTGTGATCCATCATCAACCACGATGATTTCATGGGCTGGCCAGGTTTGCGCCAGAACCGAATCAAGCGCGCGAGCGAGCGTCTTCCCTGCGTTGTACGCGGGGATCACCACCGAGAAACGTGGCGCGCCTGTGGCCGACGCTTCATTCTCCATACAGCGTTTTCCATTCCACGAAGTTGCGCCCCAGCAAGGCAGTCAGTTCGGCGGTCTGAGGCACCTGCAGATTACGTAAGTATGTCCTCACTTCACTAAGATCGGCCGTTTTCGGCTGCACAGGCTTCTCAAGCATTGCCACGCCCACCTTGCGAAGAGCCGCAGGGCAATAGCCGCCGACCTTCTCCCACAGGAGGGAATGGCGCACACGATCTAACCAGCCGCGGCCTGCCCGCTGTTGCCGGACGGCTTCTGGGGTGACATTGCGAGCACCGCCCAGTTGAGCGGGCTCAAAATCCGGATCCAAACCCAACCATGCATACAACGACTGCACTGTTTGCCTCGGATCGGCCTTTAATGCTTCAAAAGTCAACGCATAGACACGACTGAGTCCAAAGTGATCGATATATGGAAGTAATTGGAAGGCGTAATAGCTGACGTCCGTGTAATGGGGGTCCTGGGTAATGGCCTCAAGCGGATTGCGCGTTTCGCGCCGGTGCTCGGCCATATGCCAATAATGGCTGATGGTGCGTTCGACTGGGTCGCGCATGATGTACACAATGCGGGCATCTGGGCTGTATGCCGCGACCTTTTCGGCAATGCCCGGCAGTTGGGGCGCCTTGGAATAGTCGGTGCTGGATTCGCCAAAATACCGAGCGCTGGACTTTTCAGGAAACAACGCGAGATAGGCTTCCTCGCTTTTCCAAATCCCGCGTTGCCACATCTCCGGCCAGTGAGCCTTGAGCATGTTCGGCTCAACAAAGTAACATGGCTCCTTGGGCTCACTCATGGATATCTGTGGATGGGGCGCCAGCAATTCGTGCAGTGTCGTGGTGCCCGACTTCATCGCGCCAATCAGAAACAGATTCGGTCGGTTCAATTCCCGTTCTCCAGCATCATCCCGATTCTCAAAAATCAAAATAGATAAACTTCTGGGTACCGCCCCCAAATACAGTCAGCGCAAGCACAAGCGTCGCATAGCTTGCGCCACGCAGTAATGCAGGCACCCGCCACCAGTCCATCACACCCAGTTTTTCAAGCCGGCGAACCAGATACGGCTCAAACCACGCCAACATGAGCGCGAACACGATAAAAATTTGCAAGTATAGGCGCACTTCGACAGGAGTAGCGATTGGTTCACGCAAGCCAAGCATGGCTGAGCTAATCAACCACGCGTCATGAAACCTCGTGGCGCGAAAAAATACCCAAGCGAAATTCACGAGAATGAACGTTAGGGGAAGGCCAGACCAGGATATGAAAGCGGATATACGGGGTCGCACATTCAACCCGAATTGCTTATACACTGCGACGAGCACCCGATGTCCCACTAGGTAGCTCCCATGGAGAAAGCCCCAAAAGACAAAATTCCAGCCCGCACCATGCCACAAACCTCCGAGCAGCATGGTAATCATTAGATTTGCCAAGTTGCGTCCGTATCCTCGGCGCGAGCCGCCGAGGGAGATGTACAGATAGTCTCGCAACCAGCGAGAAAGAGTCATATGCCAGCGCTGCCAGAATTCCTGAACGCTGTGGCTCACATAGGGATATCGAAAGTTTCTTGGCAACGTGACGCCAAATACGCGCGCCAGACCGATAGCCATTTCACTGTACCCGGAGAAGTCAAAGTAAATTTGAGCCGCGAATCCGAGCGTCGCGAGCCAGGCTAGATGAAAATCAAGTTGCCCCGGTTGGGCATAAAGGCTGGCCACAATTGGCGCCAAGTTGTCCGCGAATAGACTTTTTTTCAATAGCCCGGCAATGAATATCAGCGCCCCCAGTCTCAGCTGATCCAATTTGAGCGGTTGGAGATTCTCAAGCTGCTCAACCAATTCGCTGGCACGCAGAATTGGGCCAGCAATCATATGAGGGAAGAACGTCACATACAGTGTCCATGCCTTGAAGCTGATCGGTTTTTGCCAGTCCCCCCGATAGACGTCGATCATCACACTGAGCATGTGAAAGGTGTAAAAGCTGATACCCAATGGCAGCGCCCAGTGCACCCATCCGGGCTCTTGGGCGGGCGGCGAAACGCCGAGCCATCCTTCCAGGGTCACCACGGTTTCGAAGGCCAAGGCCAAATATTTGTAGAATGTTAGGACCCCCAGATTGAGGACTAACGCCACTGTGACCCAGGCTTTTGCCCGTATGGATCGCGCGGGGCTACGTTGCACGCAACGGTAGAGCAGATAGTTCAAACTGAGGGATGCACCGAGCAGCAAGAGATACGCCGGCTTCCAGGAAGCGTAAAAAATCAGGCTCGCTACCAAGATGACAGCGGCCCGTTGCCGATAACTTTGTGCGCCGGCATACAAGAACAACACCACCGCGAAAAACACCATGAATGTCGAGCTACTGAAGATCATGGCGTGGCGTGCCCCCACAAGTCCGGCCACAAAGTAGTCAGGTGCTGTGCCAGGATGCGGCTATAGCGCTGTGCCCCGCGATCGTTCAAATGTCCGGCGTTGATGAAGTCCGCCGGGTCACGCCATTCGTTAGCGTCCATCACGATGGCAGGTATGCCCCGTTGTGCCAAGAGGGTTGCAATCGCCCTGTAGGGGTCCGCCGGGCGCGAACTGGGGCGATTGAACAAGAGGGTTCGGTCACGTAGTGGCGGATAAGCAACGGCGACGTGAACGCCATGTTCCCGCAGCAAATCCAGCCAGGTAAACAGGTAGGCAACGGTTTGGGCATCGGGAAGCACGTCGTAGGTCTCCTCCTGTCGCTGTACCTGGCCCGCATCCTGGAATTTCCCGGAGAAGCCCGCCCGATAACCCAGGTGCTCAGCGGCACCGCCCCCAATCGGTTCGACCTCACCCACCGAAGCGCGACAGAAGCTCAAAGCTTTTTCGGGTTCCCGAAGCTCCTTGAGATTGGTCGAGTAGCCCCATAATCTAAACACGCTCGCCAGCCAATCCCGGTAGGCACCCTCACGCCAAAGCGCCATTCGGTCTGCAAAGAAGACGCTGTACCCCAATCCCTGCTCGGCCTGCAATAGACTTTCATCCAATCCAATCACCACATATTCAATCTTTCCCGGCCCCAACAAACCGTCTCGGGCAAAACGCCGGAACAGACCATCAAGCACTCGGACATTAGCTCCGGGCAGTCCCAAGTTGAATGCCTGACCGGATGGCGCAGGAACTGGCATGAGCGCGTTGGGGTCCACGCCGTTATCCATCCGGCTGTTGCCGGCGAAAATCAGCCGAGGCGCATGCGCTTCGATGAACTCAACTTTGTCCATGGCGCGCCCCGCCGCAAAGACACTGCGATAGCGCTGTAGGAATTTGTCCTGGTGAAGCGCCCATTCCACCGAGGCCAATATCAGCAGGCCGAATACCGTTCCCCAGCCAAATAGACGAAACACCGCCGTCAACTTAAAATTCATTGCCACGTACCCCGCGTAACGACATCGCGCCCACACAGCATGTCCGATACGTTAAAACGTCCGTTATCTTGTCTCTTGTTCATACGGCCAGAAAGAGTCAACGCCCAGCGAGTGGAACCACGTGTTTCAGTGCCGGCACAGTGTTGCAGCAGGTTTGCGACCGCAAACAGCTCTCCTTATTCTGCCCGAATTCGACTCCAGATATATTTTGGCGGCGATTCCGGTTATCGTAGCGGGGATTTCCCCCCTTTAAAAATCTCAGAACACGAACATGGACGGCATATTCGGCTGGCTTGGCCACACTTCTGACCCTGATTTCCTGTTTGATGCAATGAATCAGGCAATGGGTTGCACGGCCAACCCCACCAGCGCCAAACGAGACAATTTTGGCCTGGCTGCGTCGTCCCAGTTCGGTCGCGCGCATGTGTTCACGGCAAATCGGCTGGTTGTCGCCCTGCACGGGCGCGTGCGCTTCTCGGATCCTGAGTTGCAACGCTTGTCGCTCGATCAAGGCCCTGCGGCCGCCTTGGCCAGAGGCTGGGAAAGAGATCAGGCCGCATTGTTGCCGATGGTGCATGGCGCCTTTGCCCTGGCGGTACTTGATCCGCACGCCCAGCGGGGGTGGCTGGCCATCGACCGCGCAGGGATCGGCCGCCTGTGCTTCGGGGCCTCCAGTGGTAATCTGGCATTTAGCTCTAGCGTGCTGGCAGTTGCGGCGCATCCGGCGCTTGGCCGGAACATCGATTTGCAAACAATTTTCAATTATTTCTATTTTCATATGATCCCCAGCCCCTCCACCCTGTACCGCGGCGTGGAGAAACTCCTTCCTGGCGAAGTGCTGTGCTTCGACCAAGGCCATGTCAGCCGCAGCTTCTACTGGGCAATGGATTACACACCCGACCCCAGCCGGGAGTTTCCGACCTTCCGCGAACGCTTCCGCCAGCACCTCATGGCAAGCGTGAAGCTTGAACTCGATGGCCACGCGACAGGGGCATTCCTGTCGGGCGGAACCGATAGCTCCACCGTGGTAGGCACCTTGTCGGAAGCCGCGGGCCACCCCGTCGAAACTTTCTCCATCGGTTTTGATGCCGAAGGATTCGATGAAATGGAATATGCCCGAATCGCCGCGCGCCGCTTTGCCTCTCATACCCACGAGTATTATCTCAAGCCCGCCGACATTGTCAGCGCGATCCCGGTGATCGCCAAACACTACGATGAGCCGTTTGGCAATGAATCGGCTGTGCCCACCTATTTTTGCGCGAAGTTGGCCCGCGACCATGGTATTGATGTGATGCTGGCGGGAGACGGCGGGGACGAAATCTTTGGGGGTAACGCCCGGTATGCCAAGCAAAAAGTGTTCGAGGTCTACTTCGACTTGCCCAGTTCTTTGCGTACCGGGCTCATCGAACCGCTCGCCCATTGCCCGGGTCTGTCCGATTACTTTCCGCTGCGTAAACTCAAGAGCTACGTGGATCAGGCCAATGTCCGGCTACCCGACCGTCTGGAAACCTATAACTTCCTGCACCGCAGCCCGCTCGAGGCGATCTTTGATCGAGATTTCCTCGCAACCGTCGATCCCGCATCAAGCAATCGCCAGATGCGCAATGTCTACGAGCGCACCAATCATCCTGACCCCATCAAGCGCATGATGCATATTGACTTGAAGTTCACGCTCGCAGACAACGACCTCCGGAAAGTTGTGACAATGTGCGAGGCTGCCGGGG
>JBKQNQ010000166.1:0-3570 GCA_052145875.1 Thiobacillaceae bacterium
TCTCCAGCGCCCATTTCTTGCGGGTTTTGGCTGCGCGCTGGCTGGGGCTGGAACCGGCAGGCGGGAGATTCTTTCTCCTAAGCACCGCCAGCCTGAGTGCCCTGAGCTATGAGCACGACCTGTCACAACCCGCCATCCGGCTGTGGGACGATACCAACCATGTGGGCGACTAACGCGCCAGGCCTGATTACCAAAAGAATCCAACCATGTTGAAGACAAAATGAAGAGGAATATATGGATAACACAAAACTGAAACCAATCCCTCCAACAAGTCAGGCCCATGAACCATTGTCCAAACCCAAACGATTGCAGGCAAAAGCGCCGCGCTCGTCAGCCGAGGTCCGCCCGCTTCGAAACGGGGCTCACCAAAAGTCGGAGGCGGACCTCCTGGAGCAGTACGGCTGTGGCCCGATCCAGTTCGCCGGCTCGGCCACTGCTCTTTATGAGCGGCACCTGGTCTTCGACAACGTCATGACGCTGCGGGCCGCCAGACCACGCGAACGATTCGAGGCGGTGGCGCGCTCGGTCCGCGACCTCCTCTCGCAAAGTTGGCTGCGCACGGAAGAACATTACGCTCGGAAGAACCCCAAGCGCGTTTATTATCTCTCGATGGAGTACCTCCTTGGACGCTCCACCTCCAATAACATTACCAACCTTCTGCTCGACCCTTTCGTTCGAGAAGCGGCAAAACGCGAAGGTATTAACCTGGGGGAACTCCTGGAGCAGGAGTTCGACGCTGGCCTGGGCAACGGCGGGCTCGGGCGTTTGGCGGCGTGCTTCCTGGATTCCATGGCCACGCTCGGCTTACCCGGTATGGGCTATGGGTTGCGGTACGAGTACGGCATGTTTCAGCAGAAAATCCAAAACGGCTGGCAGATCGAGCAACCCTATCACTGGCTGGCCAGGCCCAGTCCCTGGGAAGCCGTCCGCCTTAATGAAGCCATCGAGGTCAAGCTCAACTGTTCCTTTGAGATTCGCGGCGGCGAGTTGCGTCCCGTTCCGGGCCGCCCCTCTAGCCTGATGGGGATTCCCTATGATCGCCCGGTAGTCGGATATGGCGGGAAGACCATAAATACCCTTCGCCTTTGGGCCGCCCGCGCGTCCCACGACTTTAATTTTGCGCAGTTCAGCAGCGGAGATTTCATCGGCGCGCTGGCCGAGACGCTCACGGCGGAAACCCTCACCCAGGTCCTGTATCCGGACGACAGCACGGCCAATGGCAAGGGCTTGCGCTTTCTCCAGGAATACTTTCTGGTGGCCTGTTCGCTGGCCGACCTCGTGCGCAGGTTCCGGCAGACTAACGATGACTGGAACCAACTACCAGAGAAGGTGGCGATCCAACTCAATGACACCCATCCCTCGATGGCCGTGCCGGAGTTAATGCGGATTTTGCTGGATGAGGCGCATCTCGGCTGGGACCAGGCGTGGGAGTTAACCAGGAAAGTACTGGCTTACACCAATCATACCCTGCTTCCGGAAGCGCTCGAGAAATGGCCCGTCGCGTGGTTTCAGGACATGCTGCCCCGCCATTTGGAGATTATCTTCGAGATCAATCGCCGGCTCCTGGATGACGTTCGGTCGCGCTACCCTGGGGATGAAACGCGGGTGGCAAACGTCAGCCTCATCGAAGAAGGGCCCGTTCGGAAAGTCCGCATGGCCAATCTTGCCATCGTCGGCTCGCACAGCACCAACGGTGTCGCCGCGTTGCACTCGGAATTGCTCAAGAAGCAACTCATGCCGGACTTCGCAGCCATGTTCCCGGAACGCTTCAACAACAAGACCAATGGCGTCACACCCCGGCGTTGGTTGTTGCTGGCCAACCCGCCCCTCGCGCACGCCATCACCGAGGCCATCGGCAATCGCTGGACTGTCGATCTCGACGAGTTGAGCCGGCTCAAACCATTGGCCACCGACTCGGGCTTTCAAGAATCCTTCCGTAACGCCAAACGCCAAGCCAAAGTGAAATTCGCCGACTGGCTGAAGACAACCACCGGCCAGACGGTTGATTCGGATACAATCTTCGATTGCCAGATCAAGCGCATCCACGAATACAAGCGGCAATTGCTCAACGCGCTGCGCGTGGTTGTGCTCTACAACCGCCTGCGCGCGAATCCCAAGCTCGAACTGCCTCCACGCACGTTCTTCTTCGCCGGCAAGGCGGCGCCCGCCTATCACCTGGCCAAGCTCATCATCAAATTCATCAACAACCTGGCCGCCGTCATTGACGCCGACCCCGCGGTGCGAGGTCGGATCAACGTGGTGTTCTTGCCGGAGTACTGCGTGAGTTTGGCCGAGCGGCTCATCCCGGCCAGCGATGTGTCGAATCAAATCTCAACTGCCGGCTACGAGGCCAGCGGCACCAGCAACATGAAATTCATGATGAACGGCGCCCTGACCATCGGGACCCGGGATGGGGCCACCATCGAAATGGTCCAGGAGGCGGGCGAGGAGAACTTTTTCCTGTTCGGCTTGACGGCGGAACAGGTGGCCAATACCCGCGGCTGGTACAATCCGCGCTGGCACTATGAGAACGAACCCGAAACGAAACAGGCTCTGGATTTGATCGCTGCCAACCACTTCAGCCTTAAGGAGCCCGGCATCTTCTCACCCATCCTGGACACGCTGCTCACCCACGGGGACTACTACCTGCACCTGGCAGATTTGAAATCTTACCTGGAAGCCGATCAGCGTCTGGTGGGTTTGTACGGCGAACCCAACGCCTGGGCCAGCAAGGCGATTTTGAACGTGGCCGGCTCAGGGAAGTTTTCCAGCGACCGCACCATCGCGGAGTACGCTAGCGAAATCTGGAAGGTGCAACCATGCCCGGTATTATGAACAACCCCGAGTATCAAGCTGCGCTTCCGCCATTCAGGGCCGGGCGCCGCAGCTCCGGAGTGCTGCTGCATGTGACCTCGCTACCTTCGCCATACGGCATTGGGGACATGGGGCCGGCCGCTTTTGCATGGGTGGACCGGCTCCACGATGCCGGCCAGAGGTGGTGGCAGGCGCTGCCTCTGGGGCCAACCGGGTGCGGCAACTCGCCTTACTCATGCCTGTCTTCTTTCGCGGGCAATTCACTGCTGGTCAGCCCTGACCTTCTGATCGAAGACGGCTTGCTCAGCCCAAGGGATTGTGAAATAGGCCGGGGCCTCCCAAAGCGCTCCGTTGACTTCGAGGCGGTAACTGTTTTCAAGCACCGGTTGCTCGACCAGGCCTGGCGCCATTTCGATTCTTCCGGACGCCCGGAGCTACGTGCCGACTTCGAGCGATTCTGTTCGGAAGAGGCTCATTGGCTGGACGATTATGCCCTGTTTCGCGCTTTGAAGGCGCGCCTGCGAGGCGCTCATCTCCTCGACTGGCCGGAGGATTTGCTAAGGCGCAATCCTTCGGCCCTGGCGCGCGCGCGTAACGACCTGGCCGACGAGATCAGCGAAAGCCGGTTCGGGCAGTTTTTGTTGTCCCGCCAGGGGAACCGGTTGAAGGAGTATGCCCACGAACGCGGCGTGTTCCTCATCGGGGATGTGCCTTTCTTCGTGTCGCTCGATTCGAGTGATGTTTGGGCCAATCCCG
>JBKQNQ010000167.1:0-17974 GCA_052145875.1 Thiobacillaceae bacterium
GGCTTATTGTCCAATCTGACGGCTGACACCGTTCTCCTGTCTGTTCAGCACCGCCTGCTCGCCCCGGGTGATGTGTCCCCCATTTTGGCTTGCCATGTCCCGTTCTTCCTGGCGAATCTGATGGTCATCCTTGTGCAGCGCCGCCGCCTGGCCTCGCGTCAGGTCCCCGTCCTTCACTTGGTTGTGGATGCGCTGATTCTGATTCGCCAAGCGGTGGTTGACTTCGGCACGCCGCGGATGATTCTTGGCCCACTGGGTCTCCGCCATCGCACTGGTGGAAAGCCCCGCGACTACACATGCGATCAGGGCCACGGTAAGTTTGCTGGGTAATGTGGATTTCATCGGTAACTCCCTTCATTAAAGTTGCGGTGATCCGGTTGAGCTCACCTGTTGCCATTGAAGCACCGGCATGTATCTGAGAAATATCCCGGTGGTAACAGTCGGTGTCCAGTTGTGTCCGATCTGTAACCGCCCGAATTCCTCAGGCCCACCGCTATATCGGAGCTCGCCCCGTCATTCTTTACGCTGCCACCCGTGGGCCCATCCGCATCCGTTGCCCCATCCCGGGTCGCTCCCCGCGTCAGGCGAGGGGAGCGGGCCGGCATTCCGCCAAAACCGGGGGACCGGGTTACCGCACGCACCTGCACAAGTGGGCTCGCGAGCCCGTGGCCCTTAGGGGCTTCCTTCGCCCAGGTTATAGCCCTTGAACCGCCGCCGGGTGTCGTCGAGATCCTGGCTCCAGTCTTCGCTGTCATGAATGATGGTGGCCTTGATCAGCACCACGAGTTCGTTCTTCTGGGTGCTCTGGCTCGTGTTGCCAAAGAGCTGCCCCAGGAGGGGAATTTCACCCAGCAGCGGAATCCGATTCTTGTTGTCATTGAATGTCTGACTCATCAAGCCCCCGATGGCAACGATCTTGCCGTCTTTCAGGCGCACCACACTGTCAGTTTCGGAAATAGTGCTGGACGCAAGCGGCAGGATAAACGAGCCCAGGCTCCCCAGGTTGATCGTCTTGTCCACTTCCTTCACGTTGCTGACCGAGGGGCGCACATGCAGCGTGATGTTGTCGGTGTCGTCAATTTCGGGGGTGACATCGAGCGCAATGCCAGAAAAGAACGGCTGCACCACGACGTTGGGTGGGGTCGCGGCAGTCGTTGGCGTCGCAACCGTTCCGCCGGTGATTTCAGTTACGAAGAAATCGTCCGTGCCAACCTTAAGGACCGCCTTCTGGTTGTTAATGGTGGCGATGCGCGGACTTGACAAGACATGTACGGCACCCTGGTTCTGGATCAGGTTGATGATTGTGCCAAAATTGCCGTCGTTGAATGCAAGGCCCAGCACCGGTCCCGTGAGCCCGGGGATCGCCCCGGTGAGCATGTTGGACACGGTGCTGCCCGGGTTTACCGGGGTGAGTCCGGTTGGATTCAGTCCATTTACGCCGATGGAGAGTCGCGCGTCGCTTTGCAGCGTCGCCCAGTTCACGCCAGACTGGTAGCCATCATTGAGTTGCACCTGAAGGATTTTTGCCTCCAGCATCACTTGGCGGGTGATCGTGAGTTCCGATTCGTGCAAGAATTTTTCCACCATCCGAAAATTCGATGGCGTCGACTTCACAATAATGACCCCCGATTGCGGGCTTACCACCACGTTGCCCGCATCGCCGACCAGCGCCTTTAGCGAAGCGGCGACTTCGTCCCAGTACTTCGAGTCGAATGATGTTTGCACGGTGCTGGTTTCGAGCGACTTGGAAACGCTGGTCGACCCGGGGGTCGGGCCGCTGCCATTACTCAAGCTCGCCGATCCGGAGACCACACGCATATCCGATGTGCCCTTGCGCTGCATCGTCAACGCATCGAGATGATAGACCCGGACCTGTGGGGCGGGCGAGGGTACGATGATGCGCGTGCCCTGGACCTCGTAATCGTAGCCATACAGGGCGCGCACCGCTTCCATGGCTTCGGGGACGGTGACATTCTTGAGATTTAAGGTGAGCCTGCCCGTGACATCAGGATGGACCAACATGCTGTAGGGCGTTCCTGTGACCATGCCCATGAAGACTTCGGAAGCCTTGGCGTTGTTCACCGTCAAGTTGAAGCGCGGCTCGCTCGCCATCGGCTTCGGCGCAGGTAAAGCCGCGGGAACGGGGGGAGCAGTGGCCGGGAGGGCCGCAGGTGGCGCGCTTTTCGCGGCCGGTTGCGCCACGGGTTTGAGCTCGGAATTCATTGCCTTGCTGCCCTCCGTGCCCAGATGTTCGCCATAGCGGCCAGCGCAGCCTGACAGGATCAATGCAACCAGCACCAGGGTTTTGTTCATATTCAATCCTTAAGGATGGCTGACCGAGGGCGAACGTGCCTCGGGGCGATGTTGAACGCGTGGATCTAAGAGCGGCACGGTGCGTCGACCCTCGCGGCCTGCAATCACGATGTAGTCCTCGGCGATGACCACGACGCGCCCGCCTGCAACCGCGTCACCAAGCTTGATGGGCGCACCGCCGTACCAGGCGATGGAATCCCTTCCATTGATGCGTACCCAGGCCAGACCCAGCTTACCCGACGGATTCTGCGTCGTTTGCGTGACCACCGGCGGCGCCGTAGGGTCGAAACCTGGCCAGGCGGGACGGGAGGCCAATCCCAAGATCAGCATCACCATTAGAGCTTTGCCCATGTCGACTCCCGGCTCAAGGTGGCAAGTCCAAGGGTCAATTCAAGCTGCGGATAGTGACTGGCATCCAGCCGCATCGAGTCCCACTGCATCGCCCAGGGCAGGTGTTCCAGGCGTCGCACATAATCGGTCAGGTGTGCATAACTTCCCTGGACGCGGATCTCAACGCCGTGGCGGTATCGCTGATCGGGAGGCTGAGCCGACGCGGGTGTGGCCGTGCCACTGGCAGCAGTCACGGAGTCCGGTGTTTCTTCCAATACCGGCTGAGGTTCCTGGGTGTGCAGCGAAACAAGGGTGAGGCCCGGTTGGCTTGCCAGCAAATCCTTAAGCACCCCGATCATCTTGTCGGGAGCCACCATGGCGCGCTCGCGCTGCTTGATCGACTGTTCGAGGCGGGTAGCCTGAGCGCGCAGCTGATCGACTTCCTTAATCTTTCCGTTGTTGTTGTCGCGCTCCGCTTCCGCCAGTCGCTGCCGCAGCAAATCGGCGTCGCGCTGTAAACTGGAGGCGTTGGAAACCATCTCCTCCTGGCTCTTAAGTGCGGGCTCAATCAAGGCCAGGTACATGACGCTGCACATTGCGCCGGTCAACGCGATCAATACCAGGACGCGCTCGCGAAAACTCAACGCGTCAATTCGCATCGCCCAGCCACGCCATTGGTCCTTTAACGGTTGCATCATTTTGCGGCCTTTCCGGGACTGTCGGCGGAGTTGATGGCAAACGCGACGCCGGGCAACCTGGACGTGCCATCGGCGTCCGGCGGATCAATCTCGAATCCCGTGAGCGGCAGATCCTTGAGTGCAGGCTGTCGCGCCAGGAGCGCCAGGTAATCGGGAATCGCGGCGGTTTGCATCGCGCGGCCGCGTAGTCGGAAGCCCGGTTCGCCAAATTCAACGGCGGTAAGCCAGATGCCGGGCAATCCCTCATGAGCCAATGCGCGCAGCCGCGCCGAAAAGGCCGGGCCACCGTCCGTCGCACCCAGGGCTTTTTCAAGCGTTTCAAGTCGGCCAATACGTTGCTGCTCCAAGGCCACGGCCTGAGTTAACTTGTCCTTCGATGCCTGCAACTGATCGGGTGTTTGTACCAGCGCGTCGATTCTTGCCTGCAAACTGTCATGGGCCGTCTGGGCCTGGTCCAGTTGCTGCCGCACCGAGCGTGCATTGATCTCAATGAGCGCATCAAGCGCGAGCGCGAGCACGATGGCCGCGAGCAACGCCCAGGCCATCGTTTGCGCCGAAAATGCCACACGCCGCGTGAGCAGTTGGGGGTTGAGCAAATTGATCTGCTGCATACTCACAGCAAAGTCTCCTCGCGGCGCAAGGCCCCGCCCAAAGCAAACCAGCAAGCGGCAAGTTTATCGGGCTCCTGCGGCAGATCGCCGTCAAACAGCCCGTTCACGTCCACCGTCTCCAGCGGCAAGTAAAGCTGCTGGCGCAGCCGTCCGGTCAGATCCGGCACGGTCGGAGGCGGGGCAAGCACGATCTTGCTGAGCTGCCAGTCGTTGTGCTGCCGTTCGATATGGTCCAGACTCCGCTGCAGTTCCAGTGCGATGCGGTCGAAGATGTCCGTCCTGCGCAGTTCATCGAGGCCGGACAGTTCATGGGCATTGAAGTCAAGCCGCCGGTAGAAACACAGTTCGCCATCGCGTGTCACGGTCAATAGCGCGCCTTGCGGCGTGAACGACAGCAAGGCCCGCGCCCGGCCCGGTGTCTCGAGCAGCGCGGAGAGATTGCGTTGCGCCAGTTCGGGAATGTCGATCGCGACAAGCGTGAGCTTGCTGCGCTCGGCCAGCGTGACGTACCGCTTCAGCACCTGATTGTTCGCCACGACGGCAAGCAGCTTTCCCGCTGCATCCTTGCCACCCTGTTCGAAACGAACCACATCGACCGTGGCATTGTCGATCGGAAAGTCAATCTGATCCTTGATGCGCCAGCGCACCGCCATCTTGAGTTCATCGGGGGGCACCGGCGGCGCGTCAATCGGCAGCAACTGGTATTCGCCCACCGACAGCACCACCCCCACGGGCACCGGGGCATTGGCGTAGCCTTTCCACGATCGGTCCGGGTCCCCTTCGACATTGCGCAAGACGCAGGCTGAAACCACCGGGCGGTCGCCACGCCAGGTAACTTCAGCGTGTGACAGAAATTCGCCGCCGGCTTGTATCGCCAGGTAGCCGGATTGTTTATCGCGCTTGCGCCAGGGGAAAAGGTTCATGGGTATGTAATTTGCGTCAAAGTATAGCAACGGAGGGTCATATTCTTCGCTTCACCGGCTGAATATCTCGGTTCGGGTGCGCTCCACGTAGTCCGGATCATTCAGGATGCTGTAGCGGGCGGTGGCGGTGATCTGATAGATGGATACGGTCGCCGCGCCCTCGATGGTGGTCGTGAGGGTGCAGGCCACACCTACGGGAACCGCGGACAGGCTGCCGGGCAAGGTCAGCGTTGTCGCAGGCGGACAGGGGGGCGCCGCGGCCGGACGCATCACGAGATAGGCACCCCACTCCAATCCGGCTTGGGCCGCCAGATCGGTGACACGCGACATGCGTTCGAGGTTTTGCGTGGCGCTTTGTCCGCTGACGATCGACACGGCAAACGCCGCGAGCCCCGCCACCACAACGATCAGAATGATCGCCGCGACCAGCGCAAATCCACGCTCGGCTCGCATCATGGCAAGGCCTCCAGACGCACTGTGTGATACAGGTTCAGCGTCTCGTCGGCTTGAGACGGATCTTCGAAGCCAAGGCTGAACGTGACGAGCTGCGCCAGTCGCCGCTGCACCGGCCCGGTGGGAAGGGGGTACGCGGTCGCCGCGCAGCTGCTGAGCTTTCCAGCGAGTGGGCTGATGAGGGGTGCGGTGGAAAGCGGCGGCGCAAGCACATTGGTCGGTTGAACGGCTGCGATGGCATACCCGCTGTAGCGGGTGAGGGTACCGGTCCCACCCGCGACGGGGGCGCACACATAGGTCACGGGCGGCATGGCGACCTGGAACCGGTGTTCCTGGGAATCGATCGTTAAGGTCTTGGCCGGGTAGACAATCGTGGTGAGTCCATTCCCCGCAGTCGGACCATCGGCGCGTGCGGCGCCGTTCCACACATTGATTCCCGCCTGATCGTTGATCGTGATGGCGTCACCTGCAACCACATTCACCGCAGGGCCCAGCACATCAAAGCCGGTATCGGGTACGCCAAAGTTCAAGGGATTGCCCGGTGCGGCAATGCGATATCGCCCGCTGCTGCGAATGGGCAAGAACTCGATATAGACATTGGGACCAACCGTTGTCACCCGCACGCTATTGGGAACTGCGCCCGACAGCTCGAGCGTGAGCTTCGCCATGGAGAGCTCCCCTGCATCGGAGAGGCCGCTGCGCCGCTCCACGTCAAAATAACTCGTGATCGGACCGCGCAGGATGATCGCGGCGGAGGCTGAGAGGATGCTCAGCACGATAATCGCTACGACCAGCTCGATCAGCGAGAAACCGCTCGTGTGCGAGAACGCGACGGAGTACTTCATCAGGTGTCGGGGGCGTACTGCATGCGTACCCCTTCGAGTTGGACGAGGGGACCCGTCGGTGGGGTCACCGTAACGCGGATCACCAGGATATCTGCTGCAGGCACCCCGGAAATCGCGGCGGCGGCAGGACTGATTGCCACCTGCACGGCGTAGCCCGCGAGTCCCGGCAACCCAGCCAGCGCCGCTCCGGTGGTGGCATAGGCGTTGTAATCGTTGACATTGTTAAAGTAGAGAATCGGTCCGCCCCGGGTCTCTCCCGGCTCCGGTCCCATGACTTCAACGAGCGTCGCGCAGCCTGTGGGCCCGATAACCGGGGCCGTCGCCGTCTGTGCTTGGGCGTCATAGGGATCGCAAAAGGTGAACGGCTGCGCCATGACTTCATTCATCATGCCATCGGCAATCGCCTGTGCCTGCTTGCTCGGCAGCAGGAGGCCCGAGTTGCGCGTGAGGCCGCCAAAGATGCCGAGGATCGCCGTGGCGGCAATGCCAATGATGACAATGAACACCAGCAGTTCAACGAGGGTTAAGCCCTGTGCCGCTCTATTGGACATAACCGGTCTCGACCGCGACGCTGATTGGCGCCATGCCACTCACGGTGAGCGCAACCCCTGCGTTGGGAACGGGCTGACCCAAACCGTCGAACCGGAACGCGATCCCCGGTGTCAGCGTGACACCGGCCGGGGGGGTCAGCACATAGGGTGCGCCATCGTCAGGAGAAATGACCGGAATGCAACCCGTGCCGGGTATGGTGGTGGGATTGTAGCTGAGCGTGAGGCTTGTTGCCGTCGTCGCGACACACACTTCGCGATCCTTTGCCATGGCCAGTCGCTGCGCATAGCGTAGCGCGGTTCGAACCTGGGCTGCGGTACCCCGGGACTGAAACGCGCTTTGATTTACCATCCTTGGGATCGCAACCGCTGCCATCACTGCGGCGATGAGGACTACCGATACCAGTTCCACCAAGGTAAAACCGCTGCATCGGCAACGGGTTGGAATCGGCATGGGAACACGCAATCAGCAACCGGTAGTGGTTACAACGCTGACCGTGGGCGCTGCATTGGCCACCGGTGCCGTATACGTAAACGAACAGGTGGCCGGTGCGCTGCCGCCAACAACTTCGACCGTCAGCACCGCGCCGGCTGCCGCCCCGCCCCCGACGGTGCCATACCCATCGGTTGTCAGCGCGGCCGCCGTCGACGGGAATACGGTGGTGAGCCCTGAGGCATCAACGATACCAGGCAGGTTGGCGGTCGGGTAGTTATTAACGATGGTGAGGCGACCGGCTTCGGTGCAGACGTCAGTTGTATTGTTTGCCGGGTTTACCCCCGTACCGCCGCCCGGACAGGCCACCGTATCGGCAATGCCCCCTCTGGCCAATGTGGTCCCATGTATCAATGACGCCGCCGCTTGCAACGCCCCACGGGCCCCATTGAGCTTGGCGATGCGCGCATCCCGCTGGATGTTGGTAAAGCGTGGCAGCGCGATGGCGGCGAGGATTCCAAGGATGACGATCACCACGATCAATTCGATCATGGTGAAGCCGGCCATCTTCGGCCGCAACTGCATCTTGTCATGATGTTTCATTCTACTCTCCACACATGGGCTGATCGGGTAACGTATCGGCAAACGATTGCTAAGATCTACGACCATTCGTCGGTAAACTTGAGGTTGAACCGCGAAACCGGCACGGAACGTGCCGGGCAGTTGCCGTTTCGTCAACTCAGTGGCCGAAGGTCTTCGAACCCAGGTCCCAGATCGGCAGGAATACCCCCAAGGCGAGCACCAACACCATCGCGCCCAGCGCGATAATCAAGAGGGGCTCGATTTGCTGTGACAGGGTGGACACTTCAAATTCCACCTCCTGCTCATACATCTCGGCGATTTCCTGGAGCAGGTTATCGAGTTCGCCGGTCTCCTCGCCCACCGCGAGCATCTGCAGCACCACGGGGGTAAAGACGCCCGCGAGGGTGGCGGTACGCAATAGCGATTCACCGCGCTCGACGCCTTCACGCATGCCACTGATTTTTTCGGCGTAATAGCGGTTGTCGGAGACCGCTGCGACGACAGTGAGGACCTGCAGCACCGGCACGCCGGAGCGTGAAGCAAGCGCGAAGCTTCGCGCAAATCGGGCCAGTGCGGATTTGCGCAGGATCTTGCCAACGATGGGGAGGCGCAGCTTGAACCGATCCCAGGCATAGTGGCCGGTCGAAGAACTCACCCAGCCCCGAAACGCGAGCAGTGCGATTCCCGCCCCGCCGATGATCCACTGGATATATGCCGTGGTGAATTTGGATGCGCCGATCAGGATCTTTGTCATGAGGGGCAAGTCGGCATGCATGCCCGAATAGACTTTGGCGAACGCGGGAATGACAAACAGATTGATGATCCCGACGGCGACCACCAGTGCGACGATGACAAAAAGCGGGTAGCGCAGCGCGCCTTTGACCTTTTCCCGCGACCTTCGCTCGAAATCGAGATGCACGGCCAGCCGGTCGAGCACGGTATCGAGTCGCCCCGTCATTTCGCCCACGCGTATCATGGCAAGGTAGAAACTGTCGAATATTTTGGGGTGGCGTGCCAGGCACACCGAGAGTTCCCGCCCCTGACCCAGACCATCGTTGATGTCCACGAGGACCTTGGAGAAAGCGGGATTGACGCTCGCCTCGCGCAAACTGGTGAGCGCACGAAGAATCGGTACGCCTGCCTTAAGCAGGGTGTGGAGCTGGCGTGAGAAGAGTTGCAGATCAACCAGGCTGATCGCCTTCGAGCCGGTTTTACCGATTAACTCGCCCAGATTGAATTCAACCGGTTCCGGGATCGCGCGGATATCAACTGGAATGAGTCCCGACGCCAACAGGCGGTCGGCGACCTCGATGGCGGCGGCACCCTCAAACCGGCCTTTTTGCAATTCACCGCGATTGTTGCGTGCTTTATAGAGGAATAAGGCCATCGGGCTGCCTCGATGAAGTCGGCGTCTGGGCGAATCGTGGTTGCGCCGCACGCCCGCGTGCGCCGCCGGGCTGCGTCAATGGCAGGCTTGGGACGCACCGGGCGTGCCTTGGCGTGTCCATCAGTCGTCACTCTGATTGCTGATTCGGACCACTTCCGCCAGACTCGTTTTCCCCGCGCGCGCTAAGGCCAACGCATGGTGTCCGAGCGTTTGGCCCGCCATCGCCTGTCGCGCTGCCGCAAGAAATTCGCGCGGGTCAGCCTGGTTGGCCGCGTGCGCGAGCGCAGGCGTCATTTCCAGCATTTCGTACACCGCGGTGCGGCCGCGGTAACCCGTCTGACTGCATTGCGGGCAACCCGATCCTTCGATAAACCCCGTTTTGTCGGCGATGCCCATGTTCTCCAACCATCCACTCTCGCTTGCGGTAAGCACGTGGGGCCGTGGACAGTGCCAGCACACCTGTCTGAGCAGGCGCTGGGCAATCACCGCTTGCAACGCGGTGCCGACCAGAAAGCGTGGCGCACCCATATCCATCAGCCGCACCGGCGTGCCCGCGGCATCGTTGGTGTGCAGGGTGGAAAACACCAGGTGCCCGGTAAGGGCGGCGCGTAAGCCAATCTGCGCGGTTTCGGCATCGCGCATTTCCCCCACCAGTACCACGTCGGGGTCCTGACGCAGGATCGATCGCAGCACGCGCGAAAAGGTGAGCTCAATTTTGTCGTTGACCTGGACCTGCATGACACCGGGGAGCCGGTATTCGATCGGGTCTTCTGCGGTGATGACTTTTCGCTCGACACTGTTGATCGCGGCGAGCGAGGCGTACAACGTGGTCGTCTTGCCGCTGCCGGTTGGTCCTGTCACGAGCACCAGACCGTTGGGCCGATTGATGATGCTGCGATACCGCGCCAGCATGGATTCGGGCATGCTGATTCGCGACAGATCCAGCAGCCCGCTGTCCGTCGCCAAAAGGCGCATTACGATGGACTCGCCATATTGGGTGGGAAGTGTGGATAGACGCACATCCAGGGGGCGTCCCCGGATCATGATCTGGAAGCGGCCGTCCTGCGGCAGGCGCTTTTCTGAGATGTCCAGACCCGACATGATCTTGAGGCGCATGGACATGGCCGATGCGACGGAAGATTCCGCCTCCGTTTGCAAATGCAGCACGCCGTCAATCCGAAACCGGATGATCAGCTTCTTTTCGAGGGGCTCGATATGGATGTCAGAGGCGCGAATCTTCTGCGCGTCCTCGAATATCGTCTGGATCAGCCGCACTACCGGGGCATCGGGCGATCCGGCCTCAGCGCTGAGCGCTTCGTGTAGGATGTCGCTGCCGGTCTTGAGCGAGTTCTCCAGCTCCTTGGCAAATCCGCTGATCTCCTCGGTGCGCCGATAATAGCGATCATAGGCCGCGAGCAGATCGCTTTCGGTTACGACGGCAACCTGGATCTCCTTTTGCGTCAGTCGGACCAATTCATCATAGGCAAACAGGTCGCCCGGATCCGCCATGCCGACGAGCAAACCCTTGCTCAAGGATTGAAGTGGAAGGACGCGCAGGCGCCGGGCATGGCTCTCGGGCAGATGCTTCAGCGCAGCGGCATCAACGGGAGATTCCTTGAGATCAACAAACTTCAGTTCGAGCTGACGCGCGAGGCCCTTGGCAATGGACTCCTCGGTGACCACGCCGGAGTCGATCAGCACCCGACCAAGTCGGCGTCCGGTTCTTTTTTGTTCAGCCAGTGCGACCGCCAGCACGGCCTCGGAAATGAGTTCTTCCTTGACCAGCAGATCGCCGAGTCGAACCTTTTCAGGGCGAGCCATGCGTCATTTCCAATGGATTCATGAGCAGGTATACGGCCTATTGGCTTGATTATTTAGTTTATTTGGGCGCAGTGGTGCGAATCGGGTGCGCCGCAGTCACGCGGGGCAACCCCCCACTAAGGGAAATTCAGGGGCGGCGGTTGCCGATGTCGCGATCCCCAAGGCGTGCCAAGCCCACGAGATTATTGGAAAGGGCGCAGCGATGAGCGGCACCCGCGCGTGAGCCCTTAAGCCTGGGGAAGCCGCGGGGTGCGGTGTGCGCTACGCGGCTTGCGGCCGCAAGTTATCGGTCTTGAGTGTATTGAGCCAATCGTCAAGCGGCAGGGGGCGGGATACCCCATAGCCTTGCACATAGTTGACACCAATGTCGGTGAGGATCTGCAAGATCCTGTCATTCTCAACGAACTCCGCGATGGTTTCCTTGCCCATGGCTTCGCCAATGCGATGGATGGATTCGACGAAGGTCCGATCGATGGGGTCGCTGACGATGTCGCGTACAAATGCCCCGTCAATCTTGATGTAATCCACAGGAAGATTTTTCAGGTAGGCAAAGGAAGACATCCCGGATCCAAAATCGTCTAGCGAGAATCGGCAGCCGAGGGACTTGATGTCGTTGATGAACTTGACCGCCGTGGCCAAATGGCTGATCGCAGCGGTTTCGGTGATTTCCAGACATAATGAGGCCGGCGCGACGTGGTTCTGGTGCATCTGCTGACGCAGGAACGTACCCAGACTCTCGTCCATGAGGGAAAGCGCGGAGAGGTTAATGGCAAACCTGACTTCGCCGTGGTGAAACCCCGAATGGCCCAGGGCCTCAAGCGCGTGGGAAATGACCCAGCGATCGATCTTGTCCATCAGGCCATATCGCTCCGCGGCGGGGATGAATGCTCCCGGCGGGATCTCCTCCCCCGACTTGCTTAGCATGCGCAGCAGAATTTCAAAGTGCGGTGCCGCATCGCTGCCAAGCGAGCGGATTTCCTGTGCGTAAAGCCGGAACCGATTTTGCGCCAACGCCTGGTTGATGCGCGTCGCCCAGTGCATCTCTTCCTGCCGCCGGGTGAGCAGTTCATCGGTGGCCTCGAACACCCGAATCCGATTGCGACCCAGGTCTTTGGCGGCATAGCAGGCCATGTCCGCGTGGCTGAGTACGTCCGACGCGCTGCCTCCATGGGAATCGATGACGACCAGTCCAATTGACACGCCAATCTCAAAGCTGCGTTCTTCCCATGCAAAGCGAAATTCATGGACCGTGAGCCGCAGGCGGTCGGCGATTTCGGCCGCCTTGAATAACGGGCAGCTTGACAGCAGGACGCCAAATTCATCGCCGCCAAGGCGCGCAAGCGTGTCGCCGTGGCGAATTTCCTTTTGCAGCAGGAAGGTGACCTGTTTGAGCAATTCATCGCCGGCGGCATGGCCGCATGTGTCATTGACGACCTTGAACTGGTCAAGGTCGAGATAAAGCAGCGCATGCGTTGCGTCGGGATCCTGTGCCGTTTGGATCAGGGCATCGAGTCGCCTTTCAAATTCGGCACGGGACCACAGGCCCGTGAGCGCATCGTGGGTCGCCTGCCAGGACATTTTCCGGCTCAATTCCCGCGCTTTTGAGACGTCGCGCAATATCATCACAATGCCCGTTAAGTTGCCGTCGCTGTGCAGAATCGGCGACACGGTGTGCTCGATCGGAATTTGCTGATTGGTGGGCGTCAACAGTAGCGCGGGTAAGGTGCTCGACGCGGGCGTATTTCCAAAGCGGCACTGGAGCACGGGGTGAAGGGTCAGGGGTTCGCCGCTGGCCTCGTCCAGCAGTAACGTGACCTCGGCGGCGCTAACGCCGTCAGCCTCAGCGCGGGTCCAACCGGTAATTCGCTCCGCTTCGTCATTGAGGAAAGTGATATGGCCATGTCGATCCGTGACGAGGACTCCGTCACCGATCGACGCCAATGTAACTTGGGCGCGATCTTTTTCCTTGGCAAGCAGATGCTGCACCTTTTTGAGTTCGCTGATGACGGTGCGAAAGCTCAGGTACTGGTAGGGGATGCCATCTTCATCCAGGAACGGGACAATGGTCGATAGGACCCAATAGAGCGTACCGGCTTTGTCCCGATTGCAGACTTCGCCTTCCCATACCCTGCCGCCGGAAATGGTTTCCCACATCTCGCGGTAATACTCGGGCGGGTGCAGCCCGGACTTGATGATGCGATGAGTGCGGCCGATCAGTTCATCCTTGCGGTAGCCGGAGATTTGAAAGAACCGCTCATTTGCATAAGTGATGACTCCCGCGGCATCGGTGATGGAGACAATCGCGTGGGCATCCAGCGCATCCCGGTATTGCCGCAGTTCATCCTCGAGCGCCTTACGCTCGGTGATGTCCACATGGGTTCCCACGACGCGATAGGGCTTTCCCTTCTGGCCTTCAACGGCCAGCCCGCGGGCAAGAACCGAGAGATAGTGACCCTCACGATGGCGAAATCGGTAGGTCGTCTCAAATTGTGGCGTATTGCCTTCAAGATGCGCAAAAAAGCTGGCTTGGACAGCAGGCAGATCGTCCGGGTGGATGCGTTTTTCCCACTCTTCCAGACTGTCGCCGATTTCTTCGTTCGCGTAGCCGATCATGGCTTTCCATCGCGGCGAATAGAACACCGTGTTGGTCGTCAGGTTCCAGTCCCAAACGCCATCGCTCGCGCCCTTGAGGGCAAGTTTGAGACGCTCCTCGCTTTCAGCGAGCGCCTTCTGCATGGATTCGCGCTCATCGGAGAGCCCCACGAGTTTTTCAGCCAGCTCGTCGATGTCGCCCACGTCGCCCTGCGAGCCGGCTTTGCGTAGATCGGGTAGCTTTGAGAGGGCGCGTTGCAGGGTCTCCAGCGCCCGCGTCTTTGCAGCCGAATCCGCCCGGAGCTTGTTATTGGCATCGGAGAGCTCCCGTGAGGAGATTTCCAGGCTGTTGCGCAGCAACGCCATGTCCCGCTCATGCTGCTGATAGGTGTTGCTAACATGGTTGAGCATCTGCGGCAGACGCGGTAGGAGCGGACCGAGAACCGGATCGGCCACCAAGTTGTCGATGTGCCCGGCCGCAATGGCCGCTGCGACGTTGGACAGGTCGCTCGGATTGTCGATGGCGAGGATACGGCGCATCTGGCGCACGAGGAGCCGATGCATGTCAGGCCGCCGGGCTCTCGGACAGGTGGGTGATGGTCATCGTCTGGTTGTGGAGCCGACACTCGCTCGATCCGACGAGTGGGCTGATCTCCCCGTAGGAATAAAACCCCGTGAGGGCGCAGTTTGGGCCGACGATCGAACCCACGGCCTCCACTTCTTCTTCCACGTGATCACCCATCACCAACTTCCGGCCCACGCAGCTGATGAGTATCGCGAGGCTGGGCCCCGGGTTTGGGGACAGGGGGCTCGCGTTTCGCGCGGCGACTTCCGCACCGTCGATTAATGATTCCGTGGACGCATGCATCAGACGCAAGTAGCTGCCCTGCGGGACATCCCCGGCCAGCGTAATACTGCCCAGGGTCTCGTCAATACCAAGCAGCGTACGAATCAGACCCGATTCACCGCGATCATCGTTAAGAATCGCGAACGGGAACAGTAGGCCGGAGGCGGGAAGGCCCGTTGCATACTCGCCGAGATAGCGCTTATAGACATTCAGTGCAGGTTCATCGTCCAGCGCATAGAGGACATTGCCCTGCGCACGCGTCGCCAGGCGTGCGGGGCCAAAGCTTTGCCAGCCGCCGAAGGAGCCGTGGGAGATCAGCAGCTGGTCGCCGTAAAAGCCCACCCCAACGACGAGCCGGTCAGAACACGATGCTTCGTGCATCTGCCAGGTCTGCTTGAAGTCCCCATTGTCGCCAGCGAGCCCGCCCGTGAGCACCACGGGCTTGCCCACGACCGACGTGATTCCGGCAATGAGCTCGCTGCCGTTGACGTCAACGCCCGGAGCGAGAATGAAAACCGCCTTCAGGTCCGGCGAGGCAAGTGCTCTAGCCAGACGCGCTCCGGCGCCATGCGAATCGCCTGCGTTTTCGACGTGGTCATGGGCGGTGCGGATCGAGGTGTGATCGAACGTGATGGCCGAAACGACCGCGCTGTCTTCCGTCACCCCCAGCGGCGAGATTTCACCGGATGTGCTGCAACCGACGATCTGCGTGTTCGGAAGCGTCTTGCGCAGGCGCTCGAGAAAGGTCGGATGGGTAAAGTGGGCGGGCGAGGCAAAGAGCAGCGCCAGTTGGGGGGTACGCCCGTTACGCGGAATCGAAAACGCTTCCGCACCCTGAGTTAATTGTGCCTGATAGATATGCATACGCGGTTCCTGGGCCGATAAGAAATGCGCAGACGGGGCCCTGAGGTGGCAATCGATCGAACCTCTGCCACTCAATGATCCGTGTTGCCCACTTGCACCTTAGGTTTCGACCGTTTCCGGAAAAGTTTTAGTCCCGGGGCGTTCAGGCCATGGAACCCCCGGGTGGCGGCGCGGCTCAGCCACCCTTCGGTTGCCCACAGCCGCACGCACCATCGAGGCCCCGCATGGGAGTCGCGCGCAGACGGTGGTGGCCGCTTGAGGTGCACGCTGGATTTTTTTTACCGGCGTTCCATCGCACACCGCAATCGGGGCTACTTATCCCCTTGCCTGGGGACCGGCGGACGCGAGCAGCACGCCCCGCCGTTTGAAAGCGCATGTGAGCGCGCATTGGCGTCCAGGAACCGGTACCAGGCAGATCGGCCGCGCCAGGACAGCCTGGCTGGCGGGTAAAGCCCTGCAGCGCCAAGCAATTCTTCGATGTCACCGAAGTTGACGCCCGACGCATCATAGCGCACGTTGATGCGTGTCCCGTGAACGCAAACAGTGTCGATCCAGTCGATCGTCTCCAGCGTTTTGACTGCGCGCGCCAAGTTCTCAGGCTGTGAATTCGCCAAGCAGATTACTCGCCTGACCGAAGCGGTCCTCGTGTTCGATGTGGGTTTCGGTGCTTGCATCCGTGCAGTTCCTCAATCGCCGCTTTGATTGCCGCCAGCCCAATTCTCCCGCGGGAAGGTGCTCACCGCAGCGGCTTCAGGTCCGCCGGGCATGCGCGCCAACCCGGTCCCCCCGCCAGTCAAGGTTCCGCCGGAATGCCGGCAAGCGTACCTGAGTTCGGTGCGCGTCGATAGCTGAAGTTCCCGCGAAAATGCAGGGACCGCCGATCCGGTATTGCATTTGAGAATAATTCGCATTATGATTATCACAAACTTGGCCTCAAGGCTGTAACCGTGCATGAGGGGTCAAACCGACCCCAAGCGGATGCGCTTGGGTCCCCCGATTCCAAGACAAGGGGAATATCGACATGCGACACTTGCTTCATGCAATTGTCCTAATGCTGTTAACGGAGGTCGCCCTTGGCGCGCCACCGCCTTTGTCGGTCCCGATCAGTTCTGAGCAGGCCCTCAATGGGCAGCCCGTCGACCTGTTTGCATTCTTGAGCAATCTCAAGCGCAGCAATTTCCTACTGGGCGACATGTTTGGGGTGCGGCCATGGCTGAGCCGATACGGTGTCTCCCTCTTCGTACAGGAGACGAGTGAGGAATTGGGGAATGCCAGTGGCGGCACAAAAACCGGGGCCGCGTATGACGGGTTGACGCAAGTAATTTTGCAGATGGACACACAGCGCGCATTAGGCCACTACGGCGGCCTGTTCAATCTGAGCGCGTTGCAAATTCACGGCAGTAATCTGAGCGCCGATCAGCTCTTGACGCTGCAGACCGCGAGCGGGATTGAGGCAGATCGGGCGACGCGCCTTTGGGAGCTCTGGTACGACCAGAAGTTTCTCGAAGAGGACCGGCTTGATGTGCGGGTCGGGCAGGAAAGCCTTGACCAGGAATTCATCGTCAGCAACAACGCCGCATATTTCATCAATACGATGTTCGGCTGGCCCGCGCTGCCCTCGTACGATCTTCCCGGCGGAGGACCCGCGTATCCGCTCTCGGCGCTCGGGGTGCGCCTGCGCTATCGGCCGATCAACGCGATCAACCTGCTGTTGGGCCTATTTAACGGGAGCCCGGTTAAGAACAACACGGGTGACCCGCAGCAGCAAAACAATACGGGAACCCGCTTCCCCCTCAACGGTGGGACACTGACCTTTGTCGAGTTCCAATATGCTTACCCCTCCGTTGGCAGCATGGCCTATCCGGGCGAGGCCGCGCCATTGGCGCGCACCTATAAAGTCGGCGCCTGGTACGATTCTGAGGAATTTTCCGACCTGCGCTTCGATACCAACGGCGTACCGCTCGCGAGCCCGGCAAGCAACGGGGCCCCGGCGAGCCACCACGGAAATTTTTCCCCCTATGCGGTCGCAGACCAAATGCTGTGGCGCAATGCGGGCGACCCCAATAACACGCTCAGTATGTTCGCGCGTGCCATGGGAACGCCTCTGGGCGATCGAAATTTGATTCGGTCCAGCGTGAACGCGGGCCTTGTCTATCATGAGCCCTTTCGCAACCGTCCTGACGATACCTTGGGCTTAGGTCTGGGATACGTCCATGTCAGCGATCACGCCTCCGGCTACGACAGTGATGTTGCGACCGACGCACCCGCGGGAAGCTACAACCCCATTCGGAGCTCTGAAACGTACGTCGAGGCAACGTACCAGTACCAGGTTCGCCCGTGGTGTCAGCTGCAGCCCGACATCCAATATGTGTTCAACCCGGGAGGCGGCATTGTCGACCCGAATCTTCCAACCCAGCGCATCCAGAACGAACTCGTCTTGGGGCTGCGCACCAATATTCTGTTCTGAAATGAGGTCCATATGAGATGCCATTGCAATACGACGCACACCCTGTTCAACCGAAAAGGCACGGGCCATGGCTTGAGGTGGGGCCTGCTCGCGACTCTGGTGCTGGCGGGGACCGCGGGCGGCGCGATGGCGGCAGACCCGCGAGGCTTTCTTGAGACGATCCGCCACCATGTCACGCTGACCTCCTCGGTCACAGACAATGGCGATCTGAATCCCTATGCGGTCGTGGTTGCTCCTGTTTCCGCCGGCAAGATTGCAAA
>JBKQNQ010000168.1:0-13069 GCA_052145875.1 Thiobacillaceae bacterium
TAGCTTTTGCACTGCGTCCAGGTCATTAGCGGCAACGGCTCCGATCAGTTTGAGCTGCGGCCCCTGCGCGAAGACCGGCTCCACATCGTTGCCGGTCATGCGGATGCGATCAAACTCCAACGGATCGTAAGGTTTCGCCTTGCGCGCATTGAACAAGGGTTGACCGGACAGCAACCACTGGTCGCGCTCGAAATCATCTGCCTGGGCTGCGCATGATACCGCCATGACTAATGCGAGCAAGCCCGCATTACTAAAACGCCGCATTGAAGTCCACTTGCAACACATCGACATTGAATTGCAGACCATCAATCGTGTCCGCCGATAGCCACTTCATACTGAGCCATGAGTTGGTGCCGGTGCCATAACGACCCCCGAGAAAATAGCCCTTGGCATTCGTACCGCCCAAGTCGAAATCTGGGTCAGGGAACGCATCCAGTGTCGCGTCGCGTCCCAGGTGTTTGTAGCCGAAATAAAGCTGCCAGTCGTCCTGATTCTTGATGGTCGGCATCCCCACCGTCACTTTGCCCAGATACCCCAAGGTCCGCGCCTGATATCCGGGCACACCCAAGCGGCTGGCGACGGCGTTGGCGTCATAGCCGATATTCTTCACGACATCGGCGCCGAGAATTACATGCGTTGGCGCAAATTGTGCCAAATCCATGGATGCGGTGAGGTCGAGCAACCTGTAGTCGGCCGCCAGCCCCCATATGGGAGGGATGGCTGCATTTCCATTGTTGTTGTCAATCACGTAAAGAGAGTTTCCCTTCTGCACGAACTGGGGAGCCGAGTTAGCATAAAGTCCGATCAATGCGGGCGTGGGATTTTCCACCCCTGCCACATGGACGTAGTCATAATAGGCCAGCCCGAAACGTGAGCGCGTGTTGTCGCTTATTCTCCAATCCAGGCCAGCTTGAGCTGCATACATCCATTTATTCTCAGCCAGGTCAGTTGGGGACGGTTGTTGATATTCCAACGGGAATGCGCCGACCGTTAGGAACGGTTTCAGCTCCAGAGCGGTGTTCGCCCAGGGGCTGAAGTTTGCCGCCACTCCCTCAAAATTGAGGTCGTCGGCCCAGACGAGGTCAGTGCTGAAGAAAGGGTTGGGAATGCGACCGCCGGAGATGTTGAACCAGCTTGACGGTGTCAGCTTTGCGTATGCCAGGTCAAGTACCAAGGAATACTTGTTCTGGGTATTTCCCATGGTCTGATTGGTGGATACCGGATTCGAGGTGTTTCCGGTTGTGATGCGAAATCCGGTGGAGACCGTGTCGTTCACCTGCGCCAGGAGTCCGAGACGTGCGCGCAAGCGGAAATTCGATGTGTCTTGACTCGTATCTGTCAGATTGACGCCTTCGGACTGGAATTGATAGGGAGGCGCATTGCCGGATGAAAAGAATTCCCCTTCGTAGCGCAACCGTAGATCGCCCTCCCATTTCAGGCCGTGAACCCAATCTGGCACAGCGTTCAGGTCGCCCCAATTATCGTTCTTGGCTTCCGCCAATACTTCGGTGCGCAGCTCGTCACGAATCTCGCGCTTCACTGTCTCGGGAATATAGGGCACGCGCACGACGTCGGGCCCAGGTTCAGTCGGTTCAGCCTCGGCAGCCTTATCCCGGCCTTTCTGTTCGGCCCGCTGAATCATGGCCTTTGCCGCCTCAGGGGTAATGACCCCTTTTTGTACGAGCGCATCAATCAATGCCTGAGTCGTTGCGCGCAACGACACCAGATCTTCCCGTTCCCCCCCATAGGTTGCGTTCAAGGTAATGAGTCCGCTCAGCGCCAGCGCCACCCAAAGTTGTTTCTTCTTCATCAGCTATTCCAGAGGATCAATTTTATTAACCGCGGGAGACCACACGAATACGTACTGGCTGGGGCAAGTCTGGGGGGATCGTCTCGCTGAAGGGAGGCAGTGCCAGCAATGCCTGACGCAGCGCCTCATCCGTCTGAGGGTTGCCACTGCCTTGAACCAACTGCACGCGCTTGATATCACCATTGTCGAACCAGACCTGGACCGTCACCTCATACTCCTCGCCGTGCAGACGCTTTGATCGCCGCAGGCCGTCTTCCAGATAACGCGATATCACCTGGCTGTACCACCCTTCACGACTGCCCGCTCCGCCGCCGCCCCCCCCGCCAATTTGCAAGCCACTGCCCGCAGCCAAGTCCGTTTGCATGCCATTGGCGGGTCCGGGTGCGAGTCCGGCCTGCGGGGGCGGCGCATCGGTTGGCGGTGGCGGGGCCTGCGGCACCGGGTCGGCCAGTTTCACTTCATCCTTTGATTCCGGCGGCTTTAGCTCCGGGGGTTTCTCTTCCGGCGGTTTCGGCGGAGGCGGCTTAACCAGGGAAATCTCCTGGACTTGCAGCTTCCTTGGGCCTTTGGCACTATCAATGAATCCCTTGATCATCCATACCAATCCAGCCACGACCAGCAGCAGAATCAACGCCGCAATCAGCTTTGGCAGATTGCTTGGTAAGGGTTTCGTCTTACTCACGCCACCACCACAGACTATTGCGACGGTTTCTGTGTCACGAGTCCAAGCTGAGTGATATCCAACCGGCCGCATAGGTCCATCACATCAATGACCCTTTCATATTCAATCTTTGCATCGCCCTTGATGACGACGGGCAAATCGGGAGTGATGGCTTTGAACGAGCGCAGCCGCGACTCAAGTTCGCTCATTGACACGGGGTAGGTGTCCAGATAAATCTGGCCCTTGTTGTCGATCGTGATGGCTTTGGTTTTGGGCTTGCCCAACGGGGGCGTCTGGCTGGCCTTGGGGAGATTGACCTTGATACCCTGCACGGTCGCAGTGGTCATGATGATGAAGATCACCAATAACACATATGCCAGATCCAACATTGGCGTGATGTTGATATCGTCATACGGTTCGTTATCTTCGCGCAGGTCGGCCATGCCTGTTCCTTAATTGCTGTGCTGCTCGGCGATTCTGGCGATGAACTCGTCGACAAACACATGCATATCAGCCGTAATCGCCTTGATCCGGCTGCCAAGATAGTTGTAACCGAACAGGGATGGAATCGCGACGGCCAGGCCCGCCACCGTCGCCACCAGCGCCGCTGCAATACCCGGTGCAATGGCGGCAATGTTCACGTCGCCCGTTGCAGCAATGGCAGCAAAGGTGATCATTACGCCGACCACGGTGCCCAGCAGGCCCAGAAACGGCCCTCCCGAAATGGCAAGGGTCAGCAGCACCATCAGATTGTTAAGCTTCTGGTTCTCCCGCACCAACGTGCCATCCAGCGTCGCGCGAATGGCGTTGATGGATTGGGCACTCAGCACACCCTCCAATTTCTTGCCGCTGAAGCGATGTTTCAGCTCCTGCATGCCGGCATGGTAGAGGTGGTAGATCGAAGCATGCTGGTAATGATCGTGCTTACCGAAGAGTGCCCCCATCAACTCCGATCCTTTATATTGATCGTCTTCATCGTCCGCATCGAGGTTGGCTGTATCCTGGGTCTTGAGTTGGTGGAAAGCTTCCAAGAACTGCTGGTTGCCTTTGGCTGTCTTACCGATGACCAACGCCTTGGAGGCCATGACCATCCAGCTGATTACCATCATGACCATTAGTACGGCGATCACCACCCAGCCATCCAGCGTTACGCTCTTGAGAATCACGCCAAAGTAGGACGTCGATCCGCCGTTATCCGCTGACTCCTCCTTGCCCACGAGCCCCAATTTGGCACCCTCGCCCTCATTTTGAGCGGCAATGCTGATCCATTCTGGGGCGCGGGTGACGTTGGCCAAGCCAACCTCGTCAAGGTCACCCTTGAAACCGCTGCCTATGACAAAACCACCTTGCATCGCCGGGACAACCGCGGCGGCCTTGCCAACCAACTCCCCGTTCAAATAAAGTGAAATTTCCTGCCCGATTGTGACTGCGACATGCTGCCACGTCGCCGAAAGCAGGGCCCCCCCTTCGGCCTGAACCGGCGGACCGTCATCCTGCAGTCGTGCGTAAAGCTTCGCCCCCTTTACGCCGACGACAATTGATTTCGTGCCATCCGTCATCGACAACAGCTGCGCCTCCTGCATGTCGGCCATTTTCACCCACGCGGAGAAGGTGAAGCCGGTCGCTGGAGTTAGCTTGAGTGACGGGCTGGCCGGCGCGGACATGACCGTTTTGCCATCGAATGAAGCACCGGGGCCAATCATTCCACCCGGAATGCGGGTACCGGTGAAATGGGCGATTACATTGCCGTTTGCGGTTGCATCCTGAGGTGCGCCAGCCTTCTCGTTGAAATGGAAATCGGCGATCTGGTTGACGTCATAGGTCCCGTGTTCATCGTCCGCTGCGGCTGCCTTGTCGTTGCCGTAATAAACATAGATGTGCTGGTCCTTGGAATCTGCCGCGAGGAATGGAACCTGCACCCAGACCAGTGCGATTTCTGAAACACCGTCGAACTTTTCGACGTGATATTTAAGCGTCGTCTTATCGTCCCCCGCAACAAAACGAAGGTCGGAACCGTCTACCTTTGCACCCAGAAAATTGAAATTACCGGTGTGCAGACGTATCAGAACAGGGACAGTGTTGAGTTGCTGCTTGATTTCCTCGCCCGTGGCACTGGTGTCCAGCGCAATCACGGCGCGATTGCTCCAGTCCTTGTTCCACCAGGCATAGGCCAACTGGGGCAAACAAGTCAGCACGCAGGCTAACAGCAGGAACTTTCTCATTGTGGCGGGGGTGAGGTCGGAAGATGGGATTTTCTCGTTGTTCTGTTACATGCCCATGAATTTCACCATGAGCCTGGGCTCACAGAAATTCAAACGGATCCGGATCTATTTCTTGCAGCCACGAGGTTTCTTGCAATCCTGGGCATCTCCCCCGTCAGTTCCGGCTTCGCCAAAGCCAAGCACTTCCACAGTCAGCAACGTGGGCCGAAAATCTTCCAAGCCAGCCGTCATCTGGGCAGCTGCGGCCGCAGAAGAGACGCTTTGGGTTATCTCATCCGACAATTTCGAGGAAGCGGTAGATTCACTCGAAACTGGAGTTGCGGCTACCGGGGGAGGCGCAACAGAGGGCACACCACTGACGGGCCCGCTGGCGGAGAAATTGCTGGCATTGAGCACCTGCAGTGCGACGACAAAAAGGCTGCCCGACGAACTCACTCCCGCTTCGCCGGCATTGACCGTTCCGGCGGGCGCAAACAGGTAAACATTGCCCGGTGCAGGGGCGGGAAGTGGACCCGGACCATCCGGGTCAAAACTCGATGTACGGATCCCGCTGCCGCCCGCGTCCACGGGCGGTATCAGCAGATTGACCCCGGTCGCGACGCCATTGATCACTTGAGGAACAATCCGGGGGGGCTCCGTCGTGATTGAACTCCGCGGCCCCCGGCCGGCATCAATGCTTCCGCCGCTTGTATAGAGGAGAATATCTCCACCCTCCAGCGTGGCGACCTTGGAGAGATTGACGTTCATGTCACCGCTCAGGAAGGCGCTGATGCTGCCACCGTAATCGGTGGTAATCCCGATGTTGCCAGCCTGGGGAGTGGGGAGGCCGACGTTGATGTTACCGTCGGGCGTCAGCAAGTCGATCGGGCTGCCACCTTCCGTGCTGATCCGGGATTGATACATGGTGATGTTTCCCGGTTGGATGATGTCAGCGCTAAACAGTGCGGCAATCGCCTGATTGGCCGCGGTCTGGTCGTTGATCTTGCCGTCAACCAAAAGATCGTTGAACAGAGTGTCGATGCCGCTTTGGCTGACATTTCCCGTGACGCCTGCAATTACGGTTAGCGCCGCACTGGCAGTGCTTGTCAAACTTGGGTTATTAATGTTGCCGTAGGCATCGATTGAGTCTGCAGGCCCAAGCGTAAGATTGCTACCTGCCTGGATAATCTCCTGGCCCGGCCCCGAGATCCAGATATGCGGTGGTGAACTCCAGATCGTGCCATTCTCAAGTTGAGATGTGTAGCTAATGTCCCGCCCGGCGACGATCAGCCCGGTTTCGCTGGGGGACAGGTTCTGCAAATTAAGCAGGACATTTGTTATATCGGTTCCGGCCTCGATCAGCGACTGCTGAGGAAAGTAGAAGTTCGCATCCGTCACGCTGCCCTCATCCGCAACAACCGCGTAGCGGTAGCCCGGGAGGGTAGATGGCGCGGTCAGGCGTGGGTTGGTTAGGACAAAGCCTGCCTTTGCCAAAGTCAGCGAGCCTGTCCCCGATTCAATGGCGGGAGTGTTAGGCTGTGGCAAAATGCTGGGGAGCACATCACTCTCGGCAAGATTGAGGTCATCCACAGAACCTGCCGCCAGGGCGAGAAAGCTGCCATTGGTATCCGGATACTGGTAAAGAGGATTGTTACCCGGAGAACTGGCGTTAAAGGCCTGTGAACTGCTTACGTTGCCCTCCAGCGCCACCATGGAAAAGCGTGGCGGCAGCACGGACGACATCGCTGTTGACAGTCCGCCCACTGAGGGCGCGGTTCCATCTAGGGTCACGCTCCCGTCGACAGAGATCAAGGAGGCGCTTGCGTCCGGTGCGAAGCTGAAGAAGGTGAGCCGACTACCACGGTAGCCGTTCGCACCGTTATTGATCGCGCCGCTCAGAGGCATCACGGTGGGGTTACCGACGGAAGCAATATGCACGTCGCCCAGCGCCTCGACCTGAACATCGGCCTCCTGCAAGGCAGGATCGAGACTCAGGCCCTGTAGCCACAGGGCGGGGGCCACCGATGAACCGCTTGGCGCCCCAACGCTTCCCCCAGCCGTCAGTGTCGCGGTACCCCGCCCAACGAGATACTGACCACCGAGCAAATCGCCGCCCGCATTAATGTTCAGGTCGCCGCCGCCATAGACCGCCTGCAGGCCCAAGCCGTTAGGTGTCACCGACGCTGAACTCGCGACCGAGGCCGAAAGCGTCTGTACGGATCCGCCAGCCGTGATGTCGATATTGCCACCACCAAACGTGGCAATGCCCTGCGAGAACGCAGTGCGGTCGGCCCACCACCCGGCCGCCTTTCCCGCGGCCGAGGTTGCGTTTCCGGCGGGCGTGGTTCGGCGTAGCCAGGCATCGAGCCACTGCACCGTGCTTGTGCCCACGGCGTTGCGCCCGGCGCTGATGGAAATATCGCCCCCACCGGTGAGGAAATTACTCCCCGCCGTGTTGGGCACACCCGTCGTATAGATGACGGCAGCATTGTTGGCAATCACAAAGTCACGACCCGCCGCGACATCTATCGAACCGGTGGAGGTACGCAACTGGGAATTGGCTGTAGCCAGGGTGACATCACCGCTGGTCTGGGAGACGTTGACGCCTAGCGGATCGGCGGAAGACAGGTCTGCCCCGCCAGCAAGCTCCAAGCTCCAACCCGAGCTGGGCGCCACGGTATTGCTGGGTAGCCCAACCGAATTGTTCACGGTCAGATTCCCGGCGGCGCGCAATACTAGACGTCCGCCCTGACCGCTGATGAACCAGCTGGGATTGGTCAAATCCCAGGCGCTATCCACCGTCATGTTGCCGTTGCTGTTGAGTTCTATGCCAGCTTGAACGATTATATCGGAGCTGGCCACGCCGGTCAGTGCCAGACTGTTACCCACTGTGTCGGCACTTGCCATAAAAGCCGCATAATCGCTGTGAACTTGACTTCCCACCGCGGAAGCGGTGGACGTATTCGTCACGCCTGCATAGCTTCTGAAGCCCTCCACCGTCACGTTGCCGTTGGCTGCAGGTCCGGAAACGTTGACCTGACCGGCCAGAGTGGCATTCAACACCGGCTCACCATTATTGGTTACCCAGGTCGAGGAAAAGAGGATGGTGCCGCCGCTGGACCTGCCATTCGCGGCGGCGGAAACATCAATGACCGCGCCGGTCGCAAAATCGAGCGAGCCGCTGCCGTCGGCATAAAGATCAACCTGGCCGCCATTGGAGTAGGCATTGGCTGCGCCGATTAATGCCGACGTTCCACGCGCCGTGATCAGACTGTCGGGCAGCAGCGAAATGTTCTGGCCCGCATTGAGCTGGATCTCCCCGCCGCCTGCGGTGCTGGACGCGTCAATCACGCCGCTGACATTTATGGACCCCGTGTCGGCCACCAGTTGGATATTGCTCGCGGCAACGTCATCGGTCGTCGCTATGTCAATGTCACCCCGACGCGCACGCATATATACGATATCCGCAAACCCGCCGGCTCGAAGCGCAGAGTTGATCGAAGAAAAATTGTCCGCGGACGAGTCATCCAGCTCGGCCACGTCGATCGTGGCACTGCCGGTATTGTTTCCCGGCTGGGCAGAAGCGAGTAGGCTCCCGTCAAGCGTCAGGAAGCCGTTGGCGGCCTCAACATTGAGGCTGCCGGCATCGCCGCCCGACGCTCCGCCGCTCAGGTTGATTGACGATTTGGCGTTGGCGGTAACCGACCCGTTATCTGCACTCAGGGCCAGGTTGCCTGCGGAAGCGGATTCATTAATTCCGCCAAAGGTCTTCTCATAGGTAGACAGGTCTATCGCCGAGCCGGTGTCCAGATTCACCCCATCCGTGCTGGAAGGCCCGTGCGCCGCGAGGGTCAGCCGCCCGGATGGCAGGGTGATGTTGCCAGCGAAATCCACTGAACTTCCCGCAATCACGAGTGTCCCGCCGGCGATCGGACTGGTTGCCCAAGCAGCAGGCGCGGCCGTTTGGGTGATCTGCACCGGCTCCCAGGGATTCGTGGCCGCAGCGTCGTACGCCAGTATCTGCTGGTTGGCACTCTGGCCTGCGCTAATGCGCGCCGCATTGATTGCCAGGCTGGCCCCGGCCGTCAGGGTGCCCGTGTTTTGCACGACCAACTCCTGCGCATTTAGATTCACGCTGCTGAAGCCGGACAGGGTCTTATCGCCCCCATCAAGCACCAGGACGTCGGCGTCCAGACTCAGCGAACCCGTGCCATCGCCGCTTACCGGAGGCGTCGAGTTGCTCAGGTTCGAGAACGTAATCTGATGGGCGGCCAGTTTCGACGCTCCACTCACGCCGGCCACGTTGTTGCCGGTAATGCCGGCGCTGTCAAGCGTCAGGCTGCCGACGCCGAGCTGGCCGATATTGACATTCCCGTACAGGTCGATGGTTGAATAGCTGCGTAGCACGAGATTCTGGAATTGCGCGAGTTGGGCGAGCTGAGCGCTATCAAGTACCAAACTGCCAGCCGCCTGCGGTGCGGCTCCGAGACGGATGTTGCCCGCATCAATGGCGAGCGAGCCCGTCGCCGGCATGATGATCGTGCCCCCGAACTGCGGGGCACCAGTCGAATCCAAAACGATTGAACCGTCGGAGTCCAATTTTGCGCCGGCCGCGACGGTTAAGGCGCCTGTACTGGAATCCAGGGTGCCAGGACGCGCTACCGGCACCAGATTGCCCGCGGACAATTCCAGCAGTGCGCCATGCTGCACGCCGGAAGCGTCCGCGTTGATCGTCAAGGTACCGTTATTCCCGGGTGCCGAACCCGTGGCATGCAGGGTCGTGTTGGCCCCCACCGCCAGGGAGTCGGTTGCCGCAAACAGCATTTCCGGAGCGGTAATGCTGTCGCCCGCATTCAGGTCGATGGACAGGTCGCTCGCCAGAACTGTGACAGTCTTCCCATTCGCTGTTTCAGAACGGGTACCACCAATCAGCACGCTCGCATCAAGGCTGGATAGCTGGCTTGCACTCAACCCAATATAGCCGCTGGGTACTGATGCGGAGTCTACATTGCTCACGATGGCGATTTTGGAACTATAGATGTCCACTTGGCCGATTACGCCATTGGCGGCTGCCTGTGCCAGCAGCGTGCCCTCAAAATTGAGCTGCTGATTTGCCCCGATGGATAGCTGTCCACCATCGTTCGGCAGGGTTGGTGTCGGCTGATTATTCTGCGCCGCCATCGAACTGAAAAAATTGCTGTTCGACTCGAGATACTGGGCCTCCTGGAGTGCATCGCTGCCCGGCGCAATACTGAATCCCGACCAGGTGGATTGTTGAATGTTGGTGCCTGCTATCCCGAGCTTTCCGGCGACGACGATCGCTCCGTTGTTCTGGACGAACGCGTTGCCGGGTGTCAGGTTTGGGTAGGCCGAACCGGCTTGCACATTCACCAGATAGGCTCCTGGCAGAAGGGCGTAATAGGCGGGCAGGATGGCATACGTGCCGGCGGGCAGTCCGGAACCGGCGCCCACCTGAATCGTGTTGTACGCCGACGGTTCATTCAGGTTAAGCGGCGCGAGGCCAGCGATATAACTATCGGACGGTTGGGCGGTCATGCCGGGGATAATGGCAAAGGTGTTGGCGGCCGCGAGCACATTCGTGGAGCCGCCGATGCCGGGCACCCATTCCGTCGCCATGATATCGCCGCCACCGGACACGTTCACAACCGCGCCGGAGGCGACCGTGACATCGGGCGCATCGATGGAAATCTGCTTGGTGGGTGGAGTATTGGTTTCCGGCAGACTGCCATACCACAATGTCTGACCGACACCCTGCGTGCCGCCGAAAGGAATCATCAACCCCGCTGCGGAGACCGACGTTACGCTGCCTGCGGCCAAGGTCAGACTGGAGCCCGCCTGCAGACTGATGGTGCCCAGCGGCGCCAGCAGCGTTCCGGCCTGGTTGATGGTGTCGGCCTGAAAAAGCATTGAGCCACCCGCGGAGAGCACGGGTCCCACGGCACTCCCGTTTGAAAGAATGTTGAGTTTGCCACCGCTTACGTCGGCCATGCTGCCCGACGCTGCGACGTTTGCCACCGCGACCGTGTAGTCCACCAGGGTTGCCGGAAATATCTGCGCCGCCTCGAATGTCAGGTTGGCCGGGGTAATCAGGCTGCCTATCAATGAACCCAAGGTGACGGATTCGGCATTGGTGTCACTCGAATAACTAACTGGGAAACCCTCGAAGCTGAGATCCCCGGAACTTGTGAAACTGGCGCCGGAAATGCCGTTCAAGGTGATATTGCCACCTAGGGAAATGAATCCGGCATTGGCATCCAGGGTTCCGTTGCCGGACTGGGTGACCACGGGAATCCGCTCACTTCCCACTGCGGTGGAAGGACGCTCGCTCGAATTGGTGGTGGGTGTATTAATCAGGGACACATGCGCCGCATCCAGATTTACCTGGCCGCCGCCAGTGATCAGCAATTCGGGGCTATCCAGCTGAAGGAATGCGCGTGGCGCCAGGGTGACGTTGCCGCTAAATACAATCTGCTGATCCGAGCGTAAGGTGACGCTGTCAAACCCGCCGTCAGCAAGCTGGTCTGCACTGATGACTGCCTGATGCATGTTGGTGTTGGAACCCGGCACCAGGGGTTCCGGCGTCTGGCTCACGATGATGCTATGGACTAGATTGCCGAGCTGCGGATTGTCCGTCGGAAGTGGCGTGTACTGATTCCAAAACAGCGCAAACTCGAACCTTCCCCCTGCCGCCGAGCCCGCAGCCTGACCCTGGAAATTGCCCGCAAGAACCGCATCGTCTGTTGCGTTGATCGTGATGCTGCCTGCTGGCTGATCAACTGGGGTCGGCGTGTAGGCAAACTTGTTTCCGCCGGCAGGCAGGTCCAGAACGCGGCTGGCGCCGCTGACATCGATCAGCGCGCCCGGGGCGATGTCAAGATAATTGTTGATTGCCGTGATATTGATGCTGCCGCCGGACAGCACCTCGCCACTCGTCAATCCTGGCAAGGCGGCGGGCTCGGGCACGAAGGCTCCTGCCGCCGAGAGCTCGGCATGAGCGCCGATCGTCAGCGTTTCGCCGCCATAGTTCGAAGCCCCACCTTGCTGTTGGGTGGGATCAAGCCTCAGGCTGATGGTTCCAGCGGGGGCGATTAGCGACCCCTCGATATCCATCTGGGTGAGGGAATTGAAGGAAATATGGCCACCCGGGTCGGTGCCGATGCTCGCTCCCGCCCCGACTTGGATGCCAGTGCCAGACGGGGTTAGGGAATTGACCGACAGACTGGCCGGAGTGCGCAGATAGTTATCGAGCACCTGCGCCGCGCTAATCTGCGAGAAATCTGCGCCGGTGGCCTGCGTGAGGGCCTGCGAGTCGGCCAGACGCGAGGCCGAGATGACGCTTACATTGACGCCCGGGGTGAAATCAACCGATTCGTAGCCATTTAGCGTGTAACTGGCGAAGCCGCCGACCGAAAAGAAATCGCTCTGCAATGCCAATCCCAGGGGGTCGGCAGCGTCTCCGCCAACGATGATGTTGCCCGCACCCAGCTTGAGGGAACCGCCCAAGCTGCCGCTGTATGCCATCAAGGTTCCGCCGAGCGAAACCTCACCTATAGCAGATGAATTAGACGGCGTGCCGTTGACGATGGTACCCAGTAGGGCGATGCTGCCGCCGGTACCATAGTCAAGCTTGCCGGCCGCAGTGTACTCTGCACCTCCCGATGCGTTCACCAGACTGCCCGGATCGAGATAAAGATTTCCGGCGAGCGCAATCGAACCGCCGTTGATCACATCGGGTGCGATGAACCCATTGGATATTTGTGGAGAATCGTTGATCCAGACGCCCGCGGTGGATAGCAGGGCTTGCGGTCCCACGGAAACCGTGGGGGCTCCACTTCCACCCTGCGTCTCCAAGGCATCTAGCGTGATATTGCCACCCGGTGCCTCGATCGTCCCATTAATATCGATGTTGCGCGCAATGAGCTGGGCAGAACCGCCCGGCCCCATGTCAAGGGTAACACCACTGGACACCGAGATTTGATCTACCGCACCGACTTCCAGGGTGCCAAAGCCTCGCGTAGCGTACCGGTTGACGTCATCGGCTGCTATACCGCCAAACATGTTAACCGGCAACTGCACACTATTGAGCATGGATGCCGGTAATGGCGTGCTGATATTGAAGCCGGGCGGCAACGTGGGCGACGAGGCGCTCAGCACCACATTTTGTAGATTAAAAAGCGGTGCATTCGATGCATCCTGCGTGCTCAGAATCAGTGCCCCTGGAGTCGGTTGATGGCCCGGGGCCTGCTGATAGGGGCCAAACGTCACGCCGGCGTTGAATGCACCGTCGAACACGGCCTGGGTCGCGTTCACTGTAAGTGTCCCGGCGTTCATGCCTTGCACAAAGCCGGATTCCGCAACCGATGCGCCGGGAAGAAC
>JBKQNQ010000169.1:0-3254 GCA_052145875.1 Thiobacillaceae bacterium
CGCTGGACGCCGTGATAATCTCGACCTGATCGCCATTTCGTAATTGCGTCCGAAGGGGCATAAGCTCGTGGTTGATCTTGACGGCCACGCAGTGACTACCGACATCAGTGTGCACCCCATACGCGAAATCAACCGCGGTGGCGCCGCGCGGAAGCGACATAATCTTGCCCCTGGGTGTGAAGACGTAAACTTCGTCAGGGAACAAGTCCACTTTAATGTGTTCTAGAAATTCCGGCGAGTCCTTCGTGTCCGCCTGAATTTCCAGCATCGACTGCACCCAGCGATACGCGCCCTGCTGCACATCCTTTAATGCCACATCGGGACTCTTATAAAACCAGTGCGACGCTATGCCGGCTTCCGCCACGCGGTGCATCTCCTGGGTGCGGATCTGCACTTCAATGGGCGTTCCTTGAGGCCCGAACAAGATAGAGTGCAGCGATTGATAGCCATTGGCCTTTGGGATGGCGATGTAATCCTTGAATTTCCCCGGAATCGGCTTGTACAACGCGTGGAGTGCGCCTAAGGCCAAGTAACAGGAAGGAATGTCCTTGACGACCAACCGAAAGCCATAGATGTCGAATACTTCGGAAAAAGCCAGGTTCTTTTCCTGCATCTTTCTGTAGATGCTGTACAAATGCTTCTCCCGGCCAGTAACAGTCGCCTCGATGCCGGCCTGCGCGAGTTTTTCCTGAATTGCCACCTCCACCTTTTCAACCAGGGCGCGACGATTGCCGCGCGCTGCCGTAACCGCTGTTGAAATGACCCGGAAGCGATTTGGATAAAGGAAGCGAAGTGACAAATCTTCCAGTTCACGATAGACGGGGTAGACGCCTAGCCGGTTAGCGATGGGAGCGTAGATTTCCAACGTTTCCAAGGAAATTCGTTTGCGTTTTTCCGGTACCATCGACGACAAAGTGCGCATGTTATGAAGTCGATCCGCTAACTTGACTAAAATGACGCGAACGTCTTGAGCCATGGCAAGAAGCATCTTGCGAAAATTTTCCGCTTGCGCATGCTGCTCCGATTCAAACGAAAGTCGGTCGAGCTTGGATACTCCTTCGACAATGCGGGCGACCGCCGCGCCGAACTGTTCCTTTATTTGCTCGCTGCTCGCACCCGTGTCTTCGACGACATCATGCAGCATGGCAGCGGCAAGCGCTTGATGGTCAAGATGCCAGGATGCCAGAATTTCGGCCACGGCAAGGGGGTGGGAGATATAGGGTTCGCCACTTTTTCGGAACTGGCCGGCATGGGCATCCCGGCTCGTTTCAAACGCATTCTTGACCAGCGCCAGATCATCCGGGGAAAGATAGCCCAGCTGATCGGCCAATTCCGCGAAGTTGCTCACCGGCGGAGGGCCCGCCGTGACCACCGCGGAAGTCTGGATGGAGTTAGGCTTTGCCTCGATTGAGGATCTCAAGGCCAACCTTCCCGGCGGCAATTTCGCGCAAGGCCGTTACCGTTGGCTTGTCCCTGCTATCGACCATGGGTTGTGAGCCCTGCGCAATCTGACGGGCACGATACGTGGCCGCCAAGGTGAGTTCAAATCGATTGCTGATTTTATGGATACAATCATCTACGGTAATGCGGGCCATCGGTTCCTCCGGAATTGCTTTACGTTTGCCCCCGGGCCGATGCGTTGAACTGGGTGAACAGCTCACTGTGCCGTTCGACCTGGCGTGGCTTAGTTAGTCGGGCCGCTCTGACTAAGGCTGTCAAATCGCGCAGTGCCTCATCAAAGTCGTCATTGATGATTATATAGTCAAACTCGATTGCATGACTGACATCTTCGGAGGCAGCCGCCAAGCGCTCTTCGATGACACCGGTGTTGTCTTGGGCGCGGTTCGTGAGCCGATTGCGTAACGCTTGCAACGACGGCGGCAGGATGAAGATGCCCAGTGCATCGGGAAACCGCTTCCGAACCTGTGCTGCGCCCTGCCAGTCAATTTCTAGGAGGATATCGTGTCCAGCGGCAATTTCACGCTCGATCCAGGTTTCCGACGTGCCGTAGGAATTGCCGTACACCTCGGCACTTTCGAGAAATTCTGAATGCTTTGCCATCTCAAGAAATACGCTCTGGGTGACAAAGTGGTAATCCTTTCCATTGACCTCGCCCGTGCGGGGGGGCCGGGTCGTATAGGAAATGGATAGGCGAATCTCTGGATTGGCCTTGAGCAGAGCACGCACGAGCGTGGTTTTTCCCGCACCTGACGGGGCGGCAACGATCAACAACAGGCCGCGAGATGACGGCGCGGTGATTTGACGGGATTTGCTTGCATTCATAGGGAGTCTGTGGGATTTATTCAGTGCTTTGAACCCGAACGGTGAATGGGGCGCAGGACCCGCATAAATGCCAACCTCGCTAAAGCCATTGTCCATGCGGATACACGCTTGGGTACAGCAAAAATGGATGGTCGGGGGATGGAGCGATCGCCCCGCAGAACATGGATAGATTTTACCTTGATGAGGTTCCGTTGTCCTTACCTTACTGTAAGCAAACCCGCAGAGCGCTCACTTTGGTACGGAAATATCGATTGGTAGTCCAGCGAGCGTCGCATGGCATAGGTTGTCAGGGGCCGATCCCGCATTACGTCCCGCTCAGGATTGGTGGCTGCCCGTCAAACTAGCGCAATGGGAGGCAGGCGACGCAATAGGCCGACGCCCAGCATATCCTTGATCCTGCGCTATAGGCGACGTGAAGCTGTCGCCACAGACACCGACCGCCCGGCCAACGCCGGTTTACGGTTAGCCGGTTACCGGCCGCATTGTGTCTGGACCAGTTTCCAGGCACTCTGAATTCCAGAAGCTATTTTGGGCCCAATTCGCTTCGAACTCACACCGGAATGTGTCGTAGAACGATTCAGGGCGACTGCCGAAGCAATGGTGAGACGATCCGCTGCAGGCGTTCTTCGGTCCATTGCGGCGGATTGTCGTTCCACCCGTCGTCGGCCAGGAGGCCTTCCCGATCGATGGTGAAACTCACTGGAAGGCGCCAGATCCGACCGTATTCTCCGGCCCATGCGCTGCCCAATAACCCGACCGGAAAGCTCAAGCTGGCAGCCACTTGTCGCACTTTAGCCAAATCCTCGGGACCGTTCAAGCTGAAGCCCAGGACCTGTAGCCCCTCCTTCGCGTGCCGGGCCGCATAGGCGGACAATATCGGCAAGTCCTCGCGGCTTGGATCGCACCAGCTGGCCCAGAAGGTGAGGATTACGACATTGCCGAGTAGCGCACGTGTCGCGATGTTCTGCCCA
>JBKQNQ010000170.1:0-4158 GCA_052145875.1 Thiobacillaceae bacterium
ACGGAAACGGCGCATTACCCAAACGTGGCACAGAAAATGAATGAGCTTTAAACCACGACCCGGACTTGTCGGAAAAATGAAGACTTTAAACGGCATGAGGCCGACCACAATGAAAGATATAAGATTACAGATTCACAGACCAAAATCTCTGCTGACGTTAGGAATCGTCCTCGTGAACGCGACCTTGGTCCTGGTGGGCCAACTGGATCCTACAGCCGAGGCCGGGCAGTGCGGCGAGACGCTAAACCAGTCAGCTAATGAACTTCCAGCGCAGCGTTTCAATTGGACATTCGAAACCTTCGCGCCGACAGTCAAAAGGGTTTCACCCGGCGTGGTGAGAATTGTCACAGCGCTCAAATGTGACAGCGTTGCTAACCTGCCAGGCGGCACGGAGAATCCTCTCCCGCGTTACTCTTTCCCCCGCCCCGGCTCTGCCCCCCTGGTGGAGGGCGCACTTGGGTCCGGGGTGATCGTGACTGAGGACGGTTATATCCTGACCAATGGCCATCTCGTGGCTGGAGTAAACGAGATCGCGGTGACATTGGAGGACGGGCGCGAGTTTAAGGCCAAGTTGATTGGACTTGACCCCAAGAGCGACATCGCGGTCATCAAGATCGACGCCCACAACCTGCCCACGGTCCCGCTGGCTGACAGCCGGAAGGTGCAGGTGGGCGATCCGGTCCTGGCGATCGGCCATCCTTTCGGGGTGGGTCAGACCGTAACACATGGTATTGTCAGCGCGACTGACCGTGGCGGCATGGGCATCGAGGATTATGAGAGCTTCATCCAAACGGACGCCCCCATCAACCCCGGCAACTCGGGTGGAGCGTTGGTGGATGTCACTGGGCACCTGATCGGTATCACCACCGCCATCCTCAGCAGCTCTGGCGGGAGCCTGGGCATCGGGTTTGCCGTTCCGTCGGAGCTTGCACGCACCGTGATGACGGATCTGGTGAAATTTGGTTATGTGGTCCGCGGCGATCTCGGGGTCGAAACTCAGGACCTGACGCCCGAGCTCGCCACAGAATTCAATCTTCACAATGCCACCGGTGTACTGGTGGGCGGTGTTTCGCCGAACGGACCTGCCGAGCAGGCCGGGCTCAAGGTTGGAGATGTGATTTCGCGGTTCGACGGCAGGGAGGTGCTTGACGCGCATCAGTTGATGATCTTGGTCGCAGAAGCCAAGCCTGGACAGATAGTCCCGGTTGAGGTTTTGCGCGACGGCTCGTCTAAGCCGCTTCGGGTCACCATCGGTAATGCATCTCGTAAGACCCTCCACGCGAAAGTGGATCGAGTTGTCCATGAAAGGAATCTCGGCGCGCTGCAGGGCGTGTTTCTAGGTGAGATCAACAGCGAACTCAGCCAGCGGCTCGAAATTCCCAGTGAGGTGCAAGGTGCGGTCGTGTTCGATCTCTACGCTGCTTCGGCGGCCGCGCAAGCAGGTCTCCGGCCCGGGAATATTATTCAATCTATCAATCGCCAGGAAGTCCGGAACGCTGGGGAGGCGTCGCGATTGACGCAAAATGCCAAGGACAAGCGTACGCTTTTGCGGGTCTGGAGCAACTGCGGCAGTCATTTCATCCTCATAGAGGATTTCGAGCCATGAGACTGGCCGCGAACGCCGCACGATTTTTCGGGTCCTTCGATTTTCCGAACCCAGCGGAACCTGGCCATTCCGTGTGCAAGACTATGTCGTTGAGCGCGTTACGTTTTTGCCATCACTGTGGCACAGCCTGTGCATAAGAGCTTGGTGATGTTCAACAAACCCGAAAATATGAACACTCAAAACGGAGCACTGATCGCGGTTGCTGCCAAGGATTTCAAGGCGGAAGTCTTGGAATCGACCCAACCGGTCCTTGTCGAGTTCTGGGCGCCTTGGAGTCGGCCATGCCAGGCCTTCGATTCCGTGCTGCGAGAACTAGCCGGCGCCTGCTTGGGAAAGGTCAAAGTGGTCAAGGTCAACGCGGATGACAGTCTTGACCTTAGTCTTTGGTACGAGATTCAGTCGGTTCCCACGCTGCTGTATTTTGTCCAAGGCAAACCTTGCGTACGCATCGTTGGCACCGCAACCAAGGAGGCCATTCTGGCCAAGATTAAACCTATTTCGCTGTAAGCCCCACGCATCAAAAGTTGTCATGAAGATCGCAACACAAAACGAACTGGAAACCGATGTGGAAGTGAGACCGAACGGTCAGGCTTGCGTGGTTCTTCGTGGCCGCCTGAATGAGCACACAGTCGTGGGTTGCTGGGGCCTTCTGGAGAAGGAACTGCTAGGGACGAAAGTTGTGACACTCCAAGTGGATGTCAGCGGCCTCGGCTACTGCGACGCCGCAGGTATGAGTTTGCTCCTCTACCTCAACATGGGAAGCATGACGCCACAGGCGACCGTCTCGGTGTTTGGGTTGGAAGCTGACCATGAGAAAATACTCCGGGAACTCACTTTCAACGACCACGAAGCGTTCCACCCGCACCCGGCGATCAAGCGCGACTCTTGCATGGAGAAAATTGGCTGGTGGGGCAGGCAAGTGACCATGGAATTCTCCGAGCAAATGGTCTTTTTGGGCGCTATCGTCGCCAGCCTGCCTGTCAGCATTTTTCATCCGAAGCGGAGCCGGTGGGCGGAGACACGCCGCATCATTGAGTTGGCCGGCGCCAACGCCGTGCCGATCGTTTCGCTGATGAGCTTGCTCCTGGGATTCATTATCGCCTTCGAGTCGGCGCGGCGCCTGGCCGAATTTGGCGCGCAGCTATACGTCGCCAACACCATCATGGTGGTGATGGTTCGTGACATGGGGCCGCTCATGACGGCCATTCTGCTGGCGGGCCGCTCAGGTTCCTCATTCGCCGCCGAGATCGGCACGATGAAAGTCAATGAGGAACTCAATGCTTTGAAGACGTTCGGACTGGATCCCATCCCCTTTTTGGTAGTGCCGCGAATCTTGGCGGGAGTTTTTGTGACACCGCTGCTTACGTTTTACTCGATACTCATGGGGGTGATCGGCGGCGTCATCGTCATGCTGGGACTTGGTTTTACGCTTCCCCTCATATTACACCAATTGGCCTCCAGCGTTCACTTGAACGATCTCGGGGCCGGCATCTCCAAGAGTGCCGTCTTTGGCGTCATTGTGTCGGCCGTAGGTTGCTGGCACGGCCTGCGCACCCAACAGGGACCCAGTGCCGTCGGCCTTTCGACCACGCGGGCAGTTGTAACCAGCCTGCTGCTCATCATCGTGGCCGATGCCGTCTTTTCCGCAATTTCTTTCCTTCTCAAATGATGAATGCGCCTGACAACATCGCGATTTCCGTCAAAGACTTGACCGTCGGTTATGGAGACAATGTCATTCTTCAGAACGTAAACTTTCAAGTCAGGCGCGGCGAAGTATTCGTGATCCTGGGCGCATCGGGTTCGGGCAAGAGCACCCTGCTGAAGGCAATGATCGGGCTTTATCCGCCCTTGTCTGGCGAGGTGTGGATCGAAGGGGGCAACCTGGTGGCTGCACAGGAGAAGGAGAGGCTGGCGCTGTTGCGCAAATTTGGCGTGATGTATCAAAGTGGCGCGCTGTTCGGCTCCTTAACGGTCCTCGAGAACGTGCGGCTGCCGCTGGATGAGTTCTCCAACCTGCCGGATCCTTTGAAGGAAGTGGCTGCTTTAGCCAGGCTGAAGCTGGTCGGTCTGGGTGCCGCCGCGGACAAAATGCCTGGCGAATTGAGTGGCGGAATGCAGAAACGCGCGGCCATCGCTCGCGCCATGGCGCTGGATCCCAGAATTCTGTTCCTGGACGAACCGTCCGCCGGGTTGGACCCGATTACCTCTGCCGGGATCGATCTGTTGATCACCAGCCTGGCCCACCATTTCGGTTTTACCTTCGTGATTGTGAGCCATGAACTGCCAAGCATCTACTCCATCGCGGATCGTGTTGTGATGCTTGGCTCCGGCGCTAAGGGGATCATCGCCGAAGGAAAGCCGGCCGAACTCAGGGATGGGGCCGCCGATCCGCGGGTTCGCCGTTTCTTCAACCGTCAACCTGATCCTGGCCACTCCATGGAGCCCAGCTAAATACTTATGAGCACGAGAATAAACAATTTCAAAATCGGCCTTTTTACTTTCATTGGCGTGGGACTTGTCGTGGCCGGCCTGCTGGTTTTCGGCGTCTGGAG
>JBKQNQ010000171.1:0-2806 GCA_052145875.1 Thiobacillaceae bacterium
GGCTAGGTGACATGGGGTGATTTTTCTAGTTGGCGTTGCTGTGTATCGTCACTCGCGCGGAATCTTTAATTCCCTGACCGCGTAATCGCGACATCCGCTCACGCAACTTAAGCGTCGCACTTTGGCCACCAAATCAGGTGTCCGCCCCCCACTGAACACCTGCTCCATAAAGCTAAACTAATAGCATAATCAAGCACTTACATGTTGACAAGGCCACCGGAGTGGCCTACGGTACAAAACGCATGACCACTTAAGAAAGGAAAAAAAATGAACAACTCAGGGTATCGATCCGCGCTCCAGAATTTTGGAGAACAGCGCTGCGTTCAAACCTTGGAAGCCGCCTGCGGCGCTCAACAATTTCCGCGCGCAGCCGACTATCCAACTACTAAGAACAAATCCTGCACCATCATGACCCCGGATTTCTTCCATAGCGCCGCATGTCGTGCATCGCCGGTGGCTGCCCTCAGAGGCGGCAGGCATGCTTGTGCCGGCATGGGATCCGCCCGCCCTTTGACGGCTCTGAACCGCGGGGGGCACCATGCAAACGCCCGTTAGGAAAATTGTCAACGGCAGCCGCCAGAAAATCATTGGCCGGTTCTACAGCCGCAAAATGAAGTCGCACATCCCTTACGAATGCGTGCCCGAACGGAACTATTTCTACTGGCTGGAGTTCGACAAGACCGTCGCCGCGTATTACTGCCAGCCGGTCACCATCGAGTTTCTCATGGATGAGAAGCTCCACCGCTACACGCCCGACGTTGAACTCCGCCTCTGGCAAGAAGGGTCCCGGCCAGTTTTCGTCGATGTGAAGCCCGACGGGGTCGCAGACTACAAGGACACCGCACGAAAATTGGCCGTCATAACCGAAGCGTTTGACGAACTGGACGCGGACTTTAGCACCGTGGCAGCCGAGTGGGCCGAGGCGTCCCCGCGTTTGGAGAATCTGAAACTTCTCTACAGCCACGCCGATCATCATGCGCCCAGTGCTGCCCGGGCACTCTGCCAGGACGCGATTTCTGCGCCGGGCGGCATCCGGCTCAAAGAATTGGCAGACCGCCTGCTCGCTGCGGGCTACCCCATTCCCGTTCTCTATTCCCTGATGTTCGAGGGTGCGGTGGGATTCAACCTGGATGCCCCGATCAACTGGGACGCGGTGTTGACGTTGCCGCAAGGGGGTGCGCAATGAGCACAGGCAACTACTACCCTGGCCAGACGATCACGATCAAGGGGGCGCCGCAAACGATTGGGTCGATCCACGGCAATCGGGTCCACTATTACTTCAAGCGCGGCGGCCCACCTCGCACCACGACGATTGAGGAACTCGACCGACTGCGTGAAGAAGGAGCCCTCACGCTCGAGCCGAGCGAACTCTCCGGCGCCACCGCCCCGACTGACGCCGTGCTGGCAGATTTCCCACCGGAAGAGCAGGAAGTCATCAAGCGGCGGCTCGTGTATGTCCGGGCAGTGAGCGGGCTGTGGACGGGAACGCCGAGACTGCGCCTCACGGTCGCCGCGACAAAACAACTGATCGCGCAAATCGCCGACAAGCGTCGAGAAAACGGACCCAGTTACCCCACGCTCAAGCGGTGGATAGCCAGCTATCACGCCGCCGAAGGCGATCCGAGGTCGCTCCTTCCGGCGGTGTCCCGGCGCGGCAACCGGACCGAGCGCCTGCCCTATGACGTGATGACCCTGATCGATCGAGCGGCTGACGAATGGCTGCAACCCCACCGGCCAGCCATTCAATGGGTCTACGGGCCGCTGGGCGGGCGCATCGTCGAAATCAATACGCTGCGTGATGCCGGTAACAAGCTCCGGATACCCCATTACCGCACGCTTGTGCGTCACTTCAAGAGGCTCGACCCGTTTCTGGTTGCCACAAAGCGGCTTGGAAAAGCAGCCGGAGAGCGGGTGCTTCGTTCGCGCGCGGGTGGCCCCATGGCCAGTTTGCCCTTGGAACGGGTGGAGATCGACCACACATCGCTGGACATCATCGTCGTGGGCGAGGACTGGACAATTCTTGGCAGGCCCACGATCACCGTGGCAATCGACAAGCTGACCCGCGCGATCGTGGGCTTCTATATCTCGTTTACGCCCCCGTCATTCCTGTCCGTCATGCAGTGCCTGCGGCATGTGCTCAAGGACAAGAGCTATGTGAGGACGCGCTTTCCCAAGATCCGCAAGGATTGGGATGCACACGGCGTTCCCATGCTCATCATTTCGGACAACGGGAAGGAGTTCCTCAGCCCGAGTTTTGACAGTGCTTGCGAGCAGCTAACGGTTTCAACGCAACTCTGCCCGCCAGGAAGTCCGTGGTTCAAAGGATCCATCGAGCGGCATATGCAAACCCAGAACCAGGGCCTGATCCACAACCTGCCTGGGACCACAAAATCGAATCCGAAGGCGCGGGGTGACTATAAGCCGACAGATCAAGCGGCCATTACGCTCGACAACCTGGATTACCTCATGCACAAATGGATCGTCGACGTTTATATGCAGACCCCGCACTCAGCGATCGGCACCTCGCCCGCCATTGCCTGGAAGCGTGCCGTTGAACTGTCCCCGCCCAGGACACTGGATCCCTCCGTCAACCTTGATGTAATCCTGGGGATCGTCAGGGATCGCTCGATTAGCAACGGACGCGTTCCGTTTCAAAACATCCCCTACCATTCACCGGCACTGGTGGCGCTTGCAACCCAGCTTAAGCGGGGAACAAGGGTGCAGGTGAAGATCAACCCCGAGGACCTGGGCTACGTGAACGTCCTGGATCCGATCACCCGCCAATACGTCGAGGCCAAGGCGGTGC
>JBKQNQ010000172.1:0-7675 GCA_052145875.1 Thiobacillaceae bacterium
AAAAGGATTATTCCGACGGCAAGTTCACCCTGGCTTTTGTGGGATATGACACCGAAGATAAGGCAGCGGTATTGGAACTCACTTACAACTGGGGTACGACCGCGTACGATTTGGGTAACGGGTACGGACACATCGCTGTCGAGGTGGAAGATGCCTACGCAGCGTGTGCCGCCGTTAAAGCCTGTGGCGGCACGGTTACCCGCGAAGCCGGGCCAATGAAACATGGTTCAACCGTGATCGCGTTTGTCCAGGACCCGGATGGTTACAAGATCGAGTTTATTCAAACAGGGACCGCAGGCTGGAAAGACCCGGTTCGCTGAGCTGGCTTATGCCGCCGGCATGCAACGAGTATCCGGGGGCCCCGAATCGGGATTGAGTTCGCTAGGTGCGGATTTCATGTGAACGGGTCCGCCGGCCGTTCGCGGAAAGGGATAAGGAAGGCGCGCAACCTGGGAGCGCCATTCATGGCGTTGAGGTGGTCGTCCCGGTAGGGAACGGGGCGCGGGCGTCTGGGCGATGAAAACAGAGGCAGCAAGCCCTAGTATGCGCACCACGGCCCGATTCTCGATCTGGCGGGTTTATGGAGAACCCACTGGACGCGTCACGTGCCGTGTGATGAGCTCATACTGGGACACCGAAAGATTTTGTGCCCTCAGGCCAGGATCGATCCCGAGTTTTATTAATTCCTCAGCATTAATGGTGCCCGCCAAGGTATTGCGCAGGGTCTTTCGCCGTTGCGAGAATGCGGCGGCGACAACGCGTTCAAATGCTTTATCGAGGAGTACCGGGACTTGACTAACGGGTTTGGGAATCATGCGCACGATGGCGGAATTGACTTTGGGCGGCGGGTCGAAGGCTTCCGGCGGCACATCAAACAACGCTTCCAAGTGAAGTCGGCGCTGCAACATGACGGTAAGCCGACCATAGGCTGACGTGGACGGGGCGGCCACCATGCGATCCACGACCTCCTTTTGTAGCATGAACGTCATATCGGCAATTGCGTCGACGTGGTCGATCAGATGAAAGAGCAGCGGGCTGGAAATGTTATAGGGCAGATTTCCACAGATTCTGAATCGCTTCTTTTCTCCCTTAGTGCCGGGTTGCCGATGGCGTTCGGCCCTTGCGACCACGTCCGTGAAATCAAACTTCAGTGCATCCGCTTCGTGAATGGTCAGCCGATCAGATGAATAAGTCTTTTTCAGGTGGGTGATGATGTCGCGGTCGAGTTCGACCACATCTAGATGCGGAATGCGATCCAGCAAGGGTCCGGTAAGCGCGCCCAGGCCAGGTCCTATTTCCACCAGTATCTCATCAGGCCTTGGACGGATCGCGTCGACGATGGCGTGAATGATGACCTCGTCGGTGAGAAAGTGTTGGCCAAAGCGTTTGCGCGGAATATGCTTCACAAAGCGAGCGCCGAATCGGGGCGACGATAACGTCTGAGCCTATCCATTAGCCTCCTTCTGCTGCCCTCAGATGCGGTTTGGAGGACACGCGACTTCTATTAAGGGCCAATTCGGTGGCAAGCCCGATCGCAGCCAGCAGACTGCCGGTTTCGATCCGGCCCGTGCCCGCTAGACTCAGGGCAGTACCATGATCGACGGATGTTCGGATCAGGGGCAGCCCCAGGGTAATGTTGATTCCCTTACCAAAGCTCGCGTACTTGAGAATCGGCAATCCCTGATCATGGTACATCGCCAGTACGGCATCGGCAGGCTCTTTATGAAGTTGGGCAAACAAGGTATCGGCGGGATGGGGCCCGGTGAGCCAGAGGCCCTCGCCCCGCAAATCCTGCAGGGCGGGTTCGATCACATCAATTTCCTCGTGGCCCAAATGACCGGATTCGCCCGCATGGGGATTTAACCCGCATACCGCGATATGCGGACGGATCAGACCAAATTTATTCACCAAGTCAGCATGGAGGATGCGGATCACCGCGCTGAGTTCACTGCGCGTGATCGCGCGTGGGACCTCGGATAAGGGAAGATGAGTGGTGGCAAGTGCAATGCGCAGCCCGCCACCGGCCAGCATCATGACGACTTTGGACGTACCCGTTTTGGTTGCCAGGTATTCCGTGTGTCCCGTGAAGGGGATGCCCGCGTCGTTAATTGTGCTCTTTTGTATGGGGCCCGTTACCATGGCGCGAACTTGTCCGATCATGCAAGCCTCAACGGCGCGGTCTAACAAGCGCAAGACATAGGGGGCGTTGCGGCTGTCCAGGACACCGGATTGGCATGCGCAAACGAGGGGTTCGTGCCAGACCTGCACGATGCCAGGCTGATGCGCTTGAGGCACGCCGCTGCCGGAAAGCAATTCCAGCTCGACAGGGATCCCCAGCTGATTGGCACGCTCGCGCAGCAAGTCAATATCGGCGAGCACAACCAAGGCGCAGGGAAGCGGTTGTTGCGCAACTAGCAAGGCCAAGTCGGGACCGATTCCTGCCGGCTCGCCAGTGGTCAGGACAAGTGTTGGGATTTCCATTTCAACAAAGGAATCGATGGAGTGAGGCATTCATCGCAATGGCGTCCTCAATGACCCAGCACGAATAAGGCTGGCTCGTTGCGCATCGCGCCTTGCGTCATCACGAGACTGCATCGCGTGGCGCTTCAGTTGCTCTCCCCATCGGGATCAATTTTCCAAAGGCCGGACCTCAACATAAGCGGAGTCCCTGAGCTGCCTCAACCAGTCCTGATAGGATTCATCCGCTTTTCGGTCGTGGATGGCCTTCCGGGCCAGCAGTCTCTGGCGCTCCTGAGTCACGTCCTGCTGGCGTCGGTCCAGCACCTGTATCAAGTGCCAGCCAAACGGGGTTTGGATTGGTTGACTAAGCTCACCGGGTTTCAAGTCATTCATGGCTTTTTCAAATTCGGGAACCGTATCGCCCGGATTAACCCAGCCAAGATCGCCCCCCTTACTTGCTGAGGCATCCTCCGAGAACTGCCGCGCCAGATCTTCAAATTTCTGGCCATTTTCCAATCGCTCGCGAATCTGCAATAAGCGGTTCTTTGCATCCGCTTCGGATACCATCTCGCTCGGCTTGATAAGGATATGACGAACATGTGTCTGGGAAACAACTGTGGTAACGTTCAGACCGCGTTTGTCATTGAGCTTGATGATGTGAAACCCGTTGGCGCTCTTGATCAGGGGTGCCGCATCACCGACCTTGAGGGTCCTGAGCGTGTCTAGGAATAGTGTCGGAACTTGGGCGCGCGACTTCCAGCCTAGGTTGCCGCCCTGCAGTGCGTTGGGTGCATCGGAATAGCTCGCAGACAGCTGGGCGAAGTCCACGCCTTTCGCCAGCTGATCAAGGATGTCCTGGGCTCTTGCGCGGCGTGCCTGAATTTGTTCGGCGGTGGCATTCTCAGGCACGGACACAAGAATGTGGGAAAGATTGTACTCTTCCTCCTCATTGCCCTGTGCTATCTGCGTTTGCAGATAGCCTTCGATCTCCCCGTCGGACACGACGATCCGGTCGTCCACATCACGTTCGCGTACGCGGGCAATGATCATTTGGTTGCGGATATCCTCGCGGAATTCGTCGAAGTTAATGCCATCACTTGCCAGAGTGGCCTTCAAGCCGTCCAGGTCCAGTTTGTTTTGAGCGGCAACCCGCTCGATCGTGTGCTCGACCTGGGAGGCGTCCACGCGAATTCCCGTACTGGCGGCATGCTGAAGGATGCATTGTTCGGTAATCATGTGCTCCAATAATTGCTTCTCCAGCAGGTCATGTGCCGGCAAGGGTGTATTCTGCTTGCGCATCTGGGCGACAATTTGCTTGTAGCGTTCCTCAAGTTCGACGCGGGTGATGACTTCGTCGTTGACGACAGCAGCGATCTGGTCGACCGCTTCCACACTGGCCGCGTGCACGCCAGTCGAAAGCAGCGCCATAAAACTAAGGATGAGTAGTAAAGTCGATTGGATTCGCATAGCCTGGAATATTCTGTTTCAGCAGTTCAAGGGGATTGGAGCCGATTTGGCCGAGACCGTTCAATTCCAACTGGACAAAAAACGCATTGTTGCGGCTGTTCTCCGCAGTGGTCAGTCGCTGGATGACGCTGCGCACCGCCCAGCAACCTCCATTGTATTCTAGCCCCATTAGGCCTTGCACGAGCGAACGGTCTGGAATGGAATAATCTACTCGGGCAAGGCCGTGAAGGCGCTTCGTAAGAGGCCATTGGCTGGAAAAATCGAATTGTTCCGTCGAGCCTTCGATGAAGCGATAGGCTGCATTCAAAAGTTGCCCGGTGGCAGGCTTATAACTTACGTCCAAATCGGATAGTAATGTTTTGTCGTTGACGGTGTCGAATTGCCAGGTTCCGTCGACACGAATTGCAGGCGTGACTTGCCCGTCAAAGCCGGCCACCAGGTTGGTCGCCAGCGCTTCTTGGGGTGTTTCGCCCGGCAATGTCACTTGCTCGCTTTGGAAGTAATAGCGTTGGCCAAACGTCACGTCGAGTCGTTCCTGACCCGTCTTAGGATCAATTAGTCGGCTGGTTAGCGCCAAAGTGACCTCGTTGGCGTTGCTGATGCGGTCGCCACCAATGTACTGGTTCTCAGCAAACAGCTCGTCCAAGTTCAGGTCTGCCCGGGCGGTATCGAATACCGGGATATCGCTTTGGTTGTGGTAGGGAACGTATACATAAAACAGCCGTGGCTCCAGGGTTTGCTCATATTGGTTCCCGGCAAAATCGATATCGCGTTCCAGAACAATTTTGCCATCCAGGCTGGACAGCGGGAGCACTCGACTGATGTCTGGCTTCGGGACGGAATTATCCAAACTGTAGTAGGTTGCGTTCACGCCGAAGTTGGCGTTGAAGGAGGCAAAGCGGTTTTCCCAGGGCAGGTTGACTTGGGGATACAGGCTCAGGCGGGAACCCTGGGTCTGGGACGGGTTCTGGAAATAGACGTACTCGGAATCGAGCTTCGCTTCCACGGCGCCAAACACTTGGTCGGTCTTTAGCGTTATATCGGGCAGGCGGTTGTAGGGCGCGACGATCGGATTGTTGGGGTCTTGTAAGAGCTGGAACTGTTGGAGCATGAACTGACTTTGCCACACCCCGTTGTCGTAGTTCAAGGTGCCCTGTTCAGGCAGCAGGGTCTGAGAGGTCTGGACCACCAGAGTGGAAAGATCACGAAAGTAGTTGTTGTCGGACACCCGCTGGAAATCAATTTTTCCAACCAGTGTTGGGGCAATTTGCTCCTGGTGGTGGAGGTTGACATCCCACCGCGCTTCGTTCGTCGCGCTGTCATTGAGAAATTCGGCCTGAGCGATGCCCTGAAAGGATGGCATCAGGTAGCGGCCCTCGAGCCCAAATTGCAGACCGCGCTTGCTAAGGTAGCGCGGTGATACAGTGGCATCGTAATTGGGCGCGAGATTGAAATAATAGGGTACGGTAAATTCCAGACCGCTCGCGCTGGTGGTGCCGAATGTCGGTGCAATGAACCCGCTCTTGCGGCCGGTGTCGAGAGAAAAATCCATCCACGGGCTGTAGATCAGCGGAACATCTTCAAATGTGAGCAGCGCGTCATGCCCTGTTGCGACTCGCTTGACTTGATCAATATCCAGGTCGTCCGCAGTCAATTTCCACACTTCATCATCAACCGGGCAGCTCGTATAGAGGGCCCGCTTCATCGAATAGTGTTCCTTGTCCTTAAACTCTGCCAGATCCGCATGGCCGCGCCCTGGGCCCGCGGCCATCGCGAACTCTAGTTTCGTCATTTCACCGGCATCAGTGTCCAACTGCAGCTTGAGACTTTCCCCAGACATCACTCCATCTGAGCGTTCCATCCGAACATGATCCCTCGCGGTGATCAGATGGAGCTCGGTGTCGTAGCGCAGAAAATCAGCGAAGAAATTTTGTCCGGCTCGCCTTGCTTCCACCTGGCCGTATGCGTTGACAACATGGGGTTCATGGGATTCAATCCGATCCGCGGTGACAAAGAGGGGGCCTTCTGCTCCGGCGACCGCAGAACCCCGAAGTTGCGTGTCAAGCTTCAGAACGATTCCTGGCTCGGCGCCAAACACCGGCCCCGTGCCTTGCAGGAGTATGCAGCCAGTAAATAAAGCGCGAAGCGCCGCGAGCACGGGAAACCTTGAGGACGTTCGCCCGCGGCTTCCGCGTGAAGCCGCATTCTGACAGCATGCGGCGCCTGCTCCCACCTCGGCACGCGCGATCACCGTTCGCCCTTCTCTCTGATTTGTCTCATCGTTCGCTGTGCGGTTCCTCGCGCTCAGGGCAGTTCGTGACCCTGGTCCCGTGGCGCCCAAGGAGTAGAATCCGGTCGTTATCTAAATGGGAAGGCCCCTTGGAACGCTACGAGTTACTGCATCAATGGACCGCTGCAAGCCTGGGAAGGAATGATTTCGATTTAACCCCCGCTTCCAGCGATGCCAGTTTCCGCCAATATTTCCGTGCCACGTTCAATGGCAGCAATTATATCGTGATGGATGCTCCGCCGTCCCACGAGGACTGCCGCCCCTTTATCGAGGTCGCGCACCTGTTTGCCGCAGCCGGCGTGAACGTCCCTAAGGTCCTGGCGAAAAACCTGGATCAGGGGTTCCTGTTGTTGTCTGATTTGGGACCGACCACGTATCTTTCGGTGCTAACAGAATCGAACGCCAGAGAACTTTATCTGGCGGCCAATGATGCGTTGATCAAGATTCAACTCGCCAGCGAGCCGGGGATCCTTCAGCGCTACGACCGCGAATTGCTGCTTCGCGAGATGAACCTGTTCCCGGACTGGTATGTGGCGAAGCATCTTGGGCAGTCCATTACCGATGCCCAGGCGCGTTTGATGAACCAGGCTTTTGAGCAGATTCTTTCGAACAATCTGGCGCAGCCCTGCGTATACGTGCATCGCGATTACCACAGCCGCAACCTGATGGTTTCGGAACCCAATCCGGGGATACTGGATTTTCAGGATGCCCTGTACGGTCCGCTTACCTACGACTTGGCGTCGCTCTACAAAGACGCCTACATCAAATGGGATGAGGAGCAGGTGCTCGATTGGCTGATTCGTTATTGGGAAGCTGCGCGCAAGGCAGGGCTGCCCGTTACGACCGACTTCTATGACTTCTTTCGCAACTTCGAATGGATGGGTGTCCAACGCCACATCAAGGTACTCGGGATCTTCGCCCGCCTGTATCACCGCGACGGCAAAGACAATTATCTCAAAGACATGCCGCGGGTGATGGATTATCTGCGCAAGGCATGCGAACGCTATCACGAGCTGCATTGCATGGTGCGCTTGCTGGATCATCTTGAGAACCGCTCGGCACAAACCGGGTATAGCTTTTGAAGGGGTCCCTTGAAGACCGTGCGTCGCATGAGGATGGCAAAGCAATGAGGACAAAATCCGCCATGATTCTCGCTGCGGGTCGGGGTGAGCGCATGCGGCCGCTGACGGACTGCACACCCAAACCACTCTTGCGGGTTGGCGGCAAGCCCTTGATCGTGTGGCATCTGGAAAAGCTGCTCAAGGCAGGATTTGGCCCGATCGTCATTAATCATGCCCACCTTGGCAATCAGATTGAAGAGGTGCTGGGGGACGGCGCGACTTTTGGCGTCGAGATTCGTTACTCCCGTGAACGCGAGGCACTGGAGACCGCGGGGGGAATTGCAACCGCGCTGCCACTCATTGCTGGAGACGTATTTGCGGTGGTGAATGGGGACAT
>JBKQNQ010000173.1:0-4881 GCA_052145875.1 Thiobacillaceae bacterium
GGCGATATTGTGGCTGGCGGTTTTGATATCGGCCATCGCTTGATATCAAATGCTTTGCAACACCAGCTCATCGCGGACGGTGACATTGAGAGCGCCATGTCCGAGCCGCCCGCCCAAGGGAGGGCTCACATCAGGGGCGAAGTCATTCGAAGACTGGCCGGAACCACCAAGTCGCGCGCCGACTGGAGCCGCATCGTCAATCTCGATGATAAAGAACTCCTCGATCTGAGCGATCCGTTCACAGCCAAGGAAGTGTGGCGAGCTGCTCGCACCTCCGATCTTTGCGACTCCCGTTACTCGCACTCATTCGAGGAGATGTTCGAACGAAGAAGAGAGTCAGGGCCGCCAAGTCCCTGGGCACGCAGGCAAAGCGCGCTTGAGTTCTACCTGAGCGGCGATTTCACTGTGGCCGAAGAACTTCTCCGCGGAGTTCTGGCGGATCAATTTGAAGTTCCCTCGACGCACACGCACCTGGCGCGCGTGCTCATGATGGTCAACCGCGAGGACGAAGCGCGCGAGCAGGTCGCCCTGGCGTGGGCAGCCCGCAACCAGGGACCGGCCTATGTCACAGCTCGAACGCTTTTCTTCCAATGCCTCTTTGCGATCTTTGACGGCAACGCAATCTCTGGCCTGGTGGCACAACTCAAGCAGGTGCTGAGCGCCGGCGATGCGCACATGGACTGGTCCATTCAGCCGATGCTCGATCATGTTCGTCCGCGATTGAGCAGGGTTGACTGGAGATTTCTCAATGTTCTCGCGCAGGCGCTCAGTAACTCCTCGAATCTGCCCCGGCTCGGCCAGGTTCCCGAGTGGCGTAACGCTCCTGCGCGCGAGGGGGAGCCTGCCTGAGGCCACAATCGCAAAGACAGATCGACGTGATCAAGAGCCGACCTGCTGCTTTCCGTAGCGCGCCTTTCCATCTCGTGCGGGTCCAGCCGCAGCCAACCTTCCCCTTGCCGGACTCTGGCCAGCCCGGCCTTTCGCCCGGCCAACAATATAAAGCACTCAGCGGCAGGGGTGCGCAAACCCTAGCTCTTGCGAGAAAATACATCAGCAGCTGAAAAACTGAGCCAGGTCAACCAATCTTCCGGGCCCAGAGCCGCGAGCCTGGCTTTGCGGAGAGGCCTGCCAACCGATAGGCTAAGAAGTGGGACAAGACAAAATTGCAGGCGATGAAGAGCAAGTCCCTGGCGGAAGAAGGGCAATATGACCCTCCCCTCCAGGCACAATCCTGCGCCAACCAAGCGCCATGTCCTGGCAAAGAAACGCACTTGGCTCAGGAGGATCATTCATTGACCGAAGTCCACGCGCACACGGCTGACCGAATGTCTTTGCGCTCAGCTCTTGTGCTTGCCGGCGCCTTTGGCGCGGTAACTTTCCTTATCCATTTTTTCGCTTCTCTCTGGGGCTCCCATCTGGGCTACGGCTTCTACCGCGACGAGTTCTACTACCTCGTCTGCGGCCATCATCTTGCCTGGGGCTATGTCGACCATCCGCCGCTGGTTGCCCTTCAGGCGCGTCTCGCCGAGATTCTGTTTGGCGTTTCGCCCACCGGAGTGCGCATCTTCAGCTTTATGGCCGGCAGCGTTACCATCGGCCTCACGGGCCTGCTGACCTGGCAGCTTGGCGGCAAGAGGAACGCCCAGATGCTGGCCATGACCGCCTTTATGGCGACTCCCCTTTTTCTGGGAGTCACCAATTTCCTGTCGATGAATGCCTTCGAGCCCTGCTTCTGGATGGGCGCGCTTTTTATTGTGCTGCGCCTGGCCGAGGGCTCCGCAAAGCCTCATGCCTGGTTGCTCTTTGGTCTGTTGGCCGGATTGGGTATTGAGAACAAGCACTCCACGGCCTTTTTTCTCATCGCCCTTCTTTTGGGCCTGTTACTCAGCCCCCAGCGCCGCATCCTTTTGTCCGGTTTCTGCCTTGCCAGCGTGGGCATCATCGTGCTCATTGCTCTGCCCAACCTGCTGTGGCAGTGGACCAACGATTTCCCCACATACCAGTTTCTTCATAGAGTCCAGCAATCTGACAAAAACGTCAGGATCTCGCCCGCGCTTTTCCTTTTCAACCAGGTCAAGGTGCTGCTGTATTCAACCTGTCCCCTGTGGATTGGCGGAATCATCTGGTTTGCTTTCTCCCCCAAGGCGCGGAACTGGCGGTTCGTTGCCTTTCTTTACCTCATCTTCCTGGGCATGATGATTGGGATGCAGGCAAAGTACTACTATCTGGCTCCTATTTACCCGGTTCTGTTCGCGGCCGGAGCTGTCGCCTTTGCCGACATCGTCAAGCGTCCTCGCTGGGTGAATACTTATACGGTCATCCTGGCGCTTTCCATGGTCTTCTTCACGGCCCCCATCACGCTCACCATCCTGCCGCCCGACAGGTACAACGCGCTCACCGGCATCTTTACTCCCGACTCGGTGCGGATGGAGAAATACACCAGTCCCCTGCCTGAAGTTCTCTCCGATCGCTTCGGTTGGCCGGAGATGGTGCAGGGATTTGCCGCCCGTTACGACGCTCTGCCGCCCGAGATCCGCACCGAGACTGCCATCTTCTGCCACGACTATGGCGAAGCCGGCGCGGTCACCATCCTCGGCCCTCAATATGGGCTCCCAGCAGCCATCGGCGGCCATGAGAATTTCTTTTTCTGGGGATGGAACGGCTATACCGGCGACTCCGTGCTGACCCTCGGCAACAATCGCGACGAATTCACCAATGACTACGCTGAAGTCATCGACCTGGGCGCCTTTGACCCTGCCTGGGCGATGGACCGCCTGCATGAGCACTACTTCTGGCTGCGCCACCGGAAACAGCCTTTTGCTGCAAATTGGGAGAAGGTAAAGTTCTGGTTCTGAACGCTTAAATCCCCGATCTCATGTCGACGCACTCCAGACCCCCATTTCTCACAGATCACGGGCGCCCCAGGAGTCTGCCTGCGTCGCTTTGCCGCTACAACTTTCGTGTCACCCCAAGCCGGACAACGGTCATTGACGGTAATCTTCGCCGCGCACCATAGTGGGTACAGTCTTCGAAATATCCCGAAATCCACGGGGCCTGATCTTCACCAGGGGGGATTGACCCATGTCCTTGATCTTTGCGCAGCTGCAAATGGCGGAAATGGAGCGGCACGAACAGCAGACGGGCAGAACTCAGTTCTTCTTTGAGCCCGAAGCTTTGGCTGTCGATTCCGACGAGTTTTCAGCCCTTGAGGATCGTGTCATCCGCGCCGTGGAGCTTCTAAAGCGGGAGCGGAATGACCGCGCGACCGCCGAAAAACGCGCCCTGCAGGCGGAAGCGGAGCTGAACATCCAGCTTCCCCGTATTGAAGCGCTGGAACAGGAAATTCACGTCTTCAAAAACGCCGGCGAACTCGGACATCAGCGCATCGAACAGCTGCTGAGCCAACTCGACGCCGTCCTGGCCTGAGCCGGCAAGCTCGACCGGAAGAACCCCGCAAATCCCAGCCCTCTCAAACGGCCTAAATCGGCCGTAATCCCTCCATGCCGTGCCCCAATCGCGCAACGGGTCTGAGCCTTGGTCCCAGGGTGCATCCACACATACCGGCGGCATTTCCAGCCGCACCTCTGGCGTGTGACTGCTATCCTTAGGTATCCCAACTACTAGGTCAGGGGCGCAACTCTAGAGCAGTTTTGAGCACCCAGGGCGGGACTTATTTGTTAGTCTCCATTGTGCTAGCCTGCAAAGGCAGGATTCCTTCATGATTGATCTGACCAACGTCACCAGGAGCTACGGGGCCGACCGGGCGGTTCGGGCTCTGAAGGACATCAATTTGCATGTTGGACGTGCTGAGAGAGTGGCCGTCATGGGCCCTTCGGGTTCCGGCAAATCCACGCTCCTCAATCTGATTTGTGGGCTCGATGAGCCGACCACCGGCTCAATCAAAGTGGATGGCGTTGAACTCTCGGGACTCACCGATGACGCGCGCACCCGCTTGCGCCGCGAAAAAGTCGGCATGATCTTCCAAACCTTCAATCTCCTGTCTACCCTCTCGGCGTTGGAAAACGTGGCCCTGCCGCTGCGTCTGCAGGGACTCTGCAAGAAAGATGCTGAAGGTACCGCGAAATCCATGCTTGGCCATGTCGGCCTCACCGGCAGAATCACCCATCGGCCCGACGAACTCTCGGGCGGCGAGCGCCAGCGCGTGGCCATTGCGCGGGCCATCATCTTTCGTCCCCCGCTGCTGCTCGGCGATGAGCCTACGGGCAATCTTGACTCGGCTACGGGCGATGAAATCCTCACCCTTCTTGACGATCTGCAGCAGGAGTACCAGAGCACTTTGCTCATGGTCACCCATAATGCCGAAGCGGCCAGCTATTGCAATCGGATCATTACCCTTCACGATGGCCAGATCGTGCAGGATGTGCTCTCCGGCAGCGTCGCCTCCAGAGTGAAATGATGATCCCAGCGCTCTGGCAGATCGCCTCGCGCCAGTGGCGCACGCATCGTCTCCGGGTCGCCATGACGACGCTGGGCATCGCTCTCGGCGTTGCCGTATTCTTCGCCATCCGCACCGCGAACTCCGCGCTGCTTGAGTCCCTCACTCTCGCCGTGGAACGACTCGCCGGCAAGTCCACGCTCGAAGTCACCGCCGGCGAAGCCGGCTTCCCCGAGCAGACCCTCGACGTGGTGCGCGCAACGCCCGGCGTGCAGTTGGCTGAGCCCGTCATCGAAGTCATCGTCCACACTGCCCTCCAGGACGAGGGCAACATTCTCATCCTCGGCGTCGATACCACCGGCGATCAGCAGTTGCGCCAGTATGATTTTGACAAGTCGGCGACCCAGGTTGCCGACCCGCTCACCTACCACGCCGAGCCCCACGCCATTCTCCTCTCGCGCTCCTTCGCTGATCGCCATGGATTG
>JBKQNQ010000174.1:0-34145 GCA_052145875.1 Thiobacillaceae bacterium
GAGTGTGTCTTTCGCTGCACCGCGACGCCGGGCGTGCCTCAATCGGCTTCGCTCACCCGTCAAGGATTTTCTTGCCCTTGCACCGCTTCTCGACGCAGGGTGCTCAGCAAGCGCCTGTCCCGAATCACCTTCTGCCTTCTAGCGCCGTGTGTTTATCCGTTGGTGACAAGAAATTGGGGCGCGAACGTGCTTGATACTCGGGTTTTTTGCTAAGGCCGCGGCCTGTGCGCGAAGTCCCGGCTTGCCGGTGTCGCGCTCATCGGGTGGGTCATGGCCGGCCTCGCCTGCAGCGCCACCGTGGATGGAATCAATTGCTAAGTCAAGGGAACTGAGCGCAAGGCAACGCGCAACGTGCTGTTTTGTTCGTCCTTCTAGGCCACGGCCGGCCCAAATTAAAGCGATCGTCCTCCGCACGCTGGGGTCTCATCAGTGGACCGATGGTAAATTCGGCGAAGGGGTCGGGATGGCATCCAAGCGGCCTTGCATGATAGACTCAAAAATTGTGCTGTGATCTTAGATCTTGCGTTATTGCGCGCGGATCTGCTGGTCTCGTGAATCATCGAGATGATGGCCTAGGATGGCGCCCGCTGATCCCGAAACGCATGTCGACTTGGATGGGGGCGCGGCCTACGCCGCTCCCCGCGCAATCCTGCAACCGTGCCGACAGCTGCGACGCCAGAGATAACGAAATAGCCCACCAATTGATGCCAAAGTTGTGGTGTACGATCGCAGGATATCCCTTGCGGTCACGCATCCTTGGCGTACTTCTAACTAGAAAATTTTTCGGAGAAACCCATGAAGATTCGAGTCGCACTCCTGCTTTCCCTGCTTTCCGTGTCCGCTGTGGCGGCCGATGTGTCTCCGGCCCAAGGAAATCCGTACCTTCAAAACAACCCCTATTTGCAAGGTGCGCCCAGCACGGGCGTAACGCCCTGGATGGGTTATTCTCAGCCGGCTCCACCGCCGCCGCGCCCATGGACCATGTCTCCCCCAATTAGCAAAGCAGACAAGGCGCGGATGATAAAAATGATGATGCCTTGGCTATCGCAAGGCATGCACATGAACATCCGCGACGTGATGAATTTCATGTCCGTCAAGTACAAGGCTAAACCCGGCCTGAGCTTTGATGATGTGGTCGAGTCCCTGAAAATACGCGCCAATACAGATAACTTCAAGCTCGTCGGGCAAAGCCCGATGTGGAAGGACATCGCCGCGGTCCTCGGCGACACGACCTCACCCCGCATGGAGGTTTTTCACTTCTGCGATATCGCAGCCGGACGCGAGCTCATGAAACTCGCGCCAGAAGCAATCGTGTTCCTGCCCTGCCGCATCGCCGTGATGGAAGACGCTGACAAAAACATCTGGGTGTTGACGCTCGACTGGGACCTTGCTTGGCTCGACTCGGTCAACGGCACCTTGGGCATTTCACCCGAACTCGCCAAGATGGCTGTCGATATTCGCGACAGACTCGACGATATCATGCGTGCTGGCGCGAATGGCGACCTGTAGACCGAATGACCGGCCCGTGACTTGAAATAGGCCTTGCCGTTGCATCCATTGCCGCGTAAGGTGGAGACCCCTCTAGAGGAGAAAATATGAAGAACTTTGCCCTGCCCATCATCACCCTAGCGCTTGCCGCCTCCGCCGCACAGGCAGATTTCGGCATGCAATCCATGATGAACCCGATGAGCATGATGGCTCCGATGAGCATGATGTCCGCTCCCATGGGCATGATGAATCCCGCCACCATGATGGCTCCGATGAGCATGATGTCCGCTCCCATGGGCATGATGAACACCCAGCAATGGACCAACCCGTATCTCAACCCCATGGCCGCGGGGAATCCCTACTCGATGGCACCCACCGGTGGAGCAGGCAGCTTCCCGATGATGCCCTTCTCCATGATGCCACAGCAGCAGTCTGCTCCCGGATACGGTGCTTCTGCACAGGGCGCGTTCACGATGCCGTTTTTCCAGGCGCCCGCTCAATCCGCAATGCCTCAAGCCTCCATGTCTGCGCCGATATACGGCGCCCCTGGGCAAGGCGCGTTCATGATGCCGTTTTTCCCGGCACCCGCTCAATCCGCAATGCCTCAAGCCTCCATGTCTGCGCCGATATATGGCGCCCCTGGGCAAGGCGCGTTCATGATGCCGTTTTTCCAGGCGCCCGCTCAATCCGCAATGCCTCAAGCCTCCATGTCTGCGCCGATATACGGCGCTCCCGCGCAAGGTGCGTTCATAATGCCGCTCAACCCGGCCGCAACTGTTCCTGTTGGCGTGCCTCAAGCTGCCGCTCCTGCCGGCTTTGATGCGTCTGCCTGGATGCGGATGTTCCCCAACTCAACGCCCCCGACGTCTGCCGCTGTGCCTGCAGTGGCGACTCCACCGGCGCCGACTGCAGCAGCACCTGCTGCTGCACCCGTGCCAACCGAACCAACCGCTGCGCCGGTCGCGACCCCCGCCCCGGCCAGCCCACAATAATAGTCAAGACGGCCCCGAGAGCGCCCCGCTGAGACGGGGCGTTTTTCTTGTGTGGGTGCCGGTCCACCTCCGCTACAAAGGGACGCCGACCGGCCTGTGACACCGGGGCCCCGCCTGAGGCGCGCATTCTTGGCAGGGTGCCGCTCCGTATCGGCAGTAACCCTGTGTATTTGAGGATCCGTTGTAGGCGCGTGGGATGGCGGTACGTTCATCCGGATCCGTAAGATGGGCCACGTCAGTCCGCCAGATTGCGTAGTCTGCTTCCCATTCAGGGTGCAAAGCCACCGCCCTGTCGCTCCTCCGTCCGCGCGGCGAGCGTCGCTACTCGTGACAAAGTGATTTATGTACAGAAGAGTAGCAAACTGTATTCCAATGCCCGTTCAGAGCGTCATTTTAGGTGCGCAAACGCACGCTGCGCAGCTGCGATCGTTGCCACAATCTCCGATTCGCTGTGGGCCGCCGAAACAAATCCCGCTTCGAAGGCTGAAGGCGCCAGATAGATCCCTTCCAAAATCATGGCATGGAAGAAACGATTAAAGCGATCCTTGTCGCAGGTCATCACTTCGGCGTACGTTCTGGGCGGCATGGGGCTAAAGTAAAGGCCAAACATCCCTCCCACGCTCGCGGCGCTGAATACCTCGCCGGCCTTCGCTGCCGCTCGCGTCAAGCCATCAACCAGACTCAGCGTTCTCTCGGCAAGGCGGTCATAGAAACCCGCAACACGAGTGGCCTTTAGCGTAGCCAGACCGGCCGCGACCGCAACCGGATTGCCGGACAATGTTCCGGCTTGATAGACTGGCCCCACAGGCGCGAGTCTATCCATGATTTCCGCGCGCCCGCCAAACGCTCCGACCGGCATGCCGCCACCAATCACTTTGCCCAACGTGGTTAAGTCAGGCAATATCCCATACAGCCCCTGCGCCCCTTGCGGGCCAACGCGAAAGCCGGTCATCACTTCGTCAAAAATGAGTACCGCGCCGTGCCGGGTGCAAAGCGCACGCAAACCTTCGAGAAACCCAGGGCTCGGCTGCACAAGGTTCATGTTGCCCGCGATCGGCTCGACAATCACCGCGGCAATCTCACTTCCAATTTTTTCGAACGTCCGTTCGATGCCGGAAAGGTCGTTGTAATCCAGCACCAGCGTCTGGGCTGCGACCTCGGGCGGAACGCCAGCAGAGGTTGGGTTCCCGAACGTCAGGGCACCGGATCCGGCCTTCACCAAAAGGAAATCGGCGTGCCCATGGTAGCACCCCTCAAACTTGATAATCTTGCTGCGGCCCGTGAAGCCACGCGCCAAACGAATTGCGCTCATCGTCGCTTCCGTGCCAGATGACACCAAGCGCACTTTTTCGAGTCCAGGCAGCGCGCCCACCAACCACTCCGCCATTTCAAGCTCGAGTTCGGTGGGCGCGCCAAAACTCAGGCCCAGCGCGGCCTGCTCCTGTACCGCGCGCACCACTTCTGGATAGGCATGGCCCAGAATCGCCGGACCCCATGAACCGACATAATCAATGTATTCGCGCCCATCGGCGTCCCAAACGCGCGCCCCTTGGCCGCGTGCAAAAAACCGCGGCACGCCTCCCACCGACTTGAAGGCGCGAACCGGGGAATTCACTCCGCCTGGAATAACCTTCTGCGATTGTTCAAAAAGCTGGTGATTGCGATCCATTAATTTTCCGATTCGATTTCAAAAAGTGCATTCAAACTACGGGCGGCGGATTCCACATCCGTCGAGTCAAATAGGGCCGAAATGACGGCGATTGCGTCCGCACCTGCTTCGATGAGTTCGTTCGCATTGTCTACGGTAATCCCGCCAATTGCCACTATCGGCAATGAAATTTCGCGGCTCGCCGAGCGCAAGAGGGACAAATCCGCGCGCTTGGCTTCCGGCTTGCTTGGCGAAGGAAAGAAACTGCCAAACGCGACGTAGTCCGCCGCAAGCCTTTGCGCGTAATGCGCTCGGTCTAGGCTCTGGTAACACGACACGCCGATCATCTTGCCCGGTCCGAGTATGATTCGCGCCTCCCGTATCGAGCCATCTTCCTGACCCAGATGCACGCCGTCGGCACCCACCATATCCGCCAAGCGCAAATCATCGTTCACAATGAACGGTACGCGGTACTGACGGCAAAGTGCCAGTAACTCGCTGGCCTGTTCGTAGCGCAGGGCAACGTCACCCGTCTTCTCACGATATTGCAATGCGGCCACCCCACCCCTTATCGCCGCTTCGCACCTTGCCAGCAAGTTGGGCGTATCAAGGGTTGCGGGCGTAATGGCGTAGACCCCACCTACGGCCATTCAAGGAGTCCCATCCGCATCGTTGATCCTTGGTTTCATTCCTGTTTGACTCGGCTTAAGCCTTGCGCCAATGTTGAACTTTCCGACAGTGGCTCGCGTACCCAGAAGAGCCGGTCAGGAATGCATTGGCCCATACCCGGCCGAAATGCGGCCTTCAGACTTTCATAAGTGAACTCCTGGGCCTCCCAAGCCGCCCTGGAAATGTCATGCCCAAAGGCCAGGCTTGCGGCCAGGGCCGAGGCAAGGGTGCAGCCGGATCCATGATAGCTGCCGGCCAGGCGATCCCAATGATCGATCCGCAGCACCCCTTCGCCGCCATGAAGTGTATTGGTCACCCGCGGTGTATTTTCATGGGTTCCGGTAATCAATACGTACGCGCACCCCAGTTCCAAGATCCGCTGCGCGCACACGTCCAAAGCCAGATCGTCATCGCCCTCATGCAGCCATGCGAGCCGCCGAGCTTCCATGCTGTTGGGCGTCAATACCGTGGTCTGTGGCAGCAGCATATCTTGCATCGCTGCAATCATGTCATCCGAGGCCAATTCATCGCCGCGGCCAGACGCCAAGACAGGATCGAACACCACGGGAATTTCCGGGTAATCTGACAGGACCTCGGCAATCGCAGCAATTGTTTCGACGCTCCCCAGCATACCTAGCTTGAAGGCATCAATCTGCATATCCTCGAGCACGATGCGGGCCTGGTCCGCAACCCATTCCGGGTCAATCGGCAGGACGTCATCGACGCCCCGGGAATCCTGGATGGTGAGTGCGGTAATCGCAGCCAGCGGATGGCAACCGCGTGACGCCAACGTCATCACGTCTGCCTGGATGCCCGCGCCGCCAGTGGGATCCGAGGCGGCGAATGCAAGCACCAGTGGGGGAGAGGGTTTCATGGCGATGCCGGGGCGCGACCCGGTAGAATGGCTATTTCAAAGTAGAATTTTATCTGATTCAAGGCCTCATCATGACCGAAACGCAAAAATACCAATCCTGGATGTGCCTACTCTGCGGCTTCATTTACGACGAGGAAGAAGGCCTGCCCGAGGAAGGACTCGCTCCCGGAACACGGTGGGTAGACGTACCCATCAACTGGACCTGTCCTGACTGCGGCGCCCGGAAGGATGATTTTGAAATGATCGAAGTCTGACGGCCCCCGGAACGGGTGCCACCCATCGGCACAGACTCGTCCTTTCTTGGCCGTCTCACCCAAGATTTCGTACCATGGCATCGCTATAAATGACGCGGGGGACTTTGGCCATACGAACCCCAATCGAACACACCCGCATCTTGCCTGCGCGGGCACCATCCTACGATGCCGGGTACCACTGTTAAATGTTCCGGCCCGAGGGATTGTGGGACGCCGGGTTCCTCACCCCGTGTTTGTCGGTCGTAGATTCCCAGCAGTACGCGAAGCGGCTGATGCATTGGGAGTTGAATGAGAACTCGGGGCGGGACGTTTCCGCGTGGCAGGCAACTATCTCGCGTCATCCACGAAGCAGACGTCGCGGTCGCAGCCAGCCAGAAATTATCCTTGTCAAGGGCCCGGTGATCTTGGCTGCGCACATCCATGTCGCGGTCAAATGGGCAGGAAGGGCAGCTCATCCAATCCGACGCATGGGAGCGGCGTCCATCTGCCCCAACCGCCACATGCGAGCAGCGGACCACGGCAAGCCCTAACTCAAACTCACCTAACAAACCGGGTTGGCCACGGTCCTGGATCGTGGATAGCAGCTTGCAGAGCCCCTACGCATGATATTCGCATGCCGCGCCACATCCCCCTTTCTTCAGTCTCGGCGAAGTCCCTGGCCGCGTGGGCGTCCTGGCCCCGGGGCAATACGGCAACGCGACACCTAATTAATTGGGCGCATCAGATGACTGTCCGCTGCAACCGGATACGGCCCATTTTCGTATTTGTCGAACCGACGAAAGGCGGCTCCCCATGCGGGTTTCTGTCTAAAGTAAGCTCACCCTTCGCCGTTATGGATGTTGTCTTAACAATTCAGAGCAGATCATGGATGAAACCAATGTCCTGAAGGGCGTCAAGGTAATGGTGATTGACGACAGCAACACCATCCGTCGCAGTGCGGAAATATTTCTAAACCAGGCAGGTTGCGAAGTGATTCTCGCCCAGGATGGCTTCGATGCATTGGCCAAAATTGCGGATCATCAACCCGACGTCGTATTCGTCGACATCATGATGCCGCGGCTGGATGGCTATCAGACGTGTTCTTTGATCAAGCGAAACACCCGTTACCGCGCCACACCGGTCGTCATGCTGTCCTCCAAGGATGGCCTTTTTGATCGAGCACGCGGCCGGATGGTCGGATCGGACGAATATTTAACGAAGCCATTCACCAAAGACACGCTGCTATGCGCGGTGCGAAATCATGCAGGCACCGGCAGGGCTGCCGCGTAACGAATGCCAATGCAGAGTTTTTGATGCCAGGCAAGCAGTCTGCCCAAACATAAAGCGGAGCCAATCTATGTCTATCACCCGAATTCTCGTTGTCGATGATTCTCCAACCGAGCGCTTCTTCCTGTCCGAGCTGTTGGTCAAGAACGGCTATCTGGTCAGCATGGCTGAAAGCGGCGAGGACGCACTCGCGCAAGCACGGGTATCCCACCCAGACCTCATCGTGATGGATGTCGTAATGCCGGGCATGAACGGCTTCCAAGCGACCCGCGCCCTGTCCAAAGAGGATGCCACAAAGAACATTCCAGTCATCATGTGCACCACCAAGGGTCAGGAGACCGACAAGGTGTGGGGGATACGGCAAGGTGCAAAGGCCTACTTGGTCAAGCCCGTTGATCCGGATGAATTGCTCGGCCAGATCAAGGCCCTGTCCTGACACGCACGGAGTTTTCATGTCGAAGAATTTCAGCCTGAAAGATTTTCAGAACCAGCTTACCCACCGGCTCCAGACTGCGCGCGCACTCCCCGCGATCAGTTCACGCCTTGGTTTCAAGGTATTCGGCCAAAACTGGCTGGTCAACCTGGCAGACATCCATGAAGTGCTGCCTGTTCCAGCAACCCTGTCGGTTCCGGGCGCCAAGCGCTGGTTTCACGGCGTCGCCAATATTCGGGGCAACTTGTATGGCGTAAGCGATCTCAGTGATTTCCTCTTTGACAAGCCAACACCCGACTCAAGCCACGCAAGACTGCTGCTCGCCCAAAGCAAATTCGGTGTAAATGCTGCGCTCCTGGTAGAACAAACCCTTGGCTTGAAGCATCTTTCACAGCTCGTCCCTGACCATCCAGGCAGCCAGTCGCCCTTTGCCTCCCAATATTTTCGCGATACCGATGGCCAGAGCTGGGTTGAAATTCAACTGGCAACCCTGCTTACCGATTCCAGCTTTATGGCTGCTGAAGCCTGACCCGAATATTTAAGACATCACCCGGAGAATCACATGGCCATCTCTTTACCCAACGTCAAAGCCTTGACTGGACGTGGCGCTGCGAAACCTGGCGGCGAGTTCCACACCACCCTGATCATGGACAATCTGCGCAAGCTCGCCGACCGCGAGCCGGGGGATGTCCCCCTGCTCGGCCAGCTTCCCACAGACAAGCAATATCTGTACTCAGCGGTAACGTTGGTCTCCTCCCTCACCCTTACCGCCATTTTGATAATTTGGGGTGCCGTGCAATCCAATAACCAGGGGCGATATTTGGATCGTTCTGGCAATCTGGGCATGTTGTCACAGCGCCTGCCCACCCTAGCTCAGCTGGCACTGCAGGGCGACCGGGGTGCGTTCCAACGTTTGGCCGAAGGTAAGTCCGCCTTTGAAACGAATCTGACCGGACTAAAGAATGGTGACAGTCAAGTCCCTGCTTCGCCCAGCAACGCGCAAGCGATATTGGACCGGATGAGCAGCACCTGGAGAACCTTCCCTGGCGACATCAGCTCCATCCTGGACAGTGAACGAAGCCTGGTGAAATTAACCGCTGGTATCCAGAAAATCAATTCGCTTTCCAATGACCTGCAAGCGTCGACGGAAAAACTTTCCGCATTGCTCCTCCAAAGTGGCGCTGGAGCAGCCTTGCAGAGCAAGGCCAACCAACTGTCGGTACTAAGTCAGCGCATGGCGAAAAATGCCAACGTTCTACTGTCCGCGAATACGGTCGACCCTAATGTAACGCGGCAACTCGAAAAAGATACATCGAACTTTCACAGCTTGGTGGAAAGCTTGACCCAGTCTGTTCCTGCGGGCAACCAGGAAGTGGTTGACGAGCTTGAACGCGCTGGAGAAAACACGGGGGACCTGGTCGAAGTCGTGGGCTACGTACTTGGCAATATTCAGCCCTTGGTCAACGCCCGCCTTGGCGCCAACGACATGTTCGGCAAGAGCGAGTCGATTTTGAACGATTCTGTGGCGCTCGGCCACAGCTACGGCTCTGGCTGGATTATCAGTTACGTTTTCGCCGGCATCCTATCCATCGTTGCGTTGGGCTCCCTGGTGTTGCTTGGCTTAGTCAACATTAACGAGACAAAAGGCCGCGCCCGCAAGAGCGAGACGGAAAATCACCGTAACCAGGAGGCCATCCTGCGCTTGATGGATGAACTGGGCCAGCTGTCCGAAGGCGACCTCACGATGCAGGCGACGGTATCGGAGGACATCACGGGTGCCATTGCCGACTCCATCAATTTCACCGTGGATGAATTACGCGATCTGGTGCGCGGCATCAATAAGGCCACCTTGCAGCTAGACAACGCGACCCGTCAGGCCAACGAGGTGTCGGGCCATCTCCAGCAGGCTACCCAGCGGCAAGTGAAGGAGATTGAAAGGACTTCCCAATCGGTGGTCGAGATTTCTCAGTCCGTTCAGCAAGTGTCCAACACCGCGGCCGAATCCGCCCGCGTCGCCAAGCAATCTTTGACTGCTGCCGAAAAGGGACAGCAGGCCGTGCAGAACTCCATTTCTGGCATGAATGCGCTGCGAGAGCAAATTCAGGAAACGTCAAAGCGCATCAAACGTTTGGGCGAGTCCTCCCAGGAAATTGGTGAGATCGTTGAACTGATTTCTGACATTACCGAACAAACCAACGTGCTGGCCCTGAACGCCGCCATTCAGGCCGCTTCGGCCGGCGAAGCAGGCCGAGGCTTTTCAGTCGTCGCCGAAGAAGTGCAGCGTCTGGCTGAGCGTTCCAGTGAAGCGACCAAGCAAATTGCCGCGATTGTCAGGACCATTCAATCTGATACTCACGATACCGTGGCCGCCATGGAAACCTCGACTCAAGGAGTCGTGGAAGGAGCTCGGCTATCTGACGCCGCGGGAAAGACCCTTCAGGAAATTGGTGAGGTATCGAAGAAGCTGGCCGGACTCATTGAAGATATTTCCAAAGCAACCCACAGCCAGGCCGATGCGACCGCCAAAGTAGCGGAAACGATGCAGGATATCAAGAGCATTACGATGCAAACGAGCGAGGGGACGCAACAAACAGCCCATTCCATCGGTGGCCTGACCAAACTGGCCGAAGACCTAAAAGGCTCTGTATCAGGCTTCAAACTGAGCTAAACCTGCATTCACGAGGAAGACTCCATGAGCACCATGATGGAATACGATACTGGCCCGCTAAACTGGGTTCGCGGGGAAATAGACAAGGCGCTGAAAGTTGCGCAAGAACGTGTCCAGGCGTTCCGCAGCGACCCCACCCTGACTAATGCTCTGCGACTCGCCCGTGACGAGACACACTTGGCGAGCGGTGCGCTTCGGCTGGTGGGGCTGGAAGGCGCCGCCACGGTGTGCACTGCGATCGAAGAAGTGTTAGGCGGCGTGGAGGGTGGAAACATTCAGCAGGCGCCGGGCCTTGACGCCGTATCAAGCGGTCTTGATGGACTTGCCCGTTGGGTCACCCGGACGGCCGAAGGTCGCGTTGATGGGGAGCTGGCCCTGTTTCCGTTTTATCGTAGTCTTCGACAGCTCCAAGGAGTGGAGCGCGTGTTTGAAGGCGAGCTCTTTTTCCCAGACCTTCAGGCGCGCGTTGGGGCCAGCGACTCCTCGGATGCGCTCAGCCCAGAACAATTCATCGCGCTGGTAAAGTCAGCTCGCGCCGGTTTTCAGCGCGGCTTGCTGGCCTTCCTCAAAGGGGTCGGCGGGGAGGCGGGCTTGGATCGAATGCGCAATGCACTGACGCAGATCGAGTCTGCCGCGCCCACCAACTCCTCGAGAGCATTCTGGTGGGCATGCAGCGGCTTCATCGACGCCCTCATTGCGCATGGTGTCGAGGCTGACTTCCATGTCAAACAACTGCTTGCACGGATTGACATGCAGATGCGACGATTGCTTGAAGGCTCACCCCAGGTGGCAGAGCGCCTCATGCGCGACGCGCTGTTTTTCATCGCAAAGAGTGGTTCATTGGGCGGTCACGCGCAGGAAGTAAAATCAACATATCGGCTTGATCGCTATGCGCCCAAAGGAAATGTCAGCGCCGAGGCGTTGGTCCGACTGCGCCCGGTCATTGAAAGCATGAAAGTCGAATTGGTGAATGCCCGTAACGCTTGGCATGACTACACCGAATCCAAGGCCGAAGCTTTGGAACGATTTCAGCGCTGCGTTGGCACGTTAGCGGTCCAGGCCATGGAGCTTGGGGTGCCGGCCGCGCAAACCCTATTGAAAAGACTTCAACAAGGCGCCGCTTCAAGCGCCGGGGCAATTGCACCGGAAACGCTCAATCTCGAAATCGCCACCACCCTGCTATTCTTGCAACAAGCACTGGAGAGCGAAGACCTGTTTAGCAGCGATTTTTCAACCCGGTCCGATATTCAGGGTCGGCGTCTGATGGCGGCCGTTGGTGGCGATGCCATGCCAGAAAACTCGATCGCCCTGATGGATGAAGGCTCCCGCCAGGCGCGCGAGCACGCTATTCTGGCCCAACTGGGTCAGGAGGTCAGCGTCAATTTAAATCGCATCGAAGAAATTCTCGACACTTTTTTCCGTAACCCGGAGAGCCGTGACGAATTGCCACAGCTGGATCAACTTGCCCAACAGGTAAGCGGGGCACTGGCAATTCTTGATCAACAATCCGCAGGCCAACTGCTTGAAGCGACCATGGGCTTGGTCAGACCGTGCATTGACCATCGAGCCGTCGCTGGCGAAACAGAACAGCATCGCATTGCAGATGCATTCTCAAGCCTGGGGCTGTTTGTGGAGGCCCATTGCGCGGGTCGTGTTGATGCACCCAATATCCTGACGCCGATCCTGGTCAGTTTTGGGCTGATGGAGGCACCTGTCTCGGCAACGGAAATGCGTGAACCGACAATCGAGTCCGGTTTGCCTGATCGCAAAACCGCCGTCGCCAGTGCTTATCTCGCTTGGCGTGCTCATCCCGAAGAAGAGGGAAAAAAAAAACTTGCTGAGGCCCTGACCCAACTGGCTCAGGATGCCGACCTCATCGCCGACGGCACTCTCAAGGAGGCCGTTGAAGCGGTCCAGGCGACGCTTCAACACGACGGGATAGGGCAGCCCTTAGCGACTCAACTCAGCCAGCTGACCGGCAGCGATCTGGCTCCCCCCGAAGCTCTTGGCGAATCGATCGAGGACCTATCAGAAAATCCATTCTGTGAGTGGATCTGCCCGGTCACCTTCCCGGAAATCGATGACGGTACCGGTCTGAGGCAGGAAGACGATGCGGATGGGGCGCCAGCGATCGAGCGTAGCGACGTCCCGCTTTGCCATGACCTCGCTCCCCAAGACGAGGCGCACATTGCTGACGCGGACCCTACCCTCTGCCGCGCTGTGCCTGCCGAGGAATTGGCGTCATCCACGCCGCTCCTTGAACCAACCCGCTCCCCAGTCCCGGCAGAGGTGGACCCAGATCTGTTGGAGATCTTCCTTGAAGAAGCGGGGGAAGTGCTAAACAATTTGGCTGATGCTTCAGCTGCATGCCGCAGCAACGCTGAAGACAAGGAAAGTCTAACTGTCGTGCGCCGCGCCTTCCACACTCTAAAGGGCAGCGGTCGCATGGTTGGTCTCATGGACCTGGGCGACGTGGCGTGGGACCTGGAGCAGCTAATGAACAGCTGGCTCAGTGCGGACAGACCCGCCAATCATGCGCTCTTGGATACCCTGGACCAGGCCCATGAGCAACTCGCCGACTGGGTGAATGCACTTGGCGAACATCGCACCAGCTTACCCGACATGACTCGCGTGCGGACGCGGGCAGCGCAACTTGCCAAGGGTGACGAACCCGAGGAGATCTATCCAGCGTTCGAGGCGGCGGTGGACCCCGCGCCGTCTGATGAGGTGCAAGTGGGCAGCATTCATGTTTCTCGCGGCCTGTACCAGATCTTCATGCAGGAGGTGGGGCAACGGCTAGACGTGCTGCAAGCAGAGATGATTCGGCTCGTTGATAATCCCGTAAGCCCGATCACGGAACAGGCTACCCGCGCTGTTCATACGCTTGCCGGTATTGCCGGTACCGCCGGGTTCAACATCATGTCTGACCTGGCCCATGTGCTCGAACTGTACTGGGGCAAGCTCGAAGGCCAAAACCAGCCCACCGAAGCACTTCCAATTGTCGATGCGACGGTCAAGCGCCTCGGTGAAATGGTATTTCACATTGGTCAGCACGTGGAACCCTTCCCAGCCCTGGACCTGATCGAAGTTCTCGCGCGATTGCCCACGGTGGAAGGCAACCTGCCCCTAAGCGTCGCCTTGCTAAATGAAGAGGTTACAGGCGTGTGTGCTCTACCGGTCCGACTGGATGGGCTGGCCCACCCCGACAGTGACAGCCTTGACATTGAAATCGTTGCACCGCACATCGACGCCTTCGAACCGATGCCAGACGATGTTGCAGACGGGCCTGGCGTGCCAGTCCTGATACAGGAACCGGCCGAAACTCACTTGGGTGACCAGGCAATTGAGATCGTCGAACAGGCACTGGCATCCACCGAGCCCGTTTCTATGGTTTCGGACGAAGCGTCTGCCAACGGAGAAGTCGCTGATCTGACTGAAACCCAACCACGTGTGGATCAGGAGCGCGGCGATGGCGGTTTCGGTTTCGAATTCATTGCAAGCGAGTCTGACGGGGCCATGCCCGACACTCCTACGGCGATCGAGAGCGCCAGCGCGCAGCGCGCTGCAGGCATACCCACCACGCCTTCTCCTGTATTCGAGCAGCGAATGATTCAGGATGAGCTTGATTTGGAGCTTTTGCCGGTATTCCTCGAGGAGGCGGAAACCTTAGTGCCGGACGCGGCGCAGAGCCTGCGCGCATGGAAAGCAGATCCATCCGGTGTTAGCGCCCCCGCAGCGCTTCGTCGTTCGCTCCATACGATCAAGGGCTCGGCTCGCATGGCCGGAGCTAACCGGCTCGGCGAACTTACGCATCATATTGAGACCCGAGTGATTGACATGCTCGAAGGCCGCAATAAAGTCAGCACAGATGTCTTTGAAGCCCTCGAATCGATGTTCGACCGCGTGGTCGATGCAGTGGAAAAGCTGCATGCTGGGCCGCAACCCACACCGTCCATTCTGGTCGAGACGCCCGTTACCCATGCCAAGGTGGTATTGCCACACCTTGAATCCGAACAGTCGCAACAGCCGCCGGTTGATGTCGAAGAACCTCTTGCCGTGACCGCGCCTACGGGACGCGAGACACCGATGTTGCGCGTGCGTGCCGACTGGGTCGATCGAATGGTCAACCAGGCAGGCGAAGTGACCATTGCCCGATCCCGCATCGAGAGTGAGATGTTTGCGCTAAAGCGCCACGTCGTGGAACTGGCTGAGGCGCTCAATCGGCTACGAACACACATTCGGGAAGTGGAAATTCAAGCTGAGTCACAAATGCAGGCGACCTTTCAGACTACCGGGATTACGGAACAATTCGACCCGCTGGAATTTGATCGCTTCACGCGTTTTCAGGAAGTCACCCGATTCCTAGCGGAAAACGTGAACGACATTTCCACGGTCCAGCACGCACTTCTAGGCCGCCTGGGCGAAACCGAAGCCGCCCTAACGCAACAAGCCCGTATGAGTCGCGAGCTGCAGCAGGACCTACTACGGGTGCGCATGGTCCCTCTGTACAGCATTTCCGAACGCCTGTACCGAGTCGTGCGTCAGACTGCGCGCGACTTGGGAAAGCGCGCGCAGATTGACATCCGCAACGGCGAACTCGAGCTGGACCGCTCCGTTCTGGAGAAAGTAACCGCTCCGCTAGAACATCTGTTGCGCAATGCCATCGCGCACGGTATCGAAGAGCCCGACGCACGTGCGGCAACTGGCAAGCCCGAATATGGTGAAATCCAACTTGATGCCCGTCAGGAAGGCAACGAAATGGTGCTGGTGATGAAAGATGACGGCGCGGGGCTTAACGTGGAAAAGATCCGGGCCCGGGCGCTGGCCAGTGGGCTGCTCTCACGGGGCATGGAACCAACCGATGCCCAGCTTGCACAAATTATTTTTAAGGCCGGATTCTCAACCGCAGATCAAGTCACCGAAGTTGCCGGTCGGGGTGTCGGTATGGACGTGGTGAAAAGCGAGATCACCGCACTTGGTGGTCGCATCGATGTCGCAAGCGAGACTGGCAGAGGCGTCACCTTTACCATATATCTACCGCTAACCCTTGCGGTCAGCCAGGCCGTCATTATTAGTGCGAATAAGAAGGAATATGCCTTACCCGCCACGATGGTCGGTCAAGTCCAAGAACTTAAGCCTGAACAATTGTCCGCTGCACTTACAGCGGGCGCCGTGGAATGGCGTGGCGCACGCTACCCGCTTTTTTATCTGCCGCATCTACTGGGTCAGCCCGATGCCATCCATGAAGTTCAGCGGTTTAATGTCGTCGTATTGATGAAAAGTGGCAGCAACTATGCGGCATTTCTGGTCGACAGTGTGCTAGGCGCGCGTGAAATCGTCGTCAAAAACATCGGACCCCAACTTGCTCGCATCACAGGCATTGCCGGTGCAACCGTTCAGGGCGACGGCAGTATCGTGCTAATCCTAAATCCAGTGCCACTGGCCCTGCGGGCGCTCCAGCAGGGCATGGCGAGCTATCGTCCCACGATTAGCGAAGTGGACAGTGCCGCCGAAGACCCCAACCAAGCGCCTCTGGTAATGGTCGTTGACGACTCACTCACGGTACGAAAGATCACTGGCCGGTTGTTAACCCGCGAGGGGTACCGCATGGAAACGGCGAAGGATGGCGTCGATGCCCTGGAGAAAATGCACGACTTGACGCCCGATCTGGTATTGCTCGATGTGGAGATGCCACGGATGGATGGTTTCGAGCTTGCGCGCGTCATGCGGGGGGATCCGATCCTCAAGCATGTCCCGATCATCATGATTACGAGCCGAACGGCAGAGAAACACCGCAGCCATGCGTTCGAAATTGGTGTGAACCTATACATTGGCAAGCCGTATCAAGAAACCGAACTGCTCGGTCACATTGCCAAATTGTTGGGCAAAGAATTAGTGTTGAATGCCTAGTTATTCTGTGCAGTACCCGGAAAAGACATTCAACCGGCGCCCCAACGGTGACGGACATATAATGGCCCGCTGTCAAATCCGGGGCCGGCTCACACGATTCGCCAAGGACCTCAGCGAAGGGGCGGAACGCCTTGGACCAACACATCCGTGCTGCTAGTGTCTCGCGTTGGCGAAAACAGCCTCGCATCGCATCGGGTTTTGCGCGGGCGGTGAGGATTTGTCCAGGAGCGATCTTGGTGTTAGCAGTAAAATTTCCCAAGTTGGACGCCATGCGTCCACGCGCACCGCACATTCGAGGAGCCAACCGCTCACCGGGGACGCGAACTGAAAGCCCGCACCCGGGCGACTCCGCTACGGGTCTGAACAGCGTCGCTTTAGTCTGCCGACCCTTGGCATTCCCCGATTGAGGCCAGCGGAATTCATGCAATGATAAGATCGGGCCAAAATCGATTGGCATCGCCGGTGTGACCCCAACCTCAAATTGCCACCCCAATCTGCTTCGATTGTCCCAAACCACCGCAAAATTGCGCCCATCGGGATGACGATACCGAACACGCTCGCTCGCGCATCATTGAATTTGGGCAGATCGGCGACCAGAAACAAATGACCGGGGGTCAATACCGCCACGAATTCGGCGAGGCCCCCACGGCACGCACAGTCAGGGTTTTGAAATTATCACGCTGACCATAGGCCGCAATTCTCGAATCTAAATCGGGGCGACAATACCGCTGCCGCGAAGCCCCCCAAGACGTCAACCGGTGACGTATTCGTGTGACCCCTGATTGGCGAAAGAATCAGGGGTGCGGCCCGGGCGGATATGTGGAATGCCCTAGAGGCACGTCGGGGGACGCTGCAGGCGGAAGTGATTTTCTTGCTTGGCGTTGAATTTGTTGCAGCAACTGATCCATGGTCATTCCACCGTGTTGCTTGAGCGACTGCTCAACTTCCTGAGCACGCTGCACCAATTGCGCCGGGGGTAAGGGTAGCGCCCTGCCCTCCCCGCTCGCTTTCGCGGCCTCGCGAAGATATTGGAAGACCAGATCCACATCGCCCGGCTTAACCATCGATTGGAGTCGTTGCAAATCCGTCTCGGGAGGCGGCTCCTCGGCCGCAGCGGATCCCGTTAGTGCCCCCGCCGCGGCCAACATGGCAAACGCGTATCTCAGTTTCATGGCAATCTCTCGGTGCGAACAATAGGATCGGACAGCCCCGTCGAAATGGTGTACTACGCCTTCTGATAAACCTCGCTACCGCCACTCACGAACTCCAGCGCCTTCACTTCCATGCCTCTTTCAAGGGCCGCCTCGGTGGAAAGGCCCTGCTGGGTAGCGTAGTCGCGGACATCCTGGGTAATCTTCATCGAGCAGAAATGCGGCCCGCACATCGAGCAAAAGTGTGCAAGTTTGGCGCCGTGCTGTGGCAGGGTCTCGTCGTGGAAATCCTTCGCTGTGTCAGGATCCAGGCCGAGATTGAACTGATCCTCCCAGCGAAACTCAAATCGTGCCTTTGACAATGCATTGTCCCGGATTTGCGCACCTGGATGCCCCTTCGCGAGATCCGCTGCGTGAGCCGCAATTTTGTAGGCAATGATACCGTCCTTCACGTCATTTTTGTTCGGTAAGCCAAGATGCTCTTTGGGTGTGACGTAGCAAAGCATGGCAGTGCCATACCACCCGATCTGAGCCGCCCCAATCGCGCTGGTAATGTGATCGTAGCCGGGTGCGATGTCGGTCGTAAGCGGGCCTAGGGTATAGAACGGTGCTTCGTCGCACCACTCAAGCTGCTTGTCCATGTTCTCTTTGATCAATTGCAGCGGCACGTGGCCGGGGCCTTCGATCATGGTCTGCACATCATGCTTCCAGGCAACCCGAGTAAGCTCGCCGAGCGTCTTCAGCTCCGCCAGCTGGGCTTCGTCGTTGGCATCGTAAATACTGCCGGGACGCAACCCGTCGCCCAATGAGAACGCGACGTCGTAGGCTTTCATAATCTCGCAGATTTCCTCGAAATGGACGTAGAGAAAGCTTTCCTTGTGATGTGCCAGACACCATTTGGCCATGATGGATCCGCCGCGACTGACGATGCCCGTCATGCGCTTCGCTGTCATCGGAATATAGGGCAGACGCACACCGGCATGAATGGTGAAATAGTCCACGCCTTGCTCAGCCTGTTCGATGAGCGTATCGCGGAACATCTCCCAAGTCAGCTCCTCAGCCTTGCCATCGACCTTTTCGAGTGCCTGATAGATCGGCACGGTTCCGATAGGCACCGGCGAATTCCGGATAATCCATTCGCGTGTTTCGTGAATATGCTTGCCGGTGGACAAATCCATCACGGTGTCGCCCCCCCAACGGATTGCCCAGGTCATTTTTTCAACTTCGTCTGCAATCCCAGAACTCAAAGCCGAGTTGCCGATGTTGGCATTGACCTTAACCAGGAAATTTCTACCTATGATCATAGGTTCCGTCTCCGGATGGTTGATGTTGGCCGGAATAATCGCCCGGCCTCGTGCGACCTCAGCCCGCACGAACTCCGGGGTAATCGCATCGGGCATGGCTGCGCCAAAATTCTGTCCCGCATGCTGGCGGCCAAGTAATTCCGCCATCCTTGCACCCATTGGGCCAGCGGCTCTGAGACCCTCCAAATACTCCTTGCGGCACAAATTCTCACGAATGGCGATAAACGCCATCTCCGGCGTAATGATGCCGTTTTTTGCGTAGTGCATCTGCGAAACATTCATTCCCGGCTTGGCGCGGCGCGCCTTGCGAAGCAGGCCGGGAAATCGCATCGAAGCCAGGTTGATATCCGCCGCTTGGCGGCGCCCGTATTCGGAACTCGGTGCATCGAGAATCGCGGTATCGCGCCGCTCAACGATCCAAGTTTCGCGCACCGCCGGCAGCCCCTGGCGAATGTCGATGCGTGCACTCCGATCTGTGTAAGGACCGGAACAGTCATAGATGAAAATGGGGGGATTGGCCTCGCTTCCGAAACTGGCTTCCGTATCCGACTGAGAGACCTGCCTCATCGGGACACGTATATCAGGTCGTGAACCTTCCACGTAAATCTTTTGCGAATTTGGCAGGGGCTGAATCGCCGCGTCGTCAACGTGCGCAGTTGCAGCGGTGAATTGGGATACGTGATTGGGGATGGCGGCGTTCATGACGCTCCTTTCAGAAGAAACACGTAGGGAGCGGGGGCCTCACCTCGCCGTCTTTGACAGCGGGGCGTCACGCGTTCCCTACGCCGGTATTGCCCGGATCAGGTTCCAAGGGTATGTCTCACCCGGCAAGCCGGGACCCCTAGCGATGGCCCAAGCATACGTAAATATGAAATAATTGCAAGATAGGTCAAGTTTAACTCATTGAAATTTAAGCTGGAGCACCGAAGTGATGGATGTCGAAAAAGTCCGCTACAACATGGTTGAGCAGCAAATCCGTCCTTGGAATGTGCTGGACCAGGATGTGTTGGACCTGCTATTCAAGGTCAAACGTGAAGATTTCGTTCCACCTCAGTACCGGGCCCTGGCGTTTGTGGACATGGAAATCCCGCTTGGGCACGGCGAGCTGATGTGGTCACCCAAGCTCGAGGCCCGTGTCCTGCAGGAACTCCAGCTTAAAAAAACCGACAAGGTGCTGGAAGTCGGCACCGGAAGCGGATACCTGACGGCATTGCTGGCATCACGGGCCGCTCACGTTCATTCCGTGGACTGCGTTGCTGAGTTTATCCCTGCCGCAGCGAAAAAGCTGGCTGCCCAGGATATGAGTAACATTAGCCTGGAAATCGGGGACGGTGTCGGCGGCTGGCCGTCTCAGGGGCCCTACGATGCCATTGTGATGACCGGTTCGCTGCCGATGCTGCCCGACTCACTGCCCCGCCAACTTAACCCGCATGGCGGACGCCTCATTGTCATTTTGGGTGAGGGCCCGGTAATGGCAGCCACGCTAATCACAGGCGTTGCCCCAAACGCATTCCGCCATACCGTCCTATTTGAAACCCAGGTCAAGGCACTGCAGCATGCGCCACTTCCGGAGCGCTTCGAGTTCTGATGCGCCATATGACGGTAACCGAACTCGCTACCCGCTTGCATGAGGTCGAGCATCCCGTGCTGTTGGACGTGCGCGAGCCTTGGGAAGTGCGGTTGGCGCCATTCCCTGGCATGACGTGGATTCCCATGGGCCAGATTCTGGACCGTCTGGCGGAGTTGGACAAGACAGCGGAAACCGTTGTGATTTGTCATCACGGTATTCGCTCCTGGCGCGTCGCCAAGTTCCTCGAAAGTGAGGGATTTATGAACGTGATTAATTTAACCGGTGGCATCGACGCCTGGTCCAAAGAAATCGACCCGAGTGTGCCGCTATACTGAGCGCAAGCCCATGACACGGAAACTCCTAACGGTGGTGCCTTTCCTGAGTGCAGCGCTGATGGCTCCCGTAGCGTCTGCGGCGAATGTGTCCGAAGTCTATCGTGACGCCTTGGCTTTCGACGCCCAGTACGCATCGGCTAAGGCCGCCTACCAGGCAGCCGAGGAGAAAATCCCGCAGGCGCGTGCCGGCCTGCTGCCCAACGTCAGTGCGACCGCCAGTCTGACTCACGCCGAAGCGCAAACCACGTTTCCATCTAACTTCTCGTTCAACTCCACTTCCTGGGGTGTCAGTGCCACACAACCCATCTTCCGCAAACAGAACTGGGTTGTCGCCGATGAGGCGGATGCGCAAGTTAAGGCTGCCCAAGCCGAGCTTCAGACAGCGAGTCAGGATCTATTGCTGCGTACCGCGAATGCCTATTTTGGGGTGCTCCAAGCGCAGGACAACGTTGAATTCGTTCGGGCCCAACAAGCCGCCATATCTGAGCAACTTGCTTCTGCCAAGCGCAATTTCGAGGTCGGCACCGCGACGATTACTGACACGAACGAAGCGCAGGCGCGATTTGATTTGGCCGCGGCGCAGGAAATTGCCGCGTTCAACGCCCTCGAGGTCAGTAAACGCGCCTTGTTCAAGCTCACCGGCGTGAATTATGAGAAGCTCTCGGCGCTCGCCTCTGGCGCCATCCAAAAACCCGCTGACCTTGGCAGCCTCGAAAGCTGGATGGGTCGTGCGGCGGATGGAAACCTGACAATTATTGCGCAGCGCTATCTGAAAGCCGCGGCGGACAGCGAGGTCGAACGCAATCGCGCCGGCCATTATCCGACACTGGACTTGGTGGCAAGTTATAACGATTCCGGAAATCAGAGCTTTGGCTTCCTGCTGCTTGACGTCAAATCGACCGCCATCGGGCTTCAACTTGGCATCCCAATCTATCAGGGTGGGCTCGTCTCATCCGGTGTGCGTCAGGCAATTGCCAACCAGGAAAAGGCGCGCCAAGACCTTGCTAACGCGCAGCGGGATGCTTCGCTGCAAACAAGCCAAGCGTACCTCAACGTCATCAATGGTGCAGCGCAGGTCAAGGCGCTTGAGCAAGCACTGGTCTCCAGCCAGACGTCGCTCGACTCGACGCGGCTTGGAATGGAAGTGGGCGTTCGCACCAACATTGATGTACTCAACGCGCAGCAGCAGGTGTATAGCACCAAGAAGGACTTGGCTGCGGCGCGCTACAACTACTTGCTCGACACGCTTTCCCTAGAGGCAGCGATTGGCGCCCTGTCTGACCGGGACCTCGCCGATTTGGATCATTATCTGGTCAATTAACGCGCTGATCCAGATCCCTCGACATTACGGCTAACAGCTTTTCTATCGCGCCGCGATTTGCCTGGGCGAACTTAAGTGCATCCGCGCTCATTGTCTCCCGCGCCCGCTTATCCTGAATCAAGTCACGCGCCGTCGCGATGAGACCGTCCGCGTCGTTAATGCGCCTTGCCGCGCCATGCGCCTCCGCCATCGCCGCAATGTGCGTAAAATTATACATGTGCGGGCCCATCAATACCGGCACGCCACAGGCCATCGCCTCAACGAGATTCTGCCCGCCGTATGGCAACAGACTGCCGCCGATGAATGCAATATCACTTGAACCATAGTAGCTGATCATCTCACCCATCGTGTCGCCTAACATGACGCGTGTGGCTTCTGAGACCCGCAACTCTTGGCTGCGGCGCTGATAGCATAGGCTGGCCTTTGCAATTAACGCGGCGACCTCGTCAAACCGCTGGGGATGCCGCGGCACCAACACCAGTAGCCAGGACTCAGGCGCATGTGCGGCGAACGCCTTGAGAATCAATTCCTCTTCACCTTCGCGCGTGCTGGCGGCAAGAATGACCGGCCGATCCGATCCCCAAGTTTGACGCCACCATCGGCCTTGATCGATCTGGGACTGGGCCGGCGGCAGATCAAACTTTAAGCTCCCTGTTACCACAACCTTTCTTGCTCCGAGTGTCTCCAAACGCCTTGCATCATCCTGGTACTGGGCAGCAATTGCGGCGAATTTGCCAAGTGTGGCGCGCATCAATGTTGCGACTCGACCATAACCGCGTGCCGACTTCGCTGATAGGCGTGCATTCGCGAGATAGATGGGAATGCCGATTGAATCGCAGACCGACACCATCACCGGCCAGATTTCGGTTTCCATCACGACGACCAGGCGTGGATGATTGCGCCGGAGGAATCGCTTCACTGCCCTGGGGTAATCATAGGGAGCATACTGAACGACTACCGCATCGCCATAGACACGATACGCGGCATCCCGGCCTGTCGCCGTCATGCAGGTCAGAAGAATTGGAATTCCTGGATAGCGGGAACGCAAGGCGAAGACCAGAGGCGCAGCAGCCCGCATTTCACCGACCGACACCGCATGAATCCAGACGGGGTGACCGGATACCGCCGCGCCACCGCCAAAACGCTCGGCCCAATGGTGGAGATATCCGGGTTCCTTGAGCCCCCGCCACAGCAGCCGGGCCGGCAACACTGGGATGACCACCAACCAGACAAGGCGGTAGAGCGTTTCTTCGAGTAGCAGGCGCACATTCATGAGCCGCCATTTTAAGCCGCAATGCTAGAATCCCCGACAACCTAGGGAGTTCCAAATGAAAATCCTGCTTACCGGTACGGCCGGCTTCATCGGCATGCACGTTGCCCAGATTCTTCTTGAACGCGGCGATGAGGTTGTCGGCATTGACAATCTAAACGATTACTATGACCCCAAGTTGAAGCTGGCGCGACTCGAGCAACTTAAGCCCCACCGTAACTTTCATTTTGTGCGGGGCGACATTTCTGACCGCATGGCCATGGAAGAACTCTTCGCCAAGGGTCATTTCCAACGGGTGATCAATCTCGCTGCCCAACCCGGCGTGCGTTATTCCCTGAAAAATCCGCATGCCTACATCCAGTCCAATGTGGTCGGGTTTGCCAACCTCCTGGAAGGATGCCGCCACCATGGGGTCGAACATTTCGTCTACGCCAGTTCCTCTAGCGTCTACGGGGCCAATACCAAGATGCCCTTCTCCGTGGATGACAATGTCGACCACCCGCTCAGTCTCTACGCTGCCACCAAGAAATCCAATGAACTGATGGCTCACACCTACTCCCATCTTTACGCCTTGCCCACCACTGGGCTGCGGTACTTCACCGTCTATGGCCCCTGGGGCCGACCCGACATGTCACCTTGGCTGTTTACCTCCGCCATTCTCGAAGACCGTCCGATCGACGTGTTCAATCATGGCAGGATGCGCCGCGACTTTACTTATGTCGATGACATCGCGGAGGGCACGACGCGCGTGATGGATCGCATCCCCGAGCCCAACCCCGCCTACGATCATGTCAGTGGCAGCCCGGCGCAGAGCCACGCCCCCTATCGCGTCTACAACATCGGCAATCACCAGCCGGTTGAACTGATGGCCTTCATCGGCACGATCGAGAAATTCCTCGGCAAGGAAGCGAAGAAAAATTATCTGCCCATGCAACCAGGCGACGTGGAAGCAACGTATGCCGATGTTGCCGCACTAACGAAGCACGTCGGGTTCGAACCCAAAACGCCATTGGACACCGGGATTGCGAACTGGGTAGCGTGGTATCGCCGGTATATGGCGGCGTAAGATGATCGGTGATTCGACCGTTGCTTTCGCTCTCGACCCCATGCCTCGTCCAGTATGGCGTCACGAAACAATGTGCCGCTGACGCGGCAACTGATTCACCCCGACGCGCTGCCGCATCACGAGACGCGCTACTCGTCCGACGCGCTGTTTAGAAATGGGCAACAGGGCCCTCCACAGGGCTTAGAGCCGGGCGCTCCTTCCGCCATCCACGGCAAGAACCTGCCCTGTCACGTAAGGCGCATCACATATCAGAAAACGCACCGCACGGGCGATATCACTCGGCTCACCCGGACTCTTGAGTATGGTGTGAGAGATGATGCGCTGGCGCGACACCTCGTCAAAGTTAGGGTCGTCTTCAGGCCAGACGATGGGGCCGGGCGCGACCGCGTTAACCCGAACTTCGGGCCCCAATTCACGCGCGAGGGATTTGGTAAGACCCACCAACCCGGCCTTCGCGACGGAATATACGAGGTAGCCTTCCATCGGCCGATCAGCGTGGATGTCGGTTATATTGACGATGCAGCCCCGGTGTTTCCTGAGCTCCGGTGCAGCGGCCTGCGACAAAAACATCGGCGCCTTTAGGTTCGTCCCCATCAGGTCAACCCAATCGCGCTCCCCGATAGCACCCACAGGTGTCGGATAGAAGCTCGATGCATTGTTCACAAGCACATTGAGGCGGCCAAAACTGGCAACCGTCTGGCTGACGAGGCTAGGCAATACGTGGGTGTCGAGTAGGTCGGCCTGGATCAGCGATACCGAATCAGGGCGTAAGGCGTTGAGTTCGTCCTGCAACGCACGCGCGGCCTCCGCCGAAGTGTGGTAATGAACCATCAGGTTCATGCCCTGACCATGCAACGCTCGGGCGATCTGCGCCCCGACGCGTCGCGAGGCTCCCGTAATCAGCGCTACTTTGCCTTGCATCTCCCTAACCCCGTATAGTTCTAACCTGCGCACATTATCCACCAAGCCCCGCTTGCCGTCATGCCCTTGCCGATACCTTCCGAAGACGCCCTTGGCCAAAGCGCCCGGCTGGTTGATCACGTCCGGACCGAGATCGAGGCGAGCAACGGCTGGCTTAGCTTTGCGCGTTACATGGAGCTTGCCCTGTATGCGCCGGGGTTGGGCTATTACAGCGGCGGCGCGCGCAAATTTGGCGCTGCCGGCGACTTTGTCACGGCCCCCGAGCTCTCACCCCTGTTCGGACGGGTATTGGCCCGCCAGTTTGCTGAAGTGTTGGATCAATGTGGCGGTGAGATCCTTGAACTGGGCGCAGGCACCGGTACGTTGGCCAAGCAGGTCCTGGGGGAACTCAGCCAGCTCGCTAAACAGGTTCCCTATTCTATCCTCGAAGTGAGCAGCGAGTTGCGCCAACGGCAACAGGAGAATCTGACCCAGGCCGGATTGATCGATCAGATAACCTGGCTGGACGCGCTGCCCAACCATTTCACCGGTATCATCGTCGGCAATGAGGTACTGGATGCGCTACCGGTGCATCTTATCCACTGGACCCAAGCGGGCCCGATGGAGCGGGGCGTGACCTGGCATGAGGATGGTTTTCATTTCAACGACCGACGCATTTCTGACGCGGTGCTGGCCGAGCGAGCGCAGGCCTATGACCTGCCGCCAGGCTACGTAAGTGAGATCAATCTGGCCGCACCCGCATTGGCGAGCGAGTTGGGCAGAAGGCTTGCATCCGGAATGATCCTGTTTATTGATTACGGCTTCGGGCGAAGTGAGTACTACCATTCACAGCGTGACATGGGTACCCTGCGCGCGCATTACCGTCATCAAGCGCTGGACGACCCATTTCATCTTCCAGGCCTATGTGACCTGACCGCGCACGTTGACTTCACTGCGATTGCCGAGGCTGGGCTTGACGCGGGGCTCAAGCTGCTAGGCTATACCAATCAAGCTCATTTTTTGCTCAATGGGGGTCTGGCCGAACGGCTCGCGGAGACACCGGCGGACGAAGCTGCACATTACCTGCCGCAAGCTGCCGCGGTACACCGCCTGATTTCACCGGCTGAAATGGGCGAGCTATTCAAAGTAATGGGATTGGGCCGGGGTGTGACGCGCCCAAGCGGATTTGCTGCAGGCAGTCTGGCCCGACTGCTCTAACTTAATGCAAATGCTGCGGGGTCTGAGCCGAGCCTTCCTGCTCTTCCGTGTGAACCGAATCCCCTGATGCGGTGGGAAAGAGCGGCGCGCCACAGTCATCGCAATATTCCAGTGGCAGCCGGCTTTCCAGAACCGTAATGTCCTCCACACCCAACGATCGCAGACGCTGGGCAACATCGTCAGGAATGCCCTCGATGTCCTCGGTGTCCAGTAGCGGCCAAACGATCCCATGGATAACGCCTGGCTGTGTCATCAGCCCGAAGCTGACGCGATATTCTTCTAATTCCTGATCCCCATAAGGCGCAATCACCGCCCGCAACTGAATCGGCGCGACATTGTGAGTTGTGCTCAGAAAGTCCACGGCCGCGCCTAGGCTGAATGCGCGCAGTTGTCGATCCGACTCGCGTGCGGCTGAGAAATAGGCATTCGGGAGCAGTGCTTGCAGTGCACATGCCGGGAGGGCTAGGCGCAGCGCTTCAGCACCCTGCGTTTGCCAGGTCTTGAGCACCGATTCGCGGCTCGCTTCCGGTTCCTGCCAGCGGAACATGGGCTTGTTTTGCTGCGTCCGCGCAATTCCAACGAAATAGCGAACGTCAGACAAAAACGGCGCGGTCGCGGGAAGCTCCGTACTACTCATTGACAGATCCGCGGCCTTTTCCAGGGCGCGGAGCAACTGCGTGGCAACCTTGCGGGTTTCGACAAAGCCGCGAGGGAGCTGATCGGGGCTTAACAGACAGTCCGCCAGCGAGAGCTCCACGTCAGCGGCAAAAACGTGGGCCCGGAGTTGAATTTTGGTATTGGCAAGGACATCGCGATTTACTCGGCCCGCAGGGACGGAAAAACGCGACCAGGCCAAAACCGGTGCCGCAAACATCAGCGAGTCTTCCGAGGGACTCTCGGACCGCGCTTCAATGGCGTCGGCAAGCTCATCGTAGGCCATGCGATCAAGGTTAAACGCATGGTCCAGCGCTGCAAACAAGGCATCGTCGTTTCCCGCTGCTAACAACCGTTCAATGGCGGATTGAAGCGACCGATCCCAAAATGCATCTTCCGCGCGGCTGCCCGATTTGGAAAGATCTTGCGCTAAACGAACCAGCTTCTCCGCTTCGCGGGAAAGGGACTTATCGTGTGGGCGCGTGCGTTTCATGGGTGAGAGCGTAACGTGTTTGGAGGAAAAAGTCGCCAAGCGGATACAGAAATTGCGCTGCTAGATATGGTCCTGTTGACCGGCGACAAGGTAAACCCTGCACCGCGGTGTCATCACTGATTTGGCCCCCAAGCTCGCGATCCATTCCTAATATCAAGCGGGACTCAATTCAGGCGCCCATGGCAATGCTTGTACTTCTTACCGCTGCCGCATGGGCAGGGTTCGTTGCGCCCCACCTTGGGAACATGCGACTCGAGCGTCGCCGCGATCGCGACAGCCTCTGGCAGTGCAGCCTGGGCCAGCGCAACGTCAGGGTCAGCATGTTGATACTGCACGTTAATCGGGCTTTCATACTGCTCGACGGCCTCCACGTCCTCCTCAGTCCGGATCTGCACCGTGGTCGTGACGCGGGTGACTTCGATCTTGATCGCATCGAGCATGGCGGAAAACAGCTCAAATGCCTCGCGCTTATATTCCTGCTTGGGATTTTTCTGCGCATAGCCGCGCAAGTGGATGCCCTGACGCAGCTGATCAAGCGCCGCCAGGTGCTCGCGCCAGTGGCTATCAACACTTTGAAGCATGACCGCCTTCTCAAAATGACGCAGCACCTCGCTACCCACAACGGCCTCTTTCGCCGCATAGGCCACGTCGGCCTCAGCACACACTTTGCTCCGCAGGCCTTTCTCGTCCAGCGTCTTGTCGTCGCTTAACCATTTGCGCAGCGGCAAGCTCACGCCAAATTCAGCTTCGATCGCCTTTTCTGCCCCCTCGACATCCCACTGTTCTTCCATCGAATCGGGTGCAATGTAGGTGTCAGTCACGGTGTTGATCACATCGTGACGCATGGCATTGATCGTGTCGCTGATCACTTCGCTGGCAAGCAGCTCATTACGCTGCTCGTATATCACCTTGCGCTGGTCATTGGATACGTCATCGTATTCCAGCAACTGCTTTCGAATGTCGAAGTTACGCGCTTCAACCTTGCGTTGGGCATTTTCGATGGCACGTGTTACCCAGGGATGCTCAATAGCCTCACCCTCCGGAAGTTTTAGCCGGTTCATGATCGCCGCAACACGGTCGGAGGCGAAAATACGCAGCAGCGGGTCTTCGAGGCTGAGATAGAAACGCGAGGAACCTGGATCGCCTTGGCGCCCGGCACGACCGCGTAGCTGGTTATCCACGCGTCGGGATTCGTGTCGTTCAGTACCGATGATATGCAGGCCGCCGTACGCAACGACGGCTTCATGCCGCTGCTGCCAGTCACTCTTGATCGCTCTTCGCTGGAGCTCCCGTTCTGCCTCACCCAGATTCACGTCATTGTCGATGGTGTCCAACTCACGCTGAATACTGCCGCCAAGCACGATGTCCGTACCACGGCCCGCCATGTTGGTAGCGATGGTTACCGCACGCGGCAGGCCTGCCTGAGCGACGATTTCGGCTTCTTTGGCATGCTGCTTCGCGTTCAGTACCTGATGTGGCAGATTCTCCTTTTCCAACAGGCCGGAGAGATATTCGTTAGTCTCAATTGAAGTCGTGCCAACCAGCACCGGCTGGCCGCGGTCATGACAGTCGCGAATATCCTTGATCACGGCCTGAAACTTCTCTTTGGCGGTCAGGAACACTTGATCGTGCATGTCATTGCGGATCATGTCCCGGTGCGTCGGGATTACAACGGTTTCCAGATTGTAAATTGACTGGAATTCGTAGGCCTCGGTATCTGCCGTACCGGTCATACCCGCAAGCTTGCTGTACATGCGAAAATAATTCTGGAAGGTAATCGACGCCAGTGTCTGGTTTTCCTTCTGGATTGCGACACCCTCCTTCGCTTCAACGGCCTGGTGCAGGCCCTCCGACCAGCGCCGACCCGACATGAGTCGGCCGGTGAATTCGTCAACGATTACCACTTCATTGTTCTGAACGACGTAGTGTTGATCGCGGTGATAGACCGCAAAGGCCCGCAGCGCGGCGTTTACGTGATGCATCAACCGAATATTTGTCGCGTCATACAGGCTGCCGCCGGCGGGCAACAGCCCCATGTCGGTCAGCATATGTTCGATCTTCTCGTGCCCGGCTTCGGAAAGGATGACCGAGTGTGCCTTTTCGTCTACCCAGTAATCGCCCTCCTCGCTCTTCTCCTCGGCCTGACGCGTCAATTTGGGGGGAATTGCATTTACGCTGACATAAAGTTCGGTACTGTCTTCTGCCTGCCCCGAGATGATCAAGGGAGTGCGGGCTTCGTCGATCAGAATCGAGTCCACTTCGTCGACAATGGCGTAGCCAAGGGCGCGCTGGACCTTCTCCGATAGCTGAAAGACCATATTGTCGCGCAGATAATCGAAGCCGAATTCATTATTGGTCCCATAGGTGATGTCGGCCGCGTAGGCCAATTGCTTTTCTTCATGCGACATATGGGAAAGATTAACGCCAACGGTCAAGCCAAGAAATCGGTAAATGCGGCCCATCCATTCCGCGTCTCGGCTTGCCAGGTAATCGTTCACCGTCACAACATGCACACCCTTGCCGGCTAGCGCATTAAGGTACGCGGCCAAGGTGGCGACGAGGGTCTTGCCCTCGCCCGTCCGCATTTCCGAGATTTTGCCATCGTGCAACACCATGCCACCGATCATCTGTACGTCATAATGACGCATGCCAAGCACCCGACGACCGGTCTCACGCACCACCGCAAAGGCCTCGGGCAACAGCTTATCGGCGGATTCACCCCTGGCAATGCGATCCTTGAACTCGATCGTCTTACGGGTTAGTTGGTCGTCGGTAAGTTTCTCCAGCGTGGCTTCATGGGCATTGATTGCCGCCACCTTTTGCCGGTATTGTTTAACCAGCCGCTCGTTGCGGCTGCCGAAAATCTTTTTTGCCAGGGATTGCAGCATGGATAACCTGAATATGTCTGTTTTTTGCGGGAAAACTGCCGAAGTTTATCACAGCGGGCGGTGCGGCCGGTTACCGATATAATGTGCGCCAAACGTATGGCTGACCTGCTCGCCACGCTTGGCCACGTCAATGTAGTGGAGCGCGGTCAAGCCCTGCTCGCCCTTCAGACACAGTTGGATAAGGTGCTGCCCGAATCGTTCCGCGGCCAGGTGTTTGTCGCCGACCTGAGGGATGGGGTCCTATCGATCGCCTGTGCCCACAACGCGCTCGCGAACCGGTTGCGCAGCGACGGTCCTCGCCTAGCCAAGGCACTCAGCGACCTGGGTCTGCCGGTAAATCAGACGAAAGTGCGGGTTCGCCCAGAACTGCCCCTATACCGCGGCGCGCATAAACTCAAGCCTGAACTTAGCGACGGCGCGGTAAATGCCCTTACAAAAGCAGAAGCAGGCCTGGAATCGGGGGAGTTAAAAACCGTGCTCGGGCAAATGTTACGCCGCCACAAGCACTGACGCGCACGCCTGGGCAGCCACGCCCCCTAGGCAAACAGCGTCAGGACACCGGTATAGCCATAGAGGCGGTTGTGCGATATCTCCCCATTGGCGAAAAATCCAACCAGCGGGAATTCACCCAGGGCGTTGCGGATCAGCTCCAGTTCGTGGTTTTGCGCGCCGAACATGTTTTGACCGCGCCCCAGGCAGGAGTAGTACAAGCCACCACGAACCGGAAAATTGAGCTGCCCTCCGATTGCGGTGAGCATGCGTTTGAGATCATCTTCGGCGCTTTGTTCGTCGCGGCGGCAAAACATCAGTTCGCCGCCCACGCTCACATAGTCGTTAATCGCCACCTGACCATTCTGCGTATCGACTCCAATGATGTTGCGCACGACGTAGTCGCCTATGTCCGAGCCTGTAATGGGTAATCCCGCAAACACGACGCTTGCCGCGTGAGGCAGATCGCGCCCCAGCACTTCGCCAACTTCTTCCTTCATTACGTCCAACGCGGGACGATGATCAAGGCGCCCAATAACATTCTCCTTTGCGTCGGTAATACGGTGACGCACTCCCAGCGGTGCTATGCCCTGCGACAGTCGGGTGGCAAGCCGCACGCGCTCGGAAAACAACACACCGGATAATCCACCGTGCGTAACCTGATCTGCGTATTGCGCCATCGCGCCACGTGAGCTCGACAAGCCACCTACAGCAAATCCGCTCGACAATCGCGCGCTCAATCCGGCAATCAGGTGCTGGATATGCCGATTCGACGGGTCTCCGTGCACGACAGCAAACCAGGCACCGTGCATCTCGTAGGCGTTCACTTCAGCGGGCGTAACGAGAGTGGGCAGGATCTGAAAGTCACGCGAATCAAATTCACCCAGCATTACCGCCATGGCGGGCATGTCCAGGTATTCCGTGGCTGTCGCGCAGATCCCTACGCCCACGGTGCCGATCCAATGTGTTACGCCCGTGGCTTTCTTGAAAAACGCCAGAATTGCCTCCATTTCCGCGACGTACGCATCTGACACGTAGAGGAAACCCAACGTGGCAGCAGCCGGGATTGCGCCGAGTTGTGCGAGACAGTTCCGAGCGGCGTCGGTCCAATCGGCGGAGCTGGCATGGGCCAACTTGAAGGGTGAGGTCGTCGCGAGCATGACTAAGCGAGCCGTGTAACCAGAGGGTTCTGATTCAACATTAGCAAAGTCCGGGCCCTGCGTGATCAAGCACAGTCATTTTGGGCCACCGGAAGACGTGATCGCCCGTGCCCGGCCCCGCCTGCTAAGATCCGACGCTGACTATCCGCAAGCTATCTCGAAACACACCGCAGCGAGCGTAAGGAATAAAGATGTTGCGACTCTGCTCAGGTGGGCCCAGCAAGTGGGGTTGCCAAGGTCCACGCCGTTAGACCACCGGATACCTGGGTGCCCCAAGCGAGCGCCAAAATCGACGAGCCGTGTTTGGGCCGGCAATTCCGCATGCCGCAAGCTCAGCCACTCGCGGTGCGTTGATTCGCGCAGCAAAATCCTTCGCTGGGGTGCCGAACTCGATCGGTTGCGCGGCGCCCAACCCCTGGATGGCCAACGGTCGCGCCGGACCGCAAGGTTTAGTGGGCCCGACGGGGATAAGCATGTGGGCGGCCACCGATCCGCGCGGCGAAGCAAACTGTCCGTCATCACGATACGCCAACGTCATTGCCAGGCGAGCGGCAAAACGGCTGGCATGCCAGGATGGGAGGGGAGCCCATGAAAATGACGCTGCAGCGTCAAGTCGAGCGCCCCGATGCCTGCGGAAACATGAAACCCTCATGGCACAGTGGCCGCCAAGCGATCATTTCGCTTCGCCGCGTCGAACTTAGATCAGCACGAGTCGCTCGATGATGTAGAACAAACTAGCAAGGACCAGAAATACAAAAATAAAACGCAAAGCGCGGCTGGCCCAATTCAAATAGCGCCGATCTCGGGTAAATATCCAAGCCAAAACCAGCGCACCGAGCACAACCAGTGTTAGTACCAGGACGAGCCGCAAGATCACCATATCAACGGCTTGGAATGCTGGGGCGCCGGGCGTGCTGTGGCGTCATCACACAGGATGGGCTATGCGGTGACCCGCTTTTTCGGCGCAGGGCGCCAGGCCCGTGTGCGCATTTCAGGCAAGCTGCGCATGCCAACGGGCGAGCGCTTCGGGAGCGTCCTCAACCCGTTCGAAAGTGACGATCTCCCATGCCGCTTGGTCTGCCAACAGCGCACGAAGCAGTTGGTTGTTGAGTGCGTGGCCGGACTTGTAGGCTTGGAAGCTGCCGATAATCGGCTTGCCCAGCACGTAGAGATCGCCGATCGCATCGAGCACTTTGTGCTTGACGAATTCATCCTCATAGCGCAATCCGTCATTGTTGAGTACCCGGTATTCGTCCATAACGATGGCGTTGTCGAGTGACCCACCGAGTGCGAGGCCATTGTTTCTCAACATTTCGACTTCATGAGAAAAACCAAACGTCCGGGCACGCGCAATCTCCTTGATATAAGAGGTTTGCGAGAAGTCCACCACCAGCTGCTTACCACTTTTCTCAAACACCGGATGATCAAAGTCGATTCCAAATTCGAGACGAAATCCGTTGTAGGGCACAAGGCTTACTTGCTTGTCTCCGTCGACCACTTTGACGGGCCGTTTTATGCGAATGTATTTCTTGGCAGCGTTTTGTTCCTCCAATGCCGCGGACTGCAACAGGAAGACGAAGGGCGCTGAAGAACCATCCATGATGGGAACTTCCGGGCCCGTTAGGTCAATCACAATATTGTCGATTCCCAGACCTGCCAATGCCGAAAGCAGGTGCTCGATCGTGGATACCTTGGCGCCATCGCCTTCCAGAGCGGAGCACAGCCGAGTGTCGGTGACGCGATAGGGATCAACCGGGATATCGACCGGCGGACTGCAGTCGATCCGGCGAAACAGGATGCCGGTATTGGGTGCCGCAGGGCGCAGCGTCATCTCGACCTTGATGCCGGAATGCAGACCAACGCCGGTGGCCTTGATCTGGGATTTAATCGTGCGCTGCTTGATCATACGGTGGCGCGTGCATGAAGCAAATTATAGATTACTTATATTCTAGCCTGTTTCAGGGGCGCCGACCCGCCTTTCAGGACATTGCCTGGCTCCCTGTGCTACCTCCCCTCTCAGGCGTTACGCAGTTCCTCCCCCGGAGAGTTGAGGGGAAGAACCACGATTTCTGCGCTAGTCCGCCTGTTTTCTTAGAAATGCCGGGATGTCCAGCATGTCAACGC
>JBKQNQ010000175.1:0-2668 GCA_052145875.1 Thiobacillaceae bacterium
GGCCGTCGATCTCGGGCAATCCCCGTATTTGAACGTCTTCCCCGATCAGAAGATCCGCCAGACGTTGCAGTTCATGGGCCGCAGTCCCGGCGACCGCATCACCAGCGAGGTCGGCCGCGAAATCTGCGTGCGCGATGGCATCAAAGCCATGCTCAATGGCAGCATTGATAGCGTCGGAGGCCAATACGTCATCAGCCTGGATGCAACCAATGTTGCGTCCGGCGATTCTCTAGGACGCCAGCAAGCGCAGGCCGAGCGAAAAGAAGATGTGCTCAATGCCCTGCATAGCGCCGCCACCAAATTGCGCGCTCAACTCGGCGAGTCGCTGTCGATGGTGCAGAAATACGACATGTCTCTTTCCCAGGCCACTACCTCATCGCTCGACGCCCTGAAGGCCCTAAGTCTGGGCGATGCCAAGCACACCATGGGCGACGATCTGGCTGCGATCCCGAACTATCAGCGCGCCGTCGAGATCGACCCCAATTTCGCCATGGCCTACGCTCGACTTGGCACGGCCTACAGCAACCTGGGGCAAACCGAGTTGTCGGAGCAGAACCGCCAGAAGGCCTTTGAGCTTCGCGATCGCGCCAGCGAGCGCGAAAAGCTCTACATCATGTCCCACTATTATGCCGACAGCGGCCAACTCGACAAGGGCATTACTGCCTACGAACTCTATCGCCAGACTTACCCGCGGGATTCCACTCCCTTCATCAATCTGGCGGGTATCTATAACCAACTCGGACAATTCGACAATGCGTTGGAGAACGCAAAGCATGCCGTGGAGATCGACCCCGACCAGGCAAGCGGCTATTCGAATGTCGCCACGGCTTACTTGGGACTGAACCGGATCGAGGAAGCGCGCACCACGATCAACACCGCACTCCAGCACAAGGCCGAGGCTACAGGCTTCCATCTGGGGCTGGCTGTGTTGGACTGGTGTGAAGGCAAAGAAGCCGACATGGAGAAGGAACTGCAGAGTGCCTCCGCCACCCCCGACGGAGAGGCCGGCGTTCTCGGATTCCGCGCGGGCATCGCCAGCACCCGCGGGCAAGTGCGCCAGGCGCGGGAATTTGTGCGCCAGAACGAAGATGCGTTGGATCGCCTGCACTTGCAGGGCCGGGCCGATATCGACGCGGGGCTCGCCGTCTTCGAGGCCGTGGTGGGAAATCGCGCCGAAGCCAACAGCGAGGCCAGCGAGGCGCTCCGTTTATCCCGAACGGTTTCTGTGATGGGGAGTGTGGCTACGACCTTCGCCATATTGCGCCAGGATCAGAAAGCGATCGCCTTGGCCGACGAAATCCAGCGTACCCATCCGAACGACACCATGGCGGTGAACGTGACCGTCCCCACGATTCGCGCTATCGTCGCCATGTGGCCCGCAAATCCCGCCAAAGCCGACCCCGCCAAGGCCATCGACTTGCTGAACACCGCGGCTCTGTACGCTCGCGCCAATGCCGGTGTCCTCTACGCCCGAGGCCGCGCCTATGAGCAGGCTGGGCGCTACCCCGAAGCCCAGCAGGATCTCCAGAAGGCCCTGGAAATGAAATCCCACAACGGTCCCGACATAGCGTCCGTAATCGCGCAACTCGAACTGGGCCGGCTGTACCAGAAGCAGGGCGATATGCCCAAGGCCCGCATCGCGTATCAGAATTTTCTCGCCGCCTGGAAAGACGCCGACCCCGACGTCCCGCTCCTCCACGAAGCCAAAGCCGAATACGCGAAGCTGCAGTAGGTTCGTAGTGCGGGGCGGGCGAGGGGCGCCCGCCACGCATCCCTTAGAAGTGAAATCCGATCTCGGCCGTCAGCGCGCGCGGCGTCACATAGTGCGTCCCGCTGAACGTCGACAGGAAGTTATAAAGCGCCGTTTTGTTGGTCACGTTGATGGCGGTCAGCCTGAGACTCCATTTGTAGTGATCGCCTTTGAACAGATTATCTTCGCCTATCGAAACATCGAACAGGTTGCGCGGTGCGATGCGCGGTGGATTGTGGTCGTCGTTCTCGGTGTTCGGCGTTGGTACCTGTATGAGAGTGGACCCAAACTGCGAGGCCAGGCACGTGAAAGGCAGCGGAGTGGTCGGGGTTGCGTGAACACCATTGCAGGTGAACCCGGCTTGGAACTCCTGGTCAGCCGTCAGGGGTGCTAAGAACGCATCTGTCATGTTGATGGCTGGCTGCCCGCCTAGCGTAGTCGATTGCGGGCAATCGTTGTTTGCATTGCCCCCGTAACACGGTGCGTTACCGGCCACCAGGCCGCTGTCGTATCGCCAATTGAAGCCGACCCATGGCCCAGCTTTCCAAGGTTGATATTGCAGGTGCGTCGTTTGGTTAAACTTCTCGTCGTGGTCGATGCGGAACGGGGTTCCACTCTGCCCGACCGTCACGCCCAGGCCGCTGGTTTGGGGAGGGAAGAAACGCGCGGCCACGCTCGACATCACAACCAGCGCCGTGAATCCATGAAAGTCCGGCACGCTCACGCGAATTGCGTAACCCGGGATCTTGGAATTGTGCCATCCAATCGGAAAGAAAATTGGCGTCGCAGCCAGCGTGCTGAAATCGTAGCCGGTGTGAGTGTACTTCCAAATGTAATCCCCGCTGACGACGGCATAGCGGCCGAACGCCTGCTGCAAGCCCGCATGGAAGTCATTGCGAAAGCCGGGTGTGTTGGGTG
>JBKQNQ010000176.1:0-11840 GCA_052145875.1 Thiobacillaceae bacterium
TCGGCAACCGCGCTGTCTGCAGCGATTGCGCAGCGACTGAACATTGATGAGAGCGAAATCGTTCGCTTCAGCATCTTTAAGCGCAGCCACGATGCGCGCAAGGGGAAGCCCCTGTTGCTGGTCTATACGGTGGATGTGACCGTAGCGAACGAAGCGGCGTTGCTAAGGACCTTGCGGCACGATCACAAGATACTGCCGACGCCTGATATGAGCTATCACTTTGTCGGCCAAGCGCCGGAAAACTTGGAGCGTCGTCCGCTTGTCGTTGGATTCGGCCCTTGCGGCATTTTTTCCGCGCTGGTGCTCGCGCAAATGGGGTTTCGCCCAATTGTGCTGGAGCGGGGCAAGAAAGTGCGTGAACGCACGCAGGACACGTGGGGTCTATGGCGAAAGAATCTTCTGAATCCGGAATCCAACGTCCAGTTTGGCGAGGGAGGGGCGGGAACGTTTTCGGACGGTAAGCTCTATAGCCAGATAAAAGATCCCAAACACTATGGTCGCAAGGTGCTCACCGAGTTCGTCAATGCGGGCGCGCCAGAGGAGATTCTGTATGTAGCGAAACCCCATATTGGCACGTTTCGACTTGTCGGAGTCGTCGAAAATATGCGAAACCAGATTGAGGCCTTGGGAGGAGAGATCCGATTTCGCCAGCGCGTCGTTGATTTCATCATTGAAGAGGGCCCGAAGGGCAATTGCATGCGCGGGGTGACGCTTGCCGGTGGGGAAAGTTTGCGAAGCGACCACGTGATACTGGCAGTGGGGCACAGTGCACGCGATACGTTCCAGATTTTGCGCGATCGAGGTGTGGCCATGGAGGCCAAACCATTTTCCATCGGCTTGCGCATCGAACATCCCCAATCCCTGATTGATCGGGCGCGACTGGGCGATCATGCGGGCAATTCCATTCTGGGTGCAGCTGACTACAAGCTTGTGCACCATGGCAAGAAGGGCCGGTCGGTCTACAGCTTTTGCATGTGCCCAGGAGGTACCGTTGTCGCGGCCACTTCGGAATCCGGTTGTGTTGTCACCAACGGCATGAGTCAATATTCACGCAACGAACGTAATGCCAACGCGGCTATCGTCGTAGGGATCACTCCGGAGGACTATCCAGGGGGGCCCCTGGCGGGGGTGGATTTTCAACGCACTCTGGAATCGCGCGCGTTTAAGCTTGGCGGTGCAACGTATGAAGCCCCGGGACAGCTCGTGGGCGACTTTCTAAAGGGCCAGTCCTCCACCCAGTTGGGCTCGGTCGAACCATCCTACCAGCCCGGCGTGCAACTGGGGAATCTTGCGCCGACCCTCCCCGATTATGCAATCGAGTCGATTCGAGAAGCCATTTCCGCCTTCGACATGCAGATCAAAGGGTTTGCCATGAGTGATGCCGTTCTCACTGGCGTGGAAACCCGTACGTCCTCTCCGCTCCGAATCGTCCGGGGCGAAGATTGCCAAAGCGTGAACGTTCGTGGGTTGTTTCCCGCGGGTGAGGGGGCAGGTTACGCAGGCGGAATCCTCTCGGCCGGCGTGGACGGGATTAAAGTGGCAGAGGCCGTGGCATTGGACATGCGCTCACGCGGCCACGGAATGAGTGCGGTACCGGACATTTTGATTCGGTAAAATTCACTCATAGGCTCTTCCCCATTATGAATGTCCTAGCCGGGCGCGATGCTTTCCCGACGGAGCATGCGGCATTTGGGTGGAGCGCCATGACTCTATCTTACAAGGGTCATCCAACGGACGCAGGTGATGCGTTGAATCAGGCCGAGTCGAATCTGATCTCAGCGTCCGCGTGGCAGCGGTGCCGATGAAGTCAAAGAAGGGTTGAGACACTTAAGTCTGCGCAACGGCGACCAGGTACGCCGACATCCCGAGCGCAGTTCGTCGAGGGACAGCCCGCCGCCCTGGACGCGAGAGACCCATGAGGGAAAGAGGACAATCCTTGGCTGTCTTATTGCGTCAAATCGCAGCTGCGGGGCGTGCATCGGATGTCCCGTTCTTGGCTTGTTGTGGGGCCTATTGCCGCGGGTTGGACGGGATGTCCCGTAGTCCGGTTTGGCCGCCCACGGGTCGATTGGCCGCGTACCCTTGGCCGCGCGCACGGCACATCCCGATTGGGCGCCGTCAAGAAATTCGACGGGCGGCCGTAATTGAATCATGGATAAGCAACTTGAAGAAGTCCGGGATTGGGCAAAGGCTAAGATCGCCTCGGGCGGGGAGCCGCCATGGGCTTGGTTTCAGTACATGAAGCTCATCGAAATTGTGGATACCATCTTGGGCAGCAAGGCGTCTGCCACTACCATGGAGAATTCACGGCAATCGGGGCCGAACTCAGCTGCGCATCTGCACCTAGTGGGCTCCACTTCTCTACAAGATAGCGTGCAACGCCCTCCCGATATTCCTCAGATACCGATGCCCATGTGACATAAAGTGTTCCATGCTTGGCATAATTCCTGAAATTGGGGTTAGCTCGAAGGGCTTGAATATGTGCCGATAGCTTGCCGTGGCCGATATACACCACCCTTCCTGGGGTGCCTGGAGTTCCGGAAAACCAGATGACGTAGACGCCGTGCGTGGTGACAAAGCTCACATCGACATGATGAAATGAGCACCACTGATTCTTCTGGCACTTGACCCATTTCAATTCGAGTGGAGGATTCATTGGTTTTAAAGAAGAAGCGAAACTAGTTCGAGCAACCCAACAATAGCCTAACAATAGATAGTATAGCCGGTGCCGTGTGGCGGATTGTGGGGTGGCTTAGAGCAATTAAGCCTCCGAGCAAGCCATCACGCACGAAAAGCATCAGTCGGGCAGCCTCAAGGTATCTGGATTCGTGCAAAAATCACAAGTTCACATGCATTCCAATTACGGCGTAGGCAACGTCATTACAACAATGCCATTGACCCCGGTGCCCGCAGGGACCTCAAATTTCACGGCCCTAGAAATAAGAAATGGCCCACACCCGCGACCCGGAAGTTCTGAGCTTCATTTTACACCGCAAAACGGGAGGCCAGATGCGGGCGCAAAGATCCGTGCCCGGTGAGCGGTCGCCCCTGCCTTCATCAGATTGGTACGGGAGCGCAAAAAAAGTACCATGCTGCCTGACCAATCTGGAGTCCAAGCGATCGCATGCCCTAACGTCGTGCAAGAACAACGACCGCACGGGCTTCGCACTATCCTTCCCCGTGCAAATCGGCACCGCGATCCTGACCGACTGACGGAACGCGTGTGGCATGGCGCCCCGGAACAAGCGCGGCATTCGGGTGAGCGGTGACTGAAAGCACGGAAAACTCCCCAACCCCGCGGACCCAAAGAAAAACCTCGCAGCGTAGGAAGCATGCATCAGGCGCGATTCCAATGTCGTCAAGTCCGCGCCCCCTTTCCCTGGCAGCATCGATGCTCTATGATTGCCAATCGGAATGAGGGTTACAGATTTGAGTCTGATCCATGACGAGTCGGCTTCAACCCGCTCGTCTTCTGGCAGAGTGAGTGGCTTTGTTGCCCTGGAGAGCGCATCACGTGGTACATGACGATAGAATCTTAAGCCGAAGTTTTCGTGGCGCAACGGGGGGGGCTGAACATTTCATCGTAATTAAAGCACCTGAAGCCCCTGGACTTAAAGAGCAAATCCAATTCTTGGAGGAGCGTTACCAAGAGGCGCTGGCACAACGTGGACTTTCTCCGGAAACGGCAGTATTTCGGCGGATTTTTCTCAGCGATGTTCTCAATCAGGCGGGGCTTGTTAGAGAAAGCAAACTTCTCGATGATGCAACCGCAGTTTCGATCGTGCAGCAACCGCCCGGGCACGGTTCGAAAATAGAACTCCTCGCCTATCACATTGAAAGTCAGGATCCGGTCACGAAGACCCGCCTTTCTCCTAGGCACCTTCTGGTTGAAAAGAACAAACAACGTCATCTCTGGAGCACGCGGCTTTGTGCGTGCGATCATGAAACGTCAATTTCGTCGGAAGCCCAAACGCGGGAAATGTTCGGCGATCTGGTCCAGACGCTCTCAAGGCACGGTGCAACGCTCCGTGATCATTGCGTGCGGACCTGGATCTATATGAAAGATGTGGATGTTTTCTACAAGGGAATGGTCACGAGTCGCCGCGACGTGTTCGCCCAGGAGGGGCTGACCGGTTCCACGCATTATATCGCGAGCACTGGAATTCAAGGGGCATGCGCTCACCGCTTTGATATCGTCTCGATGGATGCATACTCAAATCTTGACCTGATACCTGGACAAGTAACCTATCTCAACGATTTCAATCTGCTGTGCGCAACGAAGGACTATAACGTACACTTCGAGCGTGGCACGCGGGTTGCGTATGCAGACCGTGCGCATAGCTTTATCTCGGGGACGGCCAGTATCGATAAAGACGGTGAGGTCGTACATTTGGGCGACGTCATACGCCAGCTCGAACGTGCGCTAGAAAACACCGATGCGCTGTTGCACTCAGGCGCTGCATCGCTCTCGGACATGATGTATTTGATCGTATATTTGCGGGATCCGGCAGATTTCGCGCGCGTCGATGCCTATCTGGGCGAACGTTTTTCAGACCTGCCGACTGTCATCGTCCATGGCGCGGTTTGTCGGCCGGCATGGCTAATCGAAATTGAGGGCGTCGCGATTACTCGAAACGATGAACCAGCGTTCCCACGTTTTTGAATGTGCCAGGAAATGAGGTGAGAAAAATGCAAGATGATGCCCCGCTGAGTATGCTTAATGAGGCTGCGATCAAAGCTGCTGAGCTTCGCCGCGATCCTTATGATTTTGCCTTTGTCGAACAGGTTATCAATCCCGCTTTAAAAGGCGAAGTGCTTGCGGATGCCCCCACTATCCCCGATCGTGGAAGCTATGCGCTTCCCAATCTGCGCTACGGACCGAAATTTGAGGCCTGCATGCGTGACTTGCTCAGTGTTCGGTTTCGCCACCTGGTTGAGCAGAAGTTTGATATCGACCTGACCAACCGGCCGCCCAGTATTGTAATGATGGGAAACACCACAGGCCATTACAACGAGGGCTATGCGCATCCCGATTCGAAACACAAGATTATCACCGTCCTTCTTGGAATGAGTGAGGAATGGCCTTATGAGCGTGGTCGCCTGCGCGTCCTGCGCAGCAATGACCGTGATGACTACGCTTTCGAGTTTGCGCCGGAATTCGGCAAGATGCTGATGTTCCGCGTATGCGATCATTCGTGGCATGGCTTCCTGCCGCAAAAGGGCAAGCGGATGAGTGTGCAGCTCTGCTATGTGGACTCGGAATGGTACGCACGACGCGAGAATATACGTCACGGCGTGAGCGCCTTTGCCAAATCGATTCCGGGCATACGCCAGCTGATCGATTGGGCCCCACGCTCCTTTGGTAGCAAGGGCTGACATAATCCTGCCGTGACGCGCCCGGTGCCGCTGCCATGATCGGCGTTGGTGCGACGCGGCCCGTCCCCGGCCGACGCTGCCATCGCCAAGTAGACGGTGGCTTGATCGTGATCGCCCACGCTGGCTGGCGTGTCCACTCGGCGGCCGAAAGTGGCCAGTGGTCTTGAGCAGCGCAGCTCATTCCCCACGCAGCAGCGTTCTCCTCCAGGGTGGAACTGAGTAGGGATTTGATACAGCCGGCTCATGAGTTGCCCACGGTGTCGCGGTCTCCTGCAGGGGAGGCGCCTTTTGTGGTTCCGCTCAGAGATATCCGGACGCCGTGCCGGACCTAACGGCCAACTGCTGGCCACGCGTACGCGGTGCCCTCACATTCAACCCAGCGTCATCATGGCGTGCCACCTTTCTCGCGCAGGAGGTCCTCCAATTTTCCACGTAGCTCCCCAAAGAGTGTCGCCCAATCACCCGCCGTGTGCTGCCGAAACAATCGCATGCTTGGATACCAGGGTGAATCCTCACGATTTATGAGCCAGCGCCATTCGGCACCATGGGCTAGGAGCGTCCACACCGGTTTACCATATGCGCCGCCGAGGTGCGCCACTGACGTATCCACTGAGATCAGCAGATCGACCTGATCGATCACGCTTAGTGTCCTCGCGAGATCGGTCAGCTGCGCGCTCATGGAGTACACATTGTCAGTGTTCAGGTACGGTGCAATGTCCGGTGCCCGCGATCCGACCTGTATGCTGTAGAAGCAGGTGCCAGGTATCTCGAACAGCGTGGCGAACAGATCCACCGCACATGAGCGCATTCGGTCGTCGCTGTGGGTTGGACGTCCGGCCCAGGCAAACGCGATTTTCAACTTGGCAGTTGAGGATTGCGGAAGCGGGACGCCGACGCCAGTAGGGAGCCGAATATAGGGTACATTGTGCGGGATGGTCTCCAGGGTGGTGTTCAGCAGATGGGGTAGCGTGAGCAGTGGCACTTGAAGATCGTACGTGAGGCTCCCCCCCGCATCTTGAGTCACCAGTTCGTCGAATCCGCCAACCGTGCGCACGAGCCGGGCGAGCTCTGGTTCGCACAAGAGCGTGATCCGAGCGCCCGGCCCAACGTGTCCGCGCAACAATGGGAGATAACGCACAAATTGGAGCGTGTCGCCGATACCCTGTTCGGTGTGAACGAGGAGCGTCTCGTCTGCAAGGGTGCGACCGTCCCACAGCTTGTCGAGGGGGTTGGCGATCTTCCAGGGCACGCCCCGCATCCCGAGCCGGGCCTCGTGGGCCGCCCAACCGTCGCTGAGTTTGCCCATCATCAGCAGGGGAGCGGCCTCCGCGAATCGCGCTTTGGGAGTATTAGCGCCAAGCTTACGTGCGTATCGGTAGCATGCCAAGGCGTCTTCGGGTCGTTGCCTGCGGAGTAATACATTGCCAAGGGCGTACTGCACGTTTGGGTCGCGCGGGGCGAGTTCGCTGGCACGTCGGGCGAATTGCTCTGCTTCCCTGAGATTGCCGATCCCTAACAGTACGCGCGCGAGTAGCTGAATGGCCTCTAGGTGATCAGGCACGCGCGCCACGACCCGACGGAGCGGCGTAGCCGCATCGGCGGGACGCTGGGTTTGAATGAGAGATTCTGCCAGTCCCATCAGGCAGCCGATGTGGTTGGGCTCCAGTTCTAGCCCACGCCTCAACGCAGCTCGCGCACCTTTGTGACGTCCGTGCGCGAGGCTGACCTGTCCGAGTTTATGCCATGCAAGTGGCGAACCGGGCAGCGCTTCTGTGAGCCGGGTGTAGGCATGTATTGCGCCATCAATGTTACCTAGACTTATATAACTTCCCGCAAGGGTGGTGTACGCGTCCAGGCAGGTCGGGTCCAATGCGATTGCCCGGTCAAGGATTGCGACCGCCTCCTGATGCCTTCCTTCTCGAAGCAGGAGCCGCCCTAACGCCCGATGGGCATCCGGATAACTGCCCCACAGCCCAATGGCAGCACAATATGCGTCTTCAGCACTCGCCGGACACTGACTCGACGCATACGCCTCGCCGAGCTGAAACTGGGCCTGGGCCATTTCGGGTGCAAGACCGATCGCCGACTGCAAGGTGACGATCGCATCGGCATGATGCCCCGCGCGGATGAGCAACTCACCCAAGGTTACCAGGAAACGAGCATTGGTCGGATCTGCGCCAATCGCTGCCCGCGCGTTGGTGATTGCCTCGCTCAGGCGATCGGGACCGGTGATCGCCCGGGCGAGCAAATTCAGTCCCGCAGCGTGATCCCCCTCTATCGCGATGATTTCCCGGGCAAGTTGCTCGGCCTGCGATACGTCGCCTCGTTGGAGGTGCAGCTCCGCTGCGCGGAGCAACGATTCGGTAGGCGCTTTCATGGCATTTGAAGGCACCTCGAGGAGGCGGCGCACCGGGGAAGGCCGCTTGGCGCAATCCGGGAAATTTCTCCAGAAGGCATGAAGGTTTGAGTTGACGCTTGCGAAGGAGAAGGACTCTTTCGCACCCAGCCGTGCCAGATTCTGAGTCGAAAAAAGGCTGATATGACCGTTGCGTGGTGATGCATACGCCCAATCAAGCGGCTTGTCGTGACGAATTTGTCCATTGGATACCGGTGTGCTGAAAAGAATAATGCCATCGGAAACAAGCAGTGAAGATAAGGTCGCAATAAGTTGTTGGACGCCGCGGACATGCTCGAACACCTCAACGCACGATATAAGCTCGTACCTGCCGAGCGCTTGGAGACTTCGGTGCGGATCAACGAGCGGGTCAGGGGACGTGGAGTCTCAGCTCGACTGCCTTAGCAGCTCACTGAGTAATCCGTTACCGCCTCCATAATCCAGACGCCTGATTCGCTGTGACCGGAAATCCGAGAACAGTCCAGTAAGGAGGGTTGCATTGATCCTTGGCCGGCGTTCTGCGTAATCAGGGTCAACGTGAATATAATCCTCATTGTATATTTTTTCCTAGGGTTAAATGGACAAGTGCAAACGCAGAGCGTAAAGGAGATGGGAATACAAGGACGGTCATTTTCAAAGTGGAAAGCGCTTTCATGCTGCATTTGCACTATTGTGCTTCGCGATGCCTGCGAATACGGTTGGCCAAGCCTGGGCCGGTTCAATGTGGCGTCGACGCCCGCTCTCCGACTATGCAGGATTCATCCACAAATTTATCGAGGATGCGTCGATGGCCGATGGTCTAATTAAGGAAATGCCCGGCGTGGATCTGGTCGGACTCAGCCGCACAATTTTCGATCTGTATCGAGCTGGCCGTGAGGTGCGGTACGAGCGCTTCCAGCCAACGGCGCTGGCGTTAATCAAGGAGTTGCTCCCGTTTGACTCCGCTTGGTGGGGGAACGCGGCTGCGGAGCCCATGGAGATTCATCGGCTCTATCTTTTCAATTGCGACAAGTCGATTCTGGAAGCCTATACGCCCTATATGGAGCAGGATTTCTTTCGTGCCGCGTTGATGGCGGAACCCGGAGTGTCGGTCAACATGGCCGACCTCGTTACCGGCGCGCAGTATGTTCGAACGGCTTTGTATCGCAACGTAGGCAAGCGCTACAAGGTGGAATGGTCGCTGGGTACCCTGCACGTCGAGCCCGTATCGTCACTCTATGAGTTTCTGACGTTATGGAAGCATGATCGCAAGAAGCCCTTTTCAGAACCGGAGCGCCAGACCAAGGAATTACTGATGCCGCATCTTTCAGAAGCACACCGCGTGGCGCGACTGCGCCAGGTGCTTGAGGGCGGCAACGCGTTAAATGTCGGTGGGCCTTGGTGGATGATCGTGGCTTTCTGCGCGAGGCAACGCCCGGGTTTATCGACTCACTGCGTGATCACTGGCCGAATTGGCGGGGCAGCCGCGTACCCCAGCCGCTGCTTGAACATGTTCGCATGGCAACGCCTTTCAGTGCTAATCGGGCAACATTTCGGATTACGGTCAAGGGTGCGTATCGCTTTGTTCAAGTGCAAGACGTAAGCGCGCTGGATAGCCTGTCGCCCCGTGAGCATGAAATCGCCATGCGCTATGCGCGGGGAAAGTCCCATGCGGTGATCGCTGCTGCCGTAAGGCTCTCACCATCAACGGTGCGAAATCACATTTCTCGCTGTTACCGGAAACTTGCGGTCAACAACAAGATTGGACTGTCGCATCGGCTCTCCCAGGACGGCGCAATATTCGATCGCGGCAAGCCGCGTTAGGCGGTCGCGCGCTGCTTCAGCCAACGCCATCCGAGCCTAATGAGCGAGGGCCCCACCGTCCCGGGCGCGCGCCGCATCCTTGGCCTGCATTGCGAACCGGCAGGCCTCGCACAGCCTGGTTTAAATAGGGGGCTGTTGGTTTCATCTCATTCGCAGCGTTCATCAAGAAGATGAGGCCCCGAAAGGATGGGGCCTCATCGTCACCCGATATCCCCAGTGATGGGCTTATCTGGCCGGAATGGGCTGGGCTGCAGGATTGGCACCTCCGCCGCCCATGTTCATCCAGGCACCGGGGTTAAAGAAGTTAAAGGATCCGGGAGCCGCTGCGCCGGTCGCTCCCATTGGGGCCATCATCGTGGCCGGATTCATCATGCCGATGGGGGCAGACATCATCGGACCCATCATGCCCATGGGTGACATCATCGGCCCCATCATACTCATCGGGGCCGACATCATGGGCGCCATCATGCCCATGGGCGACATCATCGGCCCCATCATACTCATGGGAGCGGACATCATCGGCCCCATCATACTCATGGGAGCCATCATTGGTCCCATCATACTCATGGGAGCTGACATCATCGGGCCCATCGGGGCCATCATGGTTGCTGGATTCATATAAGTCATGGGGTTCATCATTGTGTCAGAACCGTTTTGGGCCTGGACGGAACCGCTTGCCAGGATGAAGGTGATGATAGGTAGGGCATAGATCTTCATGATATCTCCTCGAGGGTTGGTATGTTATTTACTCCACCGGTACCTGCACAGTTCACGGGTGCCGGGATGCTACGGCCGAGGCAGCTTACGCAGCGGAAGCCACCTGCTGTAAGAAAACTCTGTCTCGACTCACAACCTATTACAAGGCGCCCACTGGTTTGGCCAAAGGTCCGCCGCCTTGTGGCGTTGTAATTTTTAATCATACCTTACCTCAAGCGATCACGGTCGCCCTGACGGGCGACGGCCGTTCTCACGAGCGGCTTGCAACGATTTAAGAAAATGAACAATCGTTAGTCCAAATTCTGGGCCGTGCCACAGAGCGGCGGTGCTGTGCCAATTGAGCTCTCTGAAGCTGCAACGTCGCGTCGCCCCGAATGCATACGGCTCTTGCGTGCGCCCAGATGGGGCGAAGTGGCTTTCACGGCAGTCAGGCCGCCGTCTGTCGTTTGGCCGCTGAATTGCGACACCGACAGTCCCGATTGAGCGATCCCCCGCATACAATGAGTGTTGGTTTCGTATGGGTTAGAAAAAGGGGCAGCGCCAACCGAACCGAAGGTACGAGGGGATGCTTGCGCATAGAGGAGGAATATGAAAGTTGCTGCCAGTGATTCAGCGATCCGCCACCTCGTGGCGGTCTTTTCACTTAGCTTTACCGTGTTTGCCCAGCCGGGGCTGGCCAGCGATTTGGTGATCTCGACTGCGCCATTGCACCCGGCACCCGTCGGCTGCCCCGGCGGCAACGCGGGTGCAACCCAACAGGTTGAGGCGCTGTTGCAGCAAAACGCGCAGCTTGCTCGGCACGTCCGGGAACTTAGACGCCAGCTGCATGACGCGACAAAAAGTGCCATGCACCCCCCCGCTCGCTTGACGACCCATTCGGGTCAGGCGTCGCCTTCGGCGAGGAACCCAGTCGGGCATCCCGAGTCGGCGCCGACGCCTTAACTGCAACTTGCCTTGCATGACTCGCGGCGATGCAAGCCGCGTCAGGCGGCATCAGTCGTTGGGCCAATTGGGTCAATGGGGTGAAATTTGCCTAGCGCAATTGAGCGGTCTCGAATTGGTGGATCGCGCGAAAGCAAGTGCAGACGATTGGGATGCCGGTGCCACCGGGTCACGACTTTGCGGTCACGCGGATCAGCGGCTTCGCACGCTGTCTGGGATCGTATCCCGACGATCTGACACAAGCTAACGCCCGGTAAATCGCGGCGCTACCGAACGCCCATGGCCGACTCTTTTTCTGGCGGTATCGGGCCAATCCGAGCGACGGCTCCTGCGTCTGTCGTCTATAAATCCGCCATGGCGGGGGCGGCGCGTTCAGTTGGTTTGGAACGACCCCCACGCGATTGCAGCTGGCCGCGGAGCGATCATGCCTTATTGGGCTTATGCTTTGCATCTGGCATCGACGCGCCACGCACGGGCGCCCTAGCCCGGATATTTCGTGAGTTGGGGGTCGGCACAGCCTTGAAACCCGCATAAAATCAGGTTGCGAACAAGATCTGATGGGGGGCTGTGCCGATGCCAAATTGTACCGCTGATGAGATGGGATTTG
>JBKQNQ010000177.1:0-5983 GCA_052145875.1 Thiobacillaceae bacterium
TTCAGGGTCGAAAGGGTGAGTAGCGTTTTACGCTAAGCCGTCATTCCGCCGGATTCCCGGTCAACGGCCGGTCTACGGCACATTGCGGACCCGGTTTACTCTGTTCTCCAGTGACTGCTGTGGCCGATTTTGAGACGGCCGGTCGGCAGACCTGACCGGCAGCTTGAGGATCGTAAAGCGGTCATAACGCGTGGGAATGCCATCCGGCCGTTGGGGATCGACAGTGACCACTCGATCTCCCTGAGAGCGGCCATTGCTGGATCGATGACGTCGACGCCGCGCGAATGGAGGCGTTGGCCGAAAATCGGACCGTAGGTATTGTCTGTTGCCCCTTACTGCCATTCCAAACGATCAAAGCCAGGCTCCAACGTGAACACCCCCTGCTTGTATCCAGCCACCCGCAAAATTTGATCGACAGTTCTGCCCGTGGCAGTCCGCTTGATTGACACCACGACATTGACTGTCTCGGCGATCAATTCTGGGTTAGGGGGCACGTTGGCTTCCTGGATAAGCTGTCCCACCCGGATCAACGCAGCTTGTGCGTCGTTGGCATGCACCGTACCAATCCCGCCCGGGTGCCCGGTATTCCACGCCTTGAGCAACGCCAGTGCCTCCGCCCCACGGACCTCGCCAACCACGATTCGGTCAGGCCGCATGCGCATCGTGGCGCGCAGCAGGTGGATCATGTCGACTCCCTCCGAAGTGCGCAGGAAAATCACGTTGGGTGCCGCGCATTGCAATTCCCGGGTGTCCTCGATGATCACGAGGCGATGATCGGGCGAGATCTGTCCGATGGCATGCAGCAGGGCGTTGGCCAGCGTGGTCTTGCCCGTGCCGGTACCACCGGCGATCAGGATGTTCTGTCGTTGGTGGATGGCAGCCATCAGAGCCTCAGCCTGACCTGACGTCATGATGCCCTGGGTGACATAATCGTCCAGGGTAAAGATCAACAACGCCTTCTTGCGGATGGTGAATACCGGGCGTTCCACCACCGGTGGCATCAAGCCTTCGAAGCGGCTGCCGTCCAATGGCAGTTCACCTTCCAAAATGGGACTGGATGCGGTTACCACCGTCCCCAGCATGGCTGCCACTGTATCCATCACCATCTGCCCACGCACCGGATCCATCGTATCCCGCCGCTCCATCCCGCGCCCCAGGACGTCTACCCATAGACAACCGTCGGGATTGAGCATGATCTCCACGATTGATGGATCCTCAAGATAGCCCAGGACATCGTCACCCAGCTGGCGGCGCAAGGCCTCGATCTGCCGCCCATGGAAGACCTGGGCATTGGTCGCGGTCACGGCCTTTCTCCAAGATAGCGATCCACCGCGGCGAGTGTAGAGGCATCAAGGGAGCCAATCTCGATCTCAGTTCCCTTGACGTAAGACTCGTCCTCATGGAAGACCAGCACCGGCCGTTCCAGCCCCAACCGATGGCGATAGCTGAACGCCTCTGCCTCCGTATCGAAGAGCAGCGGCCGGGAGAGCGGATCGCACACCAGGCCATGGCCCAGGCCGTTTTCCAGCGCGAACACGGCATCCGGCTCAGCGATCGTCGACGGGTGCACCAACTCTGCCAGGTAACGGATGCGATAGTCGAAGGACAGGTATTTCTGCAGGACCAATTCCTGGGTGAGCATGGTTAATCTCTCCTTCAATGAGCGGATGCCCAGACCACGACGGGCCGGGCGATGGAATTAATTTGAGACCTGGGCAACGGTCCCCAGTAGCGCGAATCGAATGATCGTCGTGGCCAGCCGGTGCCAAAGACCCAGTAGGTTTCACGTGGCAGCACGATTACGCCGCGCCATTGCGGAAGACTGACGTTCACACTGGTTGCACGCTTGAGCGGGACACTGGCCGGAAGTATTCTCCCGTTGATCCGTACCCCGGACTCACTCACTTCGACGCGGTCCCCGGGCACCCCGGCCACTTGCTTGAGGAAGGGCTTTGCCCCATTGGGGCAGTCGCCCGGTTCCAGAAAGGGGTACCAGGCGACCGGGGCGCAAAAGCTCACGTAGTCGCCAGCATGAAGCGGCCCCGAAGGCGCATGGACCTGCCACAATCCCACCGGCTCCGAGGCTGACGAATTGATCCGGTATCCCAGCACCCAAGACAACAGCAGGATGCCCGCCATTGATGTCCCGATCAGGAGCGGCGTTCTCAGGATGCGCCACCGGGCTCGGCGCCAATGCCTAGTCAAACCACATCCGATCAAGTTCATCGAATTTGTCCAGTACCGGCGCCTTGAGCATTTCATTGTCCGGTTGCGTCACCAGGGGGGTGACGGGTTGCTGAGCCGGCCCATTCGCCGCACTATTTGCACCGCGATCCAATGCCCTTTTCTTGTCCGCGATCCGGGCCTTCCGACCGGTTTCTTGAGACACCGGCCAGAGGCGCCGCATGAAGCCCTCATCGGTGTAATAGCGGATTTTGCGGCAATAGATGGGGCTGAAGCCCGCAACAAAAACGATCTCATCGTCGGACGGGAGGCGCAGAGCTTCGTCGGGGGTCAGGAGAGGCCGCTGGATGATTTGCTCGTTGGTGTTGACGTGGCCCAGCACCACCGCAAAGCGTCCCCCAGAATATTGCCGCTGGGTGTGGCTCACCGTGGCCTGGCCCGACATCCGGGACAGCAGCTCCGCCGTTTCGATCTTGTTCGGGGCGTAGGCGACCCGCACGTGGCAGTTGCTGATGATGGATTCATTCTTGCCATAGGCGGCAAACAACTGGCTCAAGTCCTGCACGATGATGAGCGCCTTTAAGCCATAACCGGCGATGAAGGCCAGCGCCTCCTGGAAAATGTCGAGCTTGCCGAGACTCGGAAATTCATCCAACAACAGCAGTAGCCGATGGGGATAGCGGCTGCGGCTGCGCCCTCCCGCTTCGAACTCCATGCCCTCGGTGAGGCGGCGCACCACCTGGTTGATGATGAGCCGCGTGAGCGGCTTCAGGCGATCCTTGTCCGAAGGCGGGACCACCAGATAGAGGCTGGAAGGTCCTTCCATTAGGCTCGTCAGGGAGAAATCCGACACCCGGGTGTTTTCTGCCACGACCTCGTCCTTGTACAGCGAGAGGAAGGACAGCGCCGTGGAGAGCACGCCGGACGCCTCGGGCTGCGCCTTGTTGAGAAAGGACTGGGCAGATTGGGCCACCACCGGATGCGGCTGGTCACCCAGATGGGGGGTGGTCTGGATGGACAGCATGACTTCCTGGATGGACCTGCCGGGTGTGGACAGCAGGGCCTGGACGCGCGCCAGGCTCTTGTCACTCTCCGCATAAAGCACGTGCAGGATCACTCCCACCAGAAGGTCAAATCCGGTCTTGGCCCAATGGTCGTTCAAACCCTTGCCATCAGGGTCGACGATCATGGTCGCAATATTTTGCACATCCCGGGTCTCGTACTCGGTGCCGATGCGGATTTCTGCCAGGGGGTTGAAGTGGGCGGAATCCGGGCTCGTGGGGTCGAACTTGATCACGCGTTGGCCCAGCACGCGGGACCGAAAGCCGCTGGTCAAATGCCAGTTCTCGCCCTTGATGTCGTGCACCAGCACCGACTCCCGCCAGCCCAGTAGGGTCGGTATGACAATGCCCACTCCCTTGCCGCTGCGGGTGGGAGCAAACACCATGACGTGCTCGGGCCCGGCGTGGCGCAGATAGTGAATCTGTCCGTGCCGGTTTTCATAGGCCCCCAGATACACCCCGCCGGCGTTGTCCTGGCAGGGCAGGAGGTTTGTTGCCGCGGTTTCCTCGTCGCTCGCCCAGTGGGCCGAGCCATGCAGGTCGTTACGCTCGCCCGTCAAGCGCCGGGTGCGACGGTAGGCATAACTCACCGGTAGGACCAAAGCGACCAGCCCTGAGAGTCCCATCATCTCGTGGGCATGGGCGAAGATGTCCATAGCGTCTTGACCATAGGTCGGGTTGTCGAACTTTAGAGACCACACCACGATCATCCACGGGGGATAAATCGGCCCAAAGATCGGCGCCCCGAGCGCGGGCGACCCATGCAGTTTCCAGGCGGCATATTCGGTGGCGCCCCAGAAGCCGATGAGGGTGATCATCATGAAAAGCCCCAAGGCGGGCCACACGATGCGCGTTAGATCGCCCTGTGCCCTGGGGATGTGGTAGAGCGATTGTGGCCCTATGATATCGCCCCTCACACAAAACCCGGGAGGGTGGATTGATCATGGCCTGCCACAGTAAGAGCCTGGTCGACATTGCGCGTGCGCAAGGCCTTGGCGTCCTCTTCGCGTTCAACCTGCCGCTGGCGCGCCTCCCGATGTGGGTCGTGGAGATTGGGAAAGAGAGCCTGATAGAGATCCTGATAACGCTCCGGAAGACTTTGCATCTCCAGTTCGAGCAGACGCTCCTGTACCTGGAGGAGGGTGTGTCCCCTCGACGTCAGTTCACCCGCCTCGTCACCGGCTGCAGCGTTGCTTAGCGCCTGGGACTCCGAGGCGAGCAATGTGGAGAACCCCATGGATTGGGCCGACAAGAGGGCATGGCCCAGTAGGGGATTCATGGCCAGTTCATGGCGGGCTGCCATCCAGTCATCAATTTCCATCCCGATCCCGATGTCGCCGGCTTTCCCATCGTTACGAAATTCATCTCGCCGATCAATGGGTATCGCGCCCGGCACGTCTGCTCGATCCTGCTTGCGAGTTTCCATCGGGTTGTTCCTTGCTTGCGACTGAATGTCCATGCTTGTCCTTGCCTTGATGCTCAGAAGCCCAGACCCGCACCGACGTCGAGAGCCCTTGCCGGGGATGGATTGATAACCACTTCACGGACGGCCTCAGGCGTGAGGGCGAGCGACAGTTCTCGCCCCAGATAAAGTGAGGCCTTGACCCCGGCATCGATGGCCCGGCCGATCTTCTCGGGTTGGGTCTTGAGGACTTGAGCCCAGCTGGCGGCATAGGCGGCGTGCTGTTCCTCGGTCATGTCGGGATTGCCCCCGGCATAGGGCACGCCCAGTTCCTGGCAAAGCAGGTAGGAGCCGACTTCTGCGGTGATTTCTTCGGTCGCATAGGGTGGGCTGCCGAAGGCGCCCGAGAGATCCCGCGCGAGACGCGAGGCGTGGCCGCTTGCGTGGGTCAGCTCATGGGCAAGCGTGGAGTCATAGCCGTGCTGGTCATGAAATGAATTGCGCTCGGGCAAATGGATGAAATCCCGTGCCGGTGAATAGTAGGCCCGGCCACTGCCCGCCACCTCGACAACCTTCACACCAAGACGTTGGGCCAGATCGGCGAGTTCCTGGCTCTTTGGCTGAATGTCCTCTGAGCGCACTTTCGCGAGCGGTGGAATGCCGTCGATCTGCTGGGCATTAAAGACCGGCACACGCTTAAAAACCAGACGCTTGGTACGCTCGTTTTCCCCGTCCCCATTGGCCGCGAGGTCGGCGTTTTCTTTTTTGTTCATGATGATTTCCACCGGCAGGTGGATGATGCTGGCTTTCTCGCCCCGCTTTACCTGCCAGCCCGCCTGGGCAGCTTGCCGATAGCCAACCCAACGCGGATCCTCATAGCCGGCAAGTGCGGCACTCAAGGTGAGGTCGAGCCGATTGAGGCCGCTATAAGCCCGCCCGGTGACCGGATTGTGGGCCCGTGAGCCTTCGGGCCCGAATTGCGGCGTCCAGGGCTTCTGCCAGGGCGGGATGTTTCCGCTGTCCAGCATTTGTTGCAATCGCTGGGTGAAACCGTCGAGGATGTCTATTTTGCTGACCGCCATATTCGGGCTCCGTGTAATTCGACATCCGTAATCGGTGGGAATGGAAACGGGGAGTCAGCGTTATCCATAGCGACTTGGCCACGCTTGACTCCCCCTGGGTGTCGTTGAAGACAGATCCGTCAGCGGGCTAGCCCGGATATTTCGTGAGTTGGGGGTCGGCACAGCCTTGAAACCCGCATAAAATCAGGTTGCGAACAAGATCTGATGGGGGGCTGTGCCGATGCCAAATTGTACCGCTGATGAGATGGGATTTG
>JBKQNQ010000178.1:0-4591 GCA_052145875.1 Thiobacillaceae bacterium
CTTTCCAAAATTACAGGACGTGGTGTCCATTTTTCGCAGTCGCTTGGCCTGACATTGATTGATCGACGGCATCTCTCCCACGAAGCGTCATTGGTGTGCGCTCTCCCTGCCTATTGGACATCTCAAGCCTAGGCAAGCTTCCAGAGCGCTACGCCACCACTTTTGAAAGTCCTTGCTGTCCGACGGGCGCCTCGGCGAACCAGGGCACCAACACCGTGTTCTTGGCCGATTCAGCGGTTGCACGTTGGATGAAGGCCACTTCGTAACCACCCCCTAGTCGCAGCAGAGGATCGTGCGTGCCGCTGGCGAACAGACTCTGATTGATGATCCAGGCGTGGGGACTGATCCCGGCCCGCCTCAGGTCGTCCTGCAAGCGCTGAGCCTCATGCACGGGTGTGGCTTCCGGCAGGGTGACAATCAGGACGTGCGTGTAGTTTGGATCGCGAAGTCGTGGGAGTAACGCAACGACGCTTTGTGGCATGTTGCCTTGCGTGCGAAGCACCTCCCGGTGGTAGGCGCTTCGGCGGCATCGAGCAGCAAGAGTGTATGGCCGGTGGGCGCGGTATCAAGCACTACAAATCCATCGCAGCCCGCATCCACGGCTTGAGCAAAAGCACGGAACACCGCAATTTCCTCGGTGCAGGGGGAGCGCAAATCCTCTTCGAGCAGGGCGCGGCCGACTTCATCCAGCTGTGGGGCGGCGCGGGCCAGCACTTCTTCGGTGTAACGCGCCACTTCGTGCGCCGGGTCGATGCGGCTCAACGTTAGGTTGGTGACGTTCTCGCCTATCGTCTCTGCAATATGGGCAGCGGGATCGGTGGTTGATAGATGCACGCTGTGCCCACGACGTGCCAGGGCCAGCGCGATAGCGGCAGCCACCGTGGTCTTGCCGACGCCACCCTTGCCCATGGTCATGATGACACCGCGACCCAACGCGGCGATTTCCTCGACCAGACCGCTTAAGCCAGGCAACTTTATCGACTCTTGATTTGACAGCGCCGCATAGGGGCCATCCCTGTCCGGAGCGGGTGCGACCAATTCGCGCAGTGCATCAAGCCCCACAGTGCCCCGTGGCAAGAAATGTGTGGTGCTCCGCGGAAGTTCCGCCAGCCTTGCGGGCATGGCGCCAAGCGCGGCAAGACTGCGCGAAGTCATGGCGCCGGCCACCGCATCACCGGCCTTGGCCGCAGTGAAGACACCGTTTATCCGGTGACACATAAGCTGAAAATGCCCCTACTGTAAATCAACGACTTGCGTTCAGTTTTGACACATAAAATGAGAATTATTGACGCATATGTTGAGAACGCGCGAGGAATTGACCCATAAAGTGATATTACCGTAAACACGTGTTTTTCCGGTATGTGCAGAATAGCGGAAAGCCGCATGGGACGGGGATTTCGGCGGGGTGGGTGTTTTTCGTGGTTGGTGGCACATTTTGCGATCATGCCGGGGTCGGGTCGGTGAGAATGCGCGCGAGTTGGTCGGGATTTCGGTTCAATTCTGCCGTAGATGGCAGCGCATGGCCCCCGATCCAGGGTGGCCGTGGGTCGGCCCTTCGTTGCTACATCAATGGGTTACGCGCAGAATTGACGCATAAGCTGATATTCCCGGATGAATTGACACATAACGTGAGAATTCGCGAAAAAGTGACGTATAACCTGAGAATCCGCGATGGAATTGACGCATAAGGTGAGATTTCCCTGGGGCAGATGCGGCGACTGAGGTGGTGGTGGGTCACAGGCCATACGGCGCGTGGATCCGCGGAAAGGATGGGCCGCTTAATTGGCTTTCGGGCGTGTTGGTGGGACTGGACCGTCGGCTGGACATAGTCCAGGACGCCCGGCTACACAAGTCCCCTGCCTGCTGGCAGCGATCCGGGAATCCGGCCTGGTCGCGCCTGGTTACAATCAATTAATTGGCTGCAAAGTTGACGCATAAGGTGAGAATCCGCGGGGATAGTCGGATGTGGAAAACGCTGAGGGGATGGCGTCTCCGCTCAGCGGTAGGGCGCCGAGCCAGAAGTCAAGGGGGAGTTGGGGTAAATAACGGCCAGATGAACACGGATGGCGCTTTTGCTTTTGGCCAATGCGCAATTCTCAGCTAGCCTCCTGCCGCGGCGTGCAGGTTGTCCTCATCATCTGTAAGCAGGCTCTTAAGATAAAGCTTGCGCCCCTTCTCTGACGACTGCTTTAGGCCAGCAAGTGCTAAATCCCGCTCTTTTCGTTCCAACTTTATTGACGCAACGTGGGTTGCCTCTTCTATAAGTCTGTCCAATTCTCCAACCGTAAGAGTGTCAACTTTGGAAGAAAACGCTTTGGCGACGGCATCTCTTTTCAAAATAATCGAGAAGTGGTCGACAGCCCTTTTTGCCAAAAAGGCGCGATAAATATTTGCCACGAATACGGAAGCGCCTAGGGCTACGCCGACCCAGGGGAGCCACTGCATCAGGCTAGCAAGAATGTTCATTCAAAACCCCCAAAATAATTCTTTTTGGAATACGTGTCGGCGAAACCGTTCCGCCAAGTGCGATCCAAAAACGAAAAGTAAAGAATACCGCGCTGCGTCGGTAGCATTGCTGGGCCCTCTCGTTCCCTGGCTGACTGTATAGCCATACACCGCCGCAAAAACAAATCCCATAATCAAGTATACGGCAAATGCTGGACGAAACTTAGTCGTATTGCCGATGCCGATAGCATACATGGCGGTTGCCATTGCAAGCCCGGACGCCCCAAGCTTACCGGTAAACCAGAATTCTAATCCTAGGGGAACAAGCGGCAGGAATAAATGCATTAGCACCGCCGACAAAAATTCTTCCATATCGCTCCTTGCATGATTATTAACCCGTAACTATGCGGTTTTATAACAGAATTTAGTCAATTCGTGAGCAATTTGACGTTACGACTTGATTCCGCATGCGAATGCTTGCACGGCTTCCAGGGATTATAGCTACCGCCAATAAAGAGCAAGGCTGGGTGGGTCCGGCGGTCCATTTTGCGATCATACCGGGGTCAGGGCGAGGAAAAAAATGCGCTTGAATTGGTCGTGAATTTGGCTAGGACGCGAGTTTAAGAGTGCGTTAGGACTTAGCCCATTGCGTATCCCCACGGGTGAACTTCGAGAGCGCGAAACGGATTCCAGCAAGCCGGATCCAGTTGGCGGACGCGAGCACCGTGGTTTCGTAGTCGCGAGCGAGCCTTCTGAACCACGCAAGCCAGCCAATCGTGCGCTCGATGACCCAGCGCTGTGACTCGGGAACGAAGCCGCTGCCGGATTTATGTTCGGGCAGCACCACCTCCACGTGCATCTCGTTAAGGACATGCACAATGGTTCCGACGTAGCCCAGATCCAAGTAGGCCTTCCACAATCGTGGCAGGTTGGAGAGGGCTTCCCGGAAGGCACCAACGATGCCTTTGGAGTCGTGAGTGTTGGCCGCCTGCACGTCGACGTGCCACAATAGTCCGATCGTGTCGGCGATGACCTGACGCTTGCGACCGTGCACCTTCTTGCCGCCGTCAAAGCCAATTTGCTCGCCGCCATGCGCCGATTTGACGCTTTGGGAGTCGCCCACCACTACGCCGGGCGTTTCTTGGGCCCCCTTTTTTCGCGCACAGCGCGATTGACGGTGTCCAGCACGTTTTGGAATACGCCTGCGTCGTTCCACTTATTGAAATGGTGCCGGACCATCGACCAATGCGGGAAGTCATTTGGTAGCCCGCGCCAGGAACAGCCCTCGCGGGCCATGTAGAACAAAGCGTTGACCACCGGGCGCAGATTACCGCATTTGGTGCCGGGCTGGCTGGGCGGCGGCGAAATCAGGGGTTTAACCAACGCCCATTGGTCGTCGGTAAGGTCGGACGGGTAGGACATGAGCATTCTCCAGAGGATGAATGCTCCGTGTAGGCACAATTCCTATCGCACTCTAATTCGGTCGGTGAATGGGTAATCCGTGGGAGACGCCGGTGCCTGGCACCCGATCCAGGCTGCTCGTGCCTGGGCTTGCGCGGTTAGAAATAATGGGTTAGGCGCGGAATTGACGCATAAGCTGATATTCGCGGATAGATTGACACATACCGTGAGAATCTTCGAAGGATATGACGCATAAGGTGAGATTTCGGTGTGTGGACGGTGGCCGGACATTGCAGTGGCATCTTGCCTCGTGCTTCCTGATGCGTTCCGAAATCCGAGTAATTGCATCTGCGCGCGCCGAACCTGCAGCCGCAACCCAACTTTCAGACGCTGGGTCCATTTCTAATGCGTGAAGCTCAAGCCGCCCAGTCTTATGGATGCTCGACTGGATTGGTGACAAATCAGTTTGGGCTTGTGAGCGGCAGACTGGCGTTGGCACGAGGCAGCTGAGGTTGTCTACACCGGAATCCAAAAGCAAGGAACCGTTCGGCCATGACGGTCGGTCATGGTTCGCTCCAAATCACGGAACGTTTGTCGAAAAATCTTACAGGCACCCTCCATGAATTCCCCTTGCCAATAGTTCAACGCAGGTAAACTTTTGAAACAACGGGTAAAAGAAATTAATGGCACGGTAGTTGCTTGTGACAAATATATGCCCGAGCAGCAGCGCGTATCGTCAGAAGGC
>JBKQNQ010000179.1:0-5235 GCA_052145875.1 Thiobacillaceae bacterium
TCCCCGCGGGGATGGTGCTCTATTGGGTCACCAGTAATATCCTCTCGATTGCCCAACAGTGGGCTATCAACAAGCAATTTGATACTGGCGCAGCCAAAGCCTGATTTGATCGCCGCGATAGCGACCCCACCCGGGCGCGGTGGGGTCGGCGTGATTCGGGTTTCTGGTTCAGGCGCGGGGCTACTCGCGACCACGATTACGGGACGCTCGCTGCCAGCGCGCCACGCCACTTACGTGAGATTTAACGATTCAAGCGGGCACGCGCTGGATCAGGGGCTCGCGCTGTTTTTTCCGGGGCCGCATTCTTTCACCGGGGAAGACGTACTTGAGCTCCAAGGGCATGGCGGCCCTGCGGTGATGCGCGCCGTATTGGCGCGCTGCGTCGAGCTGGGCGCCCGATTGGCGCAGCCAGGAGAGTTTACCCAGCGAGCCTTTTTGAATGGCAAGCTTGATCTGGCACAGGCCGAGGCGGTAGCCGATTTGATCGACGCGAGCTCGCAAGAGGCGGCGCGATCGGCACTGCGTTCCTTATCGGGTGAGTTTTCGAAACGCGTACGTATGGTCATGGACGCGCTGATCGAACTGCGCATGCGGATTGAGGCCAGCATCGACTTTCCCGAGGAAGAGGACGTCACCCTGGTGGAGAAAGAAAAGGTCAAATCTGGCCTGTATGCCGTGCTTGGGGCGCTCGACGCGGTGGGAACCGCGGCTCGGCAGGGCGCGTTGTTGAGGGAGGGAGTGAGCGTCGTATTGATCGGCGCGCCCAATGTCGGGAAGTCCAGTCTGATGAACGCGCTTGCAGGCGATGACGTCGCGATTGTAACCGAAATCGCGGGGACCACGCGCGATGCGATTCACCGGGACGTGCCGATCGAGGGGATCACCTTCCACCTCATTGATACCGCCGGCTTGCGAGACACCGACGATGCGGTCGAAAGAATCGGTATCGCGCGGACGTGGGAGACGATCGAACAGGCCGCGATGGCATTGTTACTGGTTGATGTCCAACACGGCTTGGGCGCTCGCGAGCGGGCAATTCGGAGCCGCCTGCCAGATGGCGTTGCGCAATTGATTGTGCACAACAAGATAGACCTTACACACGAGGGGCCTCGCGCGGCCCCGTCGCAACTCGGCACGGAAGTGTGGCTTTCGGCAAAAACTGGCCAAGGCATCGGGTTGCTAAAGGAACAGCTGCTCCGCCTGGCCGGTTGGCAAGCGGCCGGTGAAAACGTATTTATGGGCCGAGCCCGCCATCTTACGGCCATTGAACGGGCGGGCGCTCATTTGCGACGTGCGAGTGAGCTTGGCGATCGCTTGGAGCTCCAAGCGGAAGAACTTCGGCTCGCGCAGGCCGCGCTGTCGGAGATCCTGGGCGAATATACTTCGGACGACTTGTTGGGCGAAATCTTCGCCCGGTTTTGCGTGGGGAAATAATGCCCATGCGACAGCCGCAATCCAGAACTGCGCGAGTGCCTAGCAGGTGACGCACTTAGGGTCTATACAGAGAGCAGGCCATTCTTGGTTAGAGAGACTTTGAGGAGCGAATTATGAGCCTGATGCAAAACCTGATGAGTGACCGCCCAGTGATGCGTGATGCCCACGGGGATTTGGTTGAGTTAGAGGATTGGTCCGAAGAGATTGCCCTTGAGCGTGCAAAGACGCTCGGGATCGCCCTCACTCCAGAGCACCTGAGGGTACTTAAGTTCCTCCGGCTACACTATATGGATGGTGGTAATGCTGGGTCCGCCCAGATGCTGTTGCGCGACATGGAAGAACGATTCCAAGATGATGGGGGCGGTCGTTTCCTCTATCAACTATTCCCGGGTGGACCGGTCACGCAGGGGCTTTTTCTGGCCGGGCTCCCGAGCAAGGCCTATTCGTCTGACGCATCGTTTGGCAGTGTAACCTGAGCGGATCCGAGGCCACGGGGCCCGCGTCGTTGTCATCGATGCAAGCGTGCCAAGGGCCCTTGGGCGATTCATCGGGGCGGGGGGGTGGATCTCGAGCGCGGACGCGAGGGAATCAACGCCTTGTGGTGGGATACAATTGGGCCCGACGCAGCTGCATCAATCAAATGGGGCGGCGAGTACCGCACCGGACATTTCGATCACTACCGATGTTGCAAGCTTTCCTGGCGGCGGCTAAGGCTTCCCTCACTTGCAGGTGGCCTCATTCCCGAGCGGGGCGCACGCCGTGGTTGGGCTACTCCTCGCGCGGCTTCGCGCAGGGTGTGGTTGTAGCCCAGAAATCGGCATGAACGCGTTCAAAAATGGGCTTGGCTGTACCCGGATGCGTTGCAACAGGCGGTTACGGTCGTGCTGTGGAATTGGGCAGTGTCGGCCGTGTCATCCCATGCCTGTGGACCAACGCTGGCAGCGGCGCTGATCGGACCCGTGCTGGATTCGCGCGAGCCGTCTTCCTTGGCGGGGGATTCAATGGGGTGCGTGAACCAACGCTAATTCAGGGGCAATTGCGCCACCAGACCGAATTGGGGCGAAAAAAAGCATGTGCCGCCCGCAACGCCTGGCCCCGGTCGTGGCATCGGGAGTCGCAACCAGGGGCGTTTCGGTCATTGAATCGTAGAGGTTACTAAGGCCTGGAGACGCCGTGACTTGAACCGCGTGTTTGGTGGCCCTTTCGCCCGGCCTGGCCGCTGGACCGGTTCTCGCGCCGCCTGGAGTTGAACGAGCTGTTTCAAAGTTGGTAGACTGATCGCCCCGATCCGATGTGGCAAAGTGATGATTCATTTAACGACTGCATCATCAGATTCTTGGCCGTTCAAAGACTCGGTTGCACCGAGGCACCCCTATCTTATTGGCTGTTGCGCGGAACGCTTCACGTGAAACGTCGCTGGGTAACCGAACGAGGCCTGTGGTTGGAAAGTGGCACCGACACGTTGGCGCTGACCCGAGCAATCGAAAGAATTCGCGCGGCGGAGGTTGAAGCATTGGTCCCCGGGGACGGGAGCCTCCTGGTGGTATTGAAGCCGGGCACAAGCCCGGGTGAGGTTTTGTCGCGCCTCCTCGAAAGTGAGGTTGAGGCGCACACGGGTGAGCTTGAAGGTTCGACTCACACGATTCGAGCGGTTTATGGGGGTGAGGCGGGTCCCGATCTGGCGATCGTGGCCGCTGCTGCGGGGCTCACGACTCGTCAATGTGTCGAGCTCCACACGTCAGCCGAATTTCGCGTGGCCTTTCTGGGGTTCCAGCCCGGCTTTGCGTACCTGGAGGGCACGCCGAAGGCGTTACAAACCGACCGCAGGTCTACGCCCCGAGTCCGCATCCCCGCAGGCAGCCTTGCCCTGGGCGGGGGCTACACTGGAATCTACCCCGGCGTGAGCGCGGGCGGGTGGCTGGTCATCGGGCGAACGTCGGAATGGCTATTTAATCCGAACCGTACCCCACCGGCGCGATTTGCGCCAGGCGATCGCGTCAGGTTTCTTGCCGCATGAGGCTGCATGTAATTCGGGCTGGGCTGCTTGATACGGTGCAGGATCTTGGCCGCCCTGGCTATAGGCACTTTGGCGTGCCGCAGAGCGGTGCGGCTGACCAAAATGCCCTGATCCTGGCAAACCGATTGGTCGGGAATGAGGATGGCGCGGCAGGGCTGGAGTTTACCTTTCGGGGCCCGAAGCTGGGATTTCCCGAGGGTGGCGTGGTGGCGCTGGCCGGAGCGAGATTTGAATCCAATGGCGCGGACCCTTCGGGGGGCTGGAACCAAACCCGCTTGCTCGCGGCCGGGGAGACCCTTGACTTGGGGCAGGCATTGGATGGCTATCGGGGGTATCTCGCCATCGGTGGAGGACTTGGGCTGCCACGGGTTCTTGGCAGTCGCGCCACTTTCTTGGCTGGGGGCTTTGGCGGACTCGGGGGGCGCGCGCTTTGGGCCGGGGATGAGTTACCTGTGGGCGATCATGGGTTGATTCGCATGGGGCGCGCCGCCAGCGTCGCGGAAACAGGGCCGATCCGGGTGGTCGCGGGCCCTCAATTGCGGGATTTTTCCGATGCGGCACTCATCAGCCTGCTCTGCAGCGATTTTAGGGTGGAAAGCAGCTTGGACCGCGCGGGTATCCGGCTAAACGGCGCCCCCCTGAAGAGGTCACATCAGACCCGATTGCCGTCGCAAGGTGTTTTGCCCGGTGCAATTCAGGTGCCGCCTGACGGCCAGCCGATCATTTTGGGCTGGGATGGGCCGGTAACGGGCGGGTATCCTGTAATTGCCGGAGTGATCTGCACGGATCTGGGGCGGATTGCACAGCTTAGGCCAGGTGACCGGTTACGGTTCACCGCGCTGAGCCCCGAAGACGCGCGCGACGCCTGGAACGGTCGGCGTCGCGCCTTAAGTGAGCGTATTACATGGCTCGCCTGATAGAGCTCAACGCGGACGTCGGGGAGGGGTGGGAGGATGAGCCTTTATTTTCCTACCTGGACCGAGTGTCAATTGCCTGCGGCGGGCATGCAGGGGATGAAAGCTCCATGCGAGCGGCATTGTCCCTGGCTAGGGAATTGGGCGTACTGCCCGGTGCGCACCCCGGATACCCGGATCGGAGCGGCTTTGGCCGACAGCTGATTACGGCCCAAGCGGGCGACGTGCGTCGTTGGGTGGCGGGACAGACCCAAGTCTTGAGCCTCCTGGCGGAACAGGTGGGAACGAGATTGTTTCACGTGAAACTTCATGGCGCGCTGTACCATGCAGCAGCGATCAATGCAGACGTAGCCAGAGAAGTGATTGACGCGCTTCACGAGTTCGGTCGCCTCTCGCTTATCTGTCTGTCTGGGGCGCCCTTGGTGGGGTGGGCGCGAAGTGCGGGACTGAACGTCATTGAGGAGGCATTTGCAGACCGGCGTTATCTTGACGATGGCCAGTTGGCGCCGCGCGATCGGGCCGGATCAGTAATCGACGACCCGGCGGTCGCTGCGGCGCAAGCGGCCCACATCGCGCGGGGCGAACCGATCCCCACATTGGACGGCGGCTTGCTTATGAGACGGGCTGACACCCTGTGCGTGCATGGAGACAGAGAAAATGCGCTTGATGTTGCAAAGGCTGTTGCCGCGGCACTCGAACGTTGACGCTCAAGGTGCCGAACCGGTGTCAAGGATGTTTCTTTCACCGAAGACCTGAAACACGCTTTGAAGGGTCAAGAGCTGATCCCGATGCATGCGCGCCAGCTTGGCAACCATCTTGTCCCCTTCGGGGGTCAAGTAGATCGGAAGAGCGTAGTGAATGGAAAGAGTT
>JBKQNQ010000180.1:0-3887 GCA_052145875.1 Thiobacillaceae bacterium
CGGCATCCAACCCATCTGCCTCACGTTCGTTCATCAGGTTCTTCATTCTTTCAGTCATGATCTAAGCCTACCTTTCTACTCTAATTCGTCAGAGGTAGGTGTCTCACGTCATATTGGCACGGGGGGCTCAGGCAACGCATTGTGCAGTCAATTGAGCGCTGATCTAGCTGACAAAGAACCGCCCGCGCCAATAGACCTGGCCGGCGGAAGCGGCCTCTATCGGACTGGGCTGTTTTGCAATAGCCATCACTATCCGGCGACAGTACAAACCCTCTCCGTTTCGCAACGAAATGTGCGTTAGCGAACGGACCGTCGCTCCTGAATCGCGTCTACTTGGTGCTTGATGCCGTTACAGGAGAATCCCCGTGTCTCTGATCAATCTCGTATCCATCCAGAACCCGGAAGGAAATATGTACGAACTGCCGCACTGGTCCCCCGAGATTGTACAAGACCTCGCCCTGAAGAATGGGCTAGGCGAGTTGTCGGCCATGCAGTGGCGGGTAATTCACTCACTGCGCACTGCTTACCAAAAGGATGGAAATGCGAAGAGTGCCTATCACGCACTTCGCGCCTTGGCGAAGGCTTTCGCTACCGAAGGTGGTGGGCGATATCTCTATCGGTTGTTTCCGCTGGGCCCGGTTACCCAAGGCTCCCGGCTTGCCGGCTTGCCGAAGCCATCGTATTCGAGCGACCCATCGTGTGGGTCGTTCAGTTGATACCACGCCATATCGATCGCGTACATTCAAGAATCCCGAACTCTGATTGTGCGGCGGCTCCGATTTTTTTTGGACACGGATTTGGGGTTAAATCGTGTTTGAAGAAGGAGCCGTGAAATGCAGAAGGGATCGAAAGTAAGTGGGGTTGCGCTGGGCGCGACCGCCGAAGTGAAGCGGTGGTCGGCGGGGCGGAAGAAGGAAGTGGTCCTGCGTCTATTGCGCGGTGAGCCGGGGCGGTGGATGCCGTCTCGCGGGAGGTGTTGGTGCCGATATATACGCTCGAACAATGGCGCGATCGGGCGCTGGCGGGCATTGACGCAGGGCTCAGTGAGCGCGAGAACGATCCGCTGGTCAATCAGCTCGATGACGCCGGCCGGCGCATTGGTGAACTGGTGATAGAAGTCGAGATCCTGCAAAAGGAAAGGCGGGCGAAGCGCCCTTTGTTCGGTCGGGGGTCGTCGCGATGAGCCTCGAGACCCCCCCGGGCACTGCCAAGCGCTACGGCCTGGAGCGGGTCTGCCGGGTGCTCGAATTTCCTCGTTCGACGATCTATGCCCAGAGGGTGCGGGAAGTGACCAAGGTCATGTCGCCCTTTCCCCAACGGCGTGGCCCGAAGCCGAGAGTGTCGGAGTCGATCTGCTGGCCGCAATGGGCACCAACCCGGAGACTTCGCCCTTTACCGGTGAGGGTCATCGCAAGGTCTGGGCCCGGCTGCGCATCCTGCCGGACATTCGTGTCTCCCGTGCGCGCGTGTTGCGCCTGATGCGAGAGAATCAGCTGCTCTCGCCGCATCGCCGGCCCCAGGGCTCACCGACCCTGCACGATGGAACGATCACCACCGAACTGAGATTGTTAAACAATAAATGCAACCTTCACACATCTTCATTAGTGGTTGCTTATTCAATAGTTGATTTTTTTTGGGAGGAATTCTCCATGAGCAATAGTTCGAATAAAAACAGGAATACTTTTCTTATTAACGCACCGAATAAAGCCGTTCCTTATTCCATAATAATGCTGGACAAGGATTATCGTATATGCAGCCATGACCATTCGGCCCGCGCGCTATTTGGCTATGAGGATACTTCCTTGATGGGTAAACATGTCTGCGGGTTGTTGCCCGGACTTGAGGACAAGCACAATCCCGGCCCTGAGATGCTCATAAGCCCCCCCGACCTGAAGAACCACTTAATGGATGCAATGCATACAAGCGGCAAGATCTTTCCGGTTGCCGTCGCGATGCGTGATCTTCCGGCTGGAAACCAACGTTATTTATTGATGGTGCGCAATCTGGACAGGCATTCGGCATGAATTTCGAGTAGCTGCCTCACTTTGGCCACGAAATTTGTGTTGTCGTATTTCATTCCTCAAATTGTTGCCCGAAAAAATCACGAAAAAATCAATAGTTGCATATTTCACGCTGGGGGAATCTCAGAGTTGAAGCAGCGGCAAGTTAAGCAAGGTCGTGTTTGCTTAACCCTGCCCAAGAAATGAGCAACCGCCCCAGCAGTGGGTATAAAAACCGGGATTGGGTATAAGACTTGAGACTGCGGCCCTCTGGAAAGCCGCGTGGATTGGTCGGGGCGAGAAGATTCGAACTTCCGACCCCCTGCACCCCATGCAGGTGCGCTACCAGGCTGCGCTACGCCCCGACACGAGGCGCGATTATAACCGACTTGCCTCGGGCGAGAAAGGATTAGCGTCTTCCAATGGCATAGGAGGGTGAAATGGGGCTGGTGTTTCCAACGGCATAGGAGGGTGAAACCGAGGATTTTGGTTCGATCATGCGCATATGGTGAAATGGTATGGACGCCTCCCACCCCGTGAGCGCTGAACACGAGTTACCCACCGCGCCGGTCACCCTCTGGTGATAGAGGCACCGCCGGCGCCCGGCGCCGTGGATAACTCTGCTAAGGAGATCAATTTGGCGGAGTCGGACCCTCACGGGCCGACGGCATCGAAGTGCCCAAAGTGGAAGAATGGAATCTTCACAGGCAAACCGGAGGGTCCGAGATGAAGGATAGCAAAACGGTAGTGGGCGTGGATACTGCGAAGCGGGTGTTTCAACTGCACTGGGTCGATCAGGAGACCGGAGAGATCGTGACTTTGCAGCTCAAACGCGAGAAGTTCTTGGAGCACTTCGGCAACCGGGCGCCGTGCCTAATCGGCATGGAAGCGTGCGGCGGTTCGCAGCATTGGGCGCGTCGCCTGCAAGGCATGGGGCACCGGGTCAAGCTTTTGCCAGGCAAGGCGGTGAAACCCTTTGTTGGTGGCAACAAGAGCGATGTGCATGACGCCCGCGCCATCTGGACGGCGGTGCAGCAACCGAAAGTCAAGGAAGTTGCAGTCAAGACCGAAGAGCAACAAGCCGTGTTGGCTCTGCACCGCATGCGGAGCCAACTGGTGAAATTCCGTACTGCGCAGATCAACGGTCTGCGCGGGGTATTGACCGAATATGGTGAAGTCATGTCCCAGGGCAAGGCAGGCATCAAAAAAGGCCTTGCCGAAGCCCTCCAGCGGCTCGCCGACCGACTACCGCTCATGGTGATCGACACCCTGCGCGAGCAGTGGGCACGGATCAGCAAGCTGGACGAACAGATTGGCGAGATCGAGGGGCGACTCAAGGCGTGGCACAAAGAGGATATCGCCAGTAAGCGTATCGCAGAGATTCCCGGCGTTGGCCTGCTCACTTCCACGGCGGCAGTGGCCACGATGGGCGATGCAAAGGCATTCAAGTCCGGGCGTGAATTTGCTGCCTGGTTGGGGCTGGTACCCCGGCAAAGCGGGACCGGCGGACGAATCCGGCTGCTGAGCATCAGCAAGCGGGGTGATACCTACCTGCGCACGCTGCTAATTCACGGTGCGCGGTCGGTGCTCATACATGCAAAAGAACCGGGGCCATGGGTTACGGAACTGCGCCAACGCCGACCGTTGAATGTCGCAGTAGTGGCACTGGCCAACAAGATGGCACGCACGATCTGGGCCTTGCTAGCGCATGGACAGAAGTACCAAAAAGAGCATGTCAGTCAGCCCGTATAAAGCGGGCTCATAACGTGTTTCAACCACTTTGGCAGAAGGGAGCGGCAACACACATGCCGTAAAGGTTGCACAAGGTTGAACAAGTGTGATGGCAAGCAGGTTAGACCGTGACCCACCAAACCCGTATGTCGATCC
>JBKQNQ010000181.1:0-16174 GCA_052145875.1 Thiobacillaceae bacterium
CTTATAATATTGGTCTCCATTGCTAGACCTTAACCACCCTAAAATGAAGAAATATTGGCTAATCTTTGCCCAGGCCACGACGGTGGCGCTCGGCGTCCTTTTCGTCGTCGCCTTGTTTGAGCCTGAATGGCTTGGCTGGCGCACGCAGTCGAACATCGTTACGATTTCGCAGGTCAGGCGTGGCTCGCCCGCTCGCGGGACCGGTTCATTTGCGGATGCAGCCCAGTCGGCAATCCCATCTGTGGTCAACGTCTTCACGCAGAAAGAGGTCCGGGAGACAAACAATCCCTTTACCAACGACCCGATCTTTCGTCATTTTTTCGGCAACCGCTTCGATCCACGCCCCCATCAAGTATCCAACCTCGGCTCAGGCGTCATTGCCAGCCCAGATGGCTACATCCTGACGAATAACCATGTCGTGGAAGCTGCCGATGAGATCCAAGTGGCCTTGTCGAACGGTAAGACGTATCCGGCCAAAGTGGTCGGTGCCGACCCTGAAACCGATTTAGCGGTGCTCAAGATTAACGCGACCAAGCTTCCTGCCATTACCTTCGGTCACTCCGATAATTTGCGCGTCGGAGACTGGGTGCTGGCTATTGGCAACCCATTTGGCGTTGGCCAGACGGTGACCAATGGAATTGTATCGGCCTTGGGCCGCAGCCATTTGGGCATCAACACCTTCGAGAATTTTATTCAAACCGATGCCGCCATCAATCCGGGCAACTCGGGTGGCGCGCTGATTGATGCCGCGGGCGACCTAATTGGGATCAACAGCGCAATCTATTCCCGTACCGGTGGCTCACAGGGCATTGGCTTCGCGATCCCGGTAAACACCGCAAAACAGGTGATGGAGCAGATCATCAAAAATGGCGGCGTCACCCGCGGCTGGGTTGGCATCGAAGTGCAGGACCTTTCTCCGGAACTGGCCGAATCGTTTAGCTTGAAAAGCACGGAGGGGGCCCTCATTGCCGGGGTGCTGAAAGGGGGGCCGGCGGATGCCGCTGGCGTGAAGCCAGGCGATATATTGTTGGCGGTGGACGGCAAGACGGTCGCCGATTCTTCATCCCTGTTGAACTTAATCGCCAGCCTGCAGCCCGGCACTGATGCGACGCTCACCTTGGGCCGCGACGCGAAGCGGTTCGATCTGGGTGTCAAGGTAATTCGACGTCCGAGAATGCAGCAGCCGCAAGATCAGCAGCCGCAAGAGAATGAATAGGTCGTGGCGGCCAGGTTACTCGGATACTTTGATAAAGTGTTCCCGGTAATACTTCAGCTCTTCAATGGATTCATACACATCGGCTAACGCCTCATGTTTGCTGGCTTTCTTGAAGCCTTCTGGCAGACCGGGACGCCAACGCTTGGCCAGTTCCTTGAGTGTACTCACGTCAAGATTACGATAGTGGAAGTATGCCTCCAATTTGGGCATGTGCCGTGCGAGGAAGCGTCGGTCCTGACAGATGGAATTGCCACACATGGGCGACACTTTCGCGGGAACATGCTGGGCTAAGAAGGCAATTAATTGCTCCTCCACCGCAGTCTCGTCAAGCGTCGAGGCCTTAACTTTCTCGATCAATCCCGACTTGGCGTGTGTTCCCTTGTTCCATGAGTCCATACCTTCGAGCACAGTGTCACTTTGATGAGCCACCAAAACCGGTGCTTCGGCAACGGTGTTGAGATTTGCATCGGTCACCACGAGCGCCACTTCAATAATGCGGTCATCATCTGGAGCCAAACCGGTCATTTCCATGTCGATCCAGATGAGGTTGGAAGGGTTTTGTGGCATCGCGCATCTCACAAGTCAAAAGCGCATTCTCGCATAAGCAGGTAGCATATTTTTTGGATGCCACCCATAATCACATTGATGTTGAACGGAAGGATAACCATGATGCAAAGATGGGCGCTTACCCTGCTACTTGGCGCCGCGAGCAGCGCAATTCACGCTGCCAACCCGGGCGACCCCAAGCTTGGCAAGACTTTGCATGATAGAAGCTGCGTCAGCTGCCATCGGTCCATTTATGGGGGCGATGGCAGCAGGATGTACCTGCGCCCCGACCACAAGGTACGGAGCCTGAAGCAGTTGGCCAATCGCACGTCTTTCTGTAATGCCAACGCAGGCGCGGGGTGGTTCCCCGAAGAGGAGGCCGCTGTCACCGCTTACCTCAATCAGCAGTATTACAAGTTCAAATAGGGAGGCCCATGTCTGACATTGCCCAGGAACTTAGCAGAAAAAAATGTGCGCCCTGTGAGGGGGGCACAGCGCCTCTGACGGACGCTCAAATCACGCCGATGTTAAGAGGGTTAACGGGTTGGTCCCGTGAAGGTACCAAGATCGCCAAGGAGTACAAGTTCAAAGATCACTACCAGACCCAAGCATTTACCAATGCAGTCATGTGGGTATCGCACCGCGAAGACCACCACCCTTATCTTATCGTGGGCTACAACACCTGTAGGGTTGAGTATTGGACCCACGCAATCGGTGGCCTGTCGGAGAATGACTTCATTTGTGCTGCCAAAGTCGACGCACTATTAGATATATAAGAAAAGTATTAAATACCAATATATAGATTCGCCTGTCCAACGTTTCGGCAAAGATATAAAGTCTGAAAGCCCTGCACCGTAAGAGTCTCATCACGTTGCGCACGGAGAAGGAAATGGACTGGCTCGGGATCATCGGCACGCATGTGCTTTGGAAAAAACGCCTGATCGCCCTGCTCGACGGAACCAGCCAGGAAACTTTGGAACCTGCGGCAATCGGTGTCGATAACAAATGTGCCTTGGGAAAGTGGATCTACGGGGAGGGTCACAGTTATGCCGACGCGGCGTCATATGAGATAGTGCGCGCCATGCACGCCGACTTTCATCGCATGGCCGCAAATGTGGTTGGCCTGTACCAGGTGGGCAAGAAAGCGGAGGCGGAGCACTTGCTCCATCAAGACTATTCAAGACTCTCCGAAAAATTGAAGCACAAGATTCTTGCCTTATCACATGAGGTAAAATCGAGGCAAACAACGCCCCTATTCTGATTATTTTGCAAGGTCAAATCGTGGCGGCTCACGGCCGCCGTTTTATTGTCGAAACCCCGGATTCAGGGCGGACAGAGTGTATCTGCCGAGGCAAGAAAAGCGAAATGGTATGTGGTGATTTCGTTGAATTTTCCCACACATCGCTCGGTGCAGGGGTCATAGAACGCAATCTTCCGCGCTCCAGTCTTTTTTTCCGGTCAGATCAATTTCGGACCAAGGCAATTGCTGCGAACGTGAGCCTTATCGCAGTCGTCGCCGCGCCCATTCCCAGCTTCTCCCTTGCATTTATCCAGCGTTGTCTGGTCGCCGCTGAACACCAAAAACTCTCCGCACTTATCGTGCTAAACAAGTCGGATTTGCAGGAACATGCGGAAGCCTTGAGGCGAGTCGCGTTCCTTGCCACGTTGGGCTATCCCATTGTCAGCCTGAGCGCCCAAAGCGATGTCGCCAAGTTGCGTGAGGCCATTGAGGGACATACTTCCCTGCTGGTGGGCCAGTCGGGGATGGGGAAATCCACGCTACTCAATGCCCTCGTGCCGAACGCTCAAGCCCGTACCAGGGAAATATCTGAATTTTTGGACAGCGGGAAACATACGACCAGTCACAGTGAACTGTACCGCTTGAACGCCACGACTTCTCTGATCGATTCCCCCGGACTGCAGGAATTTCTGCTTGCTCACCTCGATCAAACGGCACTCGAAGATGCATTTCCCGACTTTCGGCCGTTTGTGGGCAAATGCCGTTTCCGGAATTGCAGGCACACCGTCGAACCGGATTGCGCATTTTCAGGGGCCGTGCAAGCGGGATTCGTGGCGCAAAAGCGCCTGACGCTACTCCAACAATTAATGGCGGAGTCGGTGCATCGACGCTGATGGAACACACCGGCACCTGAATTGCACCGGATGCGATCGCACGCGACACCTCTCGCGCCATTGGGGTGACCTGGTCTTAAAACCGGAAATCCGCGTTTTGAGTCAGGCACCGAGGCAATTGACCTGACCAGGAACTCGAGGTGTTCTTGGCTTTACGCTCATCGCAATGATGACAATGTTGCCCGCCAGAATATAATGGGAATGCAGAGCAATTCGTCACAAAGAAGTCGGTGCGTTGATCTCGGGTAAATTTAACTCGGCGCACAGGCGACTGTCGCCATAAAGTCAATCGCCGCAGTGGCCTCACACTTATCTGCACATCGTGTCCCGCGCCATTACCGAACCGAAACACCAGCAACGGACCAAAGTACGCAGCCCGAAACCAGCATAGCAGAGTCCGTGGTGGAATGGATCCAAGCCTTTGTATCATACCGCAGCCATCACTCTGGCCAGTGCTTGATATAGCGTTTCAGAAGCAGGTTCTCGAACTTAGCTTCTTTTACGCACGCGCGAGCCACATCGTGGAACGAAATGATGCCAACTACACTATGCTCATCCAGCACGGGCAAGTGGCTAACCCTGGAACGGGTCATCACGTCGCGTACATAATCGACCGAGTCCTCCAAGCTACCAATGATGGGCTCGGTCAACATGATATCCGATACCTTGGCGTCCGAGAGGCTGCAACCGTGCTTGCCGAGCGCCCGGACGATGTCCCGCTCAGTGATCAATCCGACCATGTGGCCGCCCTCCATTACAATTAACGACCCAATATCGTTGCTCGCCATCAGGTTGATGGCTTCCGGTATCAGTGCAGCAGGCGAAATGGTCTTGAGTTCATCCGCCTTAACTGTCATTACTTCACGAATCAACATGGCGCTCTCCGAGGGGATCTATTTGACGGGTCGTGACTTTGAAGGATAGCAGACACTACCAGTCGACCCAAATCAGGATCGCGCAAGCGCCGTTTCAACGTCCCTGCGCACGCTCGCGCCTACGAGAATCTCGATTAGCTCCAGCGCGAAGTCCATTGCCGTCCCCGGTCCGCGCGAAGTAATGACATGACCGTCCCTCACGACGGGGGCCGTTTGCAACACGATGTCGGATACGCCTAGGTTTTCGAGGACCCCGGGGAAAGAGGTTGCCCGCTTGCCCGATAGCAGCCCGGCTTGGGCAAGCGCCATCGGCGCCGCGCAAATTGCAGCCGTATACTTTTCTGCTTCTGCCATTCTTTTCAATAATGCTTGGATACGCGGATCATCCGTCAGATGCTGCGCACCTGGCATGCCACCGGGCAACACAACCATGTCGAAGTCCTCCCGGAGCACGCTATCAAGGTCGGTATCCGGTACGAGCTGGGTGCCTCGGCTGGCCAAGACAATGCCCGGCGCGAGCCCGGCGGACACCACCTCCACACCTGCGCGACGCAACAAATCGATGATGGTGACGGCCTCGAGCTCCTCGCACCCCGCAGCAAGTGGCACCAGAACTCGAGGCATCTTAGCTCCTAGTCGCGGAAGTTGTTGAACTGCAGTGGAAAGTCGCTCACGCTCTTGCGGACCAATGCAATGGTTTCCTGCAGAATATCGCGCTTGGCGCCCGTCACGCGGACGGTTTCCCCCTGAATGCTTGCTTGGACTTTGAGCTTGCTGTCCTTGATCAGCTTGACGATCTTCTTCGCCAATTCACTCTCCACCCCCGTCCTAACGGTGACCTGACGCTTGACCTTATTACCCGAGATTTTCTCTGATTTACTCAAATCAAGGCACTTGATATCGACGCCCCGCTTGGCAAGCCGGGCATTTAGGATGTCCTGAACCTGATCCAGCTTGAAGTCGTCATCCGCAAAGATCGTCAATACTAGAGCAGATTGCTCCACCCGGGCCTCGCTGCCCTTGAAATCGAAACGGTTGGTCACTTCCTTGTTGGTCTGTTCCACCGCATTCTTGACTTCCTGCTGGTCCACTTCAGAAACAATGTCGAAGGACGGCATGGTTAACTCTCAAGCACGCAAATTAACGGTTTTTACATGCACCGGCAATCCGGTACGGTCATCAAATTCCGCCGCAGCTTCGATGGCTCGACGCGCAATTTGTTCCGCCGTTAGCTCTAACGGATACAGCGCATACATTGCACCCAGCGCCATCTCAGAGCCGCCGCCGTATGCATAGTAGCGCGAAAACTCCTGCACCGAACGATGTTCGGCGACGCCAAAAATCCCGAATGGGTTGGCAATCAGCACGTCCATCTGGCTCGATTCGATATCGTCATCCTTGTCCTCGCCAGACTGAAGGAAGTATCGCTCTTTCAGCGTAGCGTGCAATTGCTGCCAGGTACGAAAAATTCCCATTACCCCCGTAAAGTCCTTAGCGACCTCGGGTTGGCCAAAGTAATCGTTGAGAATCGAAATAAACGTCGTGTAGCCCGTAACCGCAATCAGGTTATCACCGACCTGCAGGATCTTGCCGTTATTGATTACGTAATCGGCAGACTCCTTGATCGAACCCCACTTTGTAAGTGTGTCGGCGGCGATCGCCGCCACCCCGCCTTTCTTGACGACCACAAGGGTAGTCATCGTGTCACCTCATTAACCAAAATGACAAACATAATGGTAGGGCTCGCTCTGCACCTCAATATCGAAGCTCGAATTTTCAGGAACCTTGAAAGACTCGCCGGGGCCATATTCCTTCCAGGCCAGCTCACCTGCGAGCTTGACGCGGCATCGCCCTTCGACGGTTTCCATGATCTCAGGCGCGGCGGTCGTGAACGTGAGTCTCGCCGGCAGGATGACGCCTATGGACTTGCGCGTCCCATCCAAGAATTGCACCGTGTGCGACACACATTTGCCGTCAAAATAAACATTTGCCTTCTTCACCACGGCCACATTTTCAAACTTTGACATGCTCACTTCCTTCTTGCTTCACGTTGCGCGGCGATGCGCATGCGCAGGGCATTAAGCTTGATGAACCCGCCCGCATCCTTCTGGTCGTAGGCGCCCGCATCATCCTCAAATGTTGCGATGGTTGAATCAAACAATGAATCGGTCTTGGAGTCACGCCCGGACACAATCACGTTGCCCTTGTAGAGTTTGAGCCGAACCCAACCATTAACATGCTGCTGGGTATGGTCGATCAACGTCTGCAGGGCGCGCCGTTCCGGGCTCCACCAGTATCCGTTATAGATCAGGCTGGCGTAACGCGGCATCAGATCGTCCTTCAAATGTGCGGCCTCCCGGTCGAGCGTAAGCGATTCGATCGCGCGGTGGGCGCGCAACAAAATTGTTCCCCCAGGCGTTTCGTAACATCCCCGAGACTTCATACCGACATAGCGGTTTTCTACCAGATCCAGCCGACCCACGCCGTGTTTTCCACCCAGTTCATTAAGCTCCGCCAAGAGCGCAGCCGGGCCCAGCCGCATTCCATTTAACGCAACCGGGTCGCCATTTTCGAATTCGATATCCAGATATTCGGCCACATCCGGCGCCTTCTCGGGTGAAACCGTCCAGCGCCACATATCCTCTTCCGCTTCGGCTGCAGGATTCTCCAGATGCCGCCCTTCATAGGAAATATGCAACAGATTGGCATCCATCGAGTAGGGGCTGCCCCCCTCGCGATGTTTCATCTCGACCGGGATTCCATGACGCTCCGCATAGGCCAGCAGCTTTTCGCGCGACAGGAGATCCCATTCGCGCCAAGGCGCAATTATTTTGATCCCAGGCTTCAAGGCGTAGGCACCAAGTTCAAAGCGCACTTGGTCGTTACCCTTGCCGGTAGCGCCATGGGAGATGGCGTCCGCCCCGGTCTGGCTGGCGATTTCAACCAGTCGCTTGGCAATCAGCGGGCGCGCAATGGAGGTTCCCAGCAGATATTCGCCCTCATACACTGCGTTGGCACGAAACATGGGAAAAACAAAATCCCGAACAAACTCCTCCTTCAGGTCGTCGATGAAGATTTCCTTCACGCCGAACTTCTGAGCTTTGCTGCGTGCCGGCTCCAGTTCTTCGCCCTGTCCAATATCTGCTGTGAAGGTCACCACCTCGCAGGCATAGGTGTCCTGCAGCCACTTGAGAATGACTGAGGTATCCAACCCCCCCGAATACGCAAGAACGACTTTTTTCACTTCATTCATGTTTCAATCCGTTCAGTGAATACGGCCTGACTGGCCTCGATCGATGACTTCCACCTGCCCTGGGAAATTCGCGATTTTCAGCAAGTCCAGGTGACTCTTCTCGCTTGCTTTTTCGATCTCAATTCCGACCACCCGCCCATCCGCAGACATGTTTAATACCACTCCTGGATGAGCTTCCCATGCGTGCGCTGCGGTTTCCGGACTGAGCTCCAGGTACAGAGAATCCATGTCCTTGAAATAAACAAAGTTCATGTTTCGTCCATTCAATCGTTAACGCGGCCCATCAGCAAGTACTCGATCAGCGCCTTCTGGGTATGCAATCTGTTCTCTGCTTCGTCCCAAACCACACTCGAATTGCCATCGATGACTTCGGCGGTGACTTCCTCTCCCCGATGGGCCGGCAGGCAATGCATAAATATCGCATCGACACCCGCGACCTTCATCATTTCGGCATCAACCTGCCAGTCAGCGAAGGCTTTCATGCGCGCTTCATTTTCTGCCTCGTACCCCATGCTGGTCCACACATCCGTTGTTACCAGATCGACACCTTTGCACGCATCCATTGGGTCAGAGTAGGTTCTTACATGGTCCGTTCCATAAACGCCAACCCGTTCTGGCTCCACTTCGTAACCCGGGGGGGTGGAGACATGCACGTCAAATCCCAGCACCTCCGCGGCCTGCAGCCACGTGTTGCACATGTTGTTGGAATCCCCGACCCAGGCAACCGTCTTTCCGGTGATTTCGCCTCGATGTTCAATAAAGGTGAAGATGTCCGCGAGCACCTGACAAGGATGGTATTCGTTGGTCAATCCGTTGATTACAGGCACCCGCGAATGCGCTGCAAAGCGCTCGATGATCTCCTGCTCGAAGGTGCGAATCATCACAATGTCCACCATGCGGGAGATCACTTGCGCCGCATCTTCCACCGGCTCGCCGCGTCCAAGCTGGGTATCGCGCGTATTCAGATAGATGGCCGTGCCGCCCAACTGGTGCATCCCCGCTTCAAAGGATAGCCGGGTGCGTGTGGAGCTCTTTTCAAAAATCATTGCCATGGATCGATCTTGGAGCGGGCGATACTCTTCGTAGGCCTTGAAGCGGCGCTTGATGATCCGCGCACGCTGAAACAGGTAGGCCACCTCGTCACGGGTGAGATCCTTGAACTGGAGGAAATGCTTCACGGGCATTACGGTGCCTACTTAAGGAACGCGCTAATCACATCGGACAGCCGCGCCACCATCTCATCGGCTTGGGCTTCCTTCAGGATGAGAGGCGGAACCAGCCTCACGACCTTGTCTGCCGTCACATTGATCAAAATGCCATTGTCTCTTGCCTGCGCTACCAGATCACCACAAGCACGATCCAGCTCAATTCCGATCATGAGCCCCTGCCCCCGAATTTCCACAACACCCGCCACGCCATCAAACGTCTTGCGTAGGGTATCCACAATTCTTCTTCCCACTGTGACGGCATTATCCTTCAAGTCATCTTTTTCAATAGCCTCCAGCGTTGCAAGTGCCGCGGCACATGCCAGCGGATTGCCTCCAAATGTGGACCCATGATTGCCGGGTTTGAATACGACCGCCGCAGCACCCTTGGCCACGCAGGCTCCAATTGGAACGCCCGAGCCCAATCCTTTGGCCAGCGTCATGACATCGGGCATGATGCCGGTGTGTTGGAAAGCGAACCACTCTCCCGTTCTGCCGATGCCAGTCTGCACTTCATCGAGCATCAGCAACAAACCGAATTCGTCGCTGATCTTCCGGAGTTCGGACAAGTAATCTGCCGCGGCCGTGTTAATTCCGCCCTCTCCCTGCACCGGCTCGACTAAAATCGCGACCACGTCCTTATTGTTCTCCGCAACCTGTCGGACCGCGTGAACGTCGTTAAAGGGAACCCGTGCAAAGCCCCCGAGCAATGGTTCGAACCCCGCTTGAATTTTGCGGCTGCCGGTTGCCGACAGAGTGGCCATGGTGCGCCCGTGAAACGACTGCTCCATGACGATAATGGCGGGATTGGCTATACCCTTGCCATGCCCATACAAGCGAGCCAGTTTGATTGCCGCTTCATTTGCCTCGCAGCCGGAATTGCAAAAAAACACGCGGTCCATTCCCGACAGTTGGCAAAGACGGTCAGACAACTGTTCCTGACGCGGCACCCGATACAGGTTAGATGAGTGGATCAGTGCCGTGGACTGATCGGCAATTGCCTTGATCAGCCCGGGGTGGCCGTGACCCAGCGTATTAACTGCCACACCGGCCACGCCATCCAAGTAACGATTGCCGAATTCGTCCCACAAATACACCCCCTCGCCCCTGACAAAGGCAATGGGCTGGCGGGCATAGGTGTTCATCAAGTGATCGGTCATAGGGCTGCCTGAAAATAAACACGGCGGCCCAAGCCGCCGTTCACGTAAGTTTAACAGGTGAGATTATAGGCCGAAAACCGCCCGGTGAGACCAGCCTCCTGCCATGAAGAACAACATCGGGATGGACAGCATCGTATTGGTGCGTGAAGCCAAAAACGCAAGACGCCTTGCCTTATTCTTTTGTTCATCGCTTGCCTGCACAAAGCCCAGGATCTTCTTCTGGTTGGGCCAAATCAGAACCCAAACATTGAACAACATGATGGTCCCAAGCCATGCGCCAACCCCAATGCCGGCCATGCCATTAGCTAGGGTAAAGGCGTTTCCAAACTGGTCACCGAGCAAGGTTGCGCCAGCAAGCCATGTCACCACGGCGGCCCAACGAAAAAACAACAGTGCCCGAGGAGCCACATGCTTGGTGATGCCCGCTGCAGTTCCATCGGCAGCGGCGGCCTTAAGCGCGGCCACTTGCACAAAGTTGAAGTAATACAGCAAGCCAATCCACATCACGCCAGCCATGAAGTGAATCCAACGGGCCAGCGCAGGAACGATATCCATTTCCATAATCTATAGTCTCCCTAACTTGTTCAAGCGAAAAAGTGCTTAACGAAAACGTACAGAACGGCCGTCAGTATCAAGCCCGAGATCACAGTGCCCCAAAGCGAGTCGAGGGGGTTCTTCATGCTGTCCTCCTGGAATAGTTGATGGATTTAGTCGGAAATCGAGCCGCAAGTATTCACTCAAATGCGCCAATTTGCAAGCATACTGCCGCGCATCCTTGCCCTCAAGCGACGGGCTCCCCTCCCCAGCCCGGTCTCCATGTTAGAATTCGCTAGAATCGCCTAGCCTGACACGCCTCACATGCCTGACGTAAAATCCAATGCAATCATCATCCGTGGAATCACTGCCAGCGGGCGAACCTTTCGCCCGAGCGACTGGGCGGAGCGCCTCGCCGGAGTATTGTCCACGTTTGACGAAGATAACCGCCTCGGCTACTCACCCTGTGTACGACCGACCACGATCGATGGCGTCAAATGCGTCATCGTGGGCAAGCGCCTCAAGGAAATTGATGAACGCGCCTACAACTTCCTGATTGGCTTCGGGCGGGAGAATGATCTGGTTATAGAAGATGGCGACGCCCCGCCGCCCCAACATGCCACCGAGACTCGCAACGGGCAAGCGTAGGCAGCGCTGCCACAAAACGATTGATCCAAAGTGTAAGTGTGCGACGTCTTGTTGATGGATTCGTTAAGGCTTCGACCAAATCGCTGGTCATACCGCCACGGTCTGCCCTTGGGAGTAGCGGAAAGCGGTCCCAGGCGCACCGCAAGTGGCGATCCTGGCGGCTGCCAGATGTGCGGCTTTCGTCATTGGTATCGTACGCGACCCGCCGCAAATGAAAAACGCCGCAGCTGCGGCGTTTTTCAAGGCAGCGCATACCCCGACTCAGGCCATGGCCTTGATCGCTTGCGCCAAGCGACTCTTGTGCCGGGAAGCCTTGTTCCTATGAATAATCTTCTTGTCCGTGATCCGGTCGATCACACTCATGGACGACTGGAACACCGCTGCCGCAGCAGTCTTGTCGCCTGCTTGCACCGCAGCGCTCACTTTCTTTATGGCAGTGCGTAATTCGGAACGCTGGGCCATATTATGGCCGCGAGCGGCAACGGCTTGACGGGCACGCTTGCGGGCTTGGGCAGTATTCGCCATAAGTTAGTCTGACTCCTGATTAACGGAAAAATCGGGATACCCCGGAAAACGTGAAATTATAGTGGATACCCCCCGGTACTTGCAAGTCACTGCCGCACACGCCCCTGCGCGAGATCCAAACTTGCAACAGGCATCAAGCGCGTCCAGAATGCGGCTGGACACGAAGAAGACCCCATGAATCTCCTCAGATCGCTCGCCACCATTAGCAGCTTTACCCTACTGTCTCGGATTGCCGGATTCATCCGGGACACGCTCATTGCCCGAACCTTTGGAGCCGGGCTGTATACCGATGCGTTCTTTGTCGCGTTCAAGCTTCCCAATTTGTTGCGCAGACTTTTTGCCGAGGGCGCGTTCTCCCAAGCGTTTGTCCCTATTTTGGCCGAATATAGGGGCAAGAAGGGCGAGCAAGCCACCCGAAAGCTGACCAGTCAGGTGGCCTCCATTTTAACCCTCACATTGGTTGTTGTCGCAGCGCTCGGGGCGCTCGGGGCACCGGTCTTAGTCTATCTAAGCGCGCCTGGTTTTGCCCAGGACCCGGCAAAATTCCATGTCACTGTCTTGCTCACGCGCATTACCTTTCCCTATATCATCTTCATATCGCTGGTCGCACTCTCCGCAGGGATCCTGAATACCTGGAGCCGCTTTTCCGTCCCGGCGTTTAGCCCCGTGCTACTGAGCGTGGCGATGATCCTAGGCGCCACGGTACTGGCGCACCACTTCAATCCCCCAGTTCTTGGTCTGGCCTGGGGAGTGGTTCTAGGCGGCGTCCTGCAGTTGGCACTGCAGATCCCCTCGCTCATAAAAATTGGTATGCTCCCTCGGCCCACACTTGACTTTTCCGATCCCGGCGTCAAGCGCATCCTGACCCTGATGGGGCCGGCAACACTCGGTGTATCGGTCGCCCAGATAAGCCTGCTTATCAACACCATTTTTGCCTCATTTCTCGGCACCGGGAGTGTTTCCTGGCTCTACTACGCAGACCGATTGATGGAGTTTCCTACAGGAATGCTGGGAGTTGCGCTTGGCACAATCCTTCTCCCCAGCCTGTCCAAACATTACGCGGATAAGTTGCCGCGCGAATACTCCGAACTGTTGGATTGGGGATTGCGGCTCACCCTCCTGTTAGCGCTGCCTTCCGCTGCAGCACTGGCTGTGCTCGCGGTGCCCCTCATTTCCACCTTGTTCCTCTATGGCCAATTCACCGTCAACGACGTCTGGATGACGCGCCAGGCGCTGATGGCCTACGCGGTGGGGTTGTTGGGTCTCATCTTGGTCAAGGTACTGGCTCCCGGTTTTTATGCCCGGCAAAATATCCGCACACCGGTTAAGGTCGCCATCCTCACGCTCGTCGCCACCCAGGCCATGAATCTGGTCTTTGTCGGGCCGCTTAGGCACGCGGGGCTCGCGCTGGCCATTGGGCTTGGAGCATGCTTGAACGCCAGCCTTCTATTGCGGCTTCTTCGCAAGCATAAGATCTTCCTTCCCCAGCCCGGTTGGATGGCATTTATTCTTAAAGTGACCGTGGCCGTCAGTGCGATGAGTCTCACGCTGTATTACGCGAGTGGGGACAGCAGTTTTTGGCTTCACAGCCGGTTTCGTGACCGGATCGTCTATCTGTCCGGCCTCGTCGCGCTAGGTGGGGCGATTTATTTCCTTGTCTTATGGATCGGCGGGATTCGCCTGCGTCAGTTCTACCGTAAAGCTGCCTAAGGCAACGTCCAAGTAGGTGGATCCCCCAGACGCCTTGCGGGCATCGCAAATGACTCGGCGCTGCAGCGCGAGCCGGTCTTCGGTGAGCGGGAAATGGGATAAGTGGGCGAAAAGCCGCTAAAATCCTAGCTTTTGAGTTCACGCGTCTTCGTATCACTCCACATTGAGTGTGATTGATGCCAACGCTGATTTTGCCACGCATGCGTATTACTCACGGATTTGTTACCCCTGACGGCCCTTGCGCGTTAACCATCGGTAACTTTGATGGCCTGCACAACGGACACCTCGCCATACTCGATAGACTCAAGCGCGAAGCCCACGCCCGAAGTCTGCCAACCTGCGTTCTCACGTTTGAGCCCCATCCGCGTGAATTCTTCAGGCCTGATCAGGCGCCGGCGCGCCTGACCAGCTTGCGGGAAAAAGCCGAGTTGCTCCAGGCAGCCGGCATTGACCGTCTGCACGTGTTTCGCTTCAACCAGACCTTTGCGTCGCTTTCAGCTGAAGCTTTCATCGAAGAGGCGCTTGTTAAGGCCCTACACGCCCGATGGATTTTGGTGGGTGATGATTTCCGCTTTGGCGCTAAACGGGCGGGCGATTTTGACCGGCTGCACGCGCTTGGCAAGCGACACGGGTACCAAGCCGAATATCTGTCCACCGTCACGGTTGGGGGCGTTCGTTCATCCAGCACCGCGGTGCGCGAAGCGCTTGCCGAAGGCAATATGGAGCGGGCGGCGCAGCTGCTCGGACGGCCCTATAGCATCAGCGGACGTGTGATTCACGGTGACAAACGCGGCCGTTTGATGGGCTTCCCCACCGCCAATATTCAGCTTCGCCACAACCGCCCGCCCCTGACCGGAATATTTGCGGTGAACATTTATGGTATTGACCCGTGGCCGTTGCAAGGCGTGTCCAGCCTCGGTGTTCGACCCACTATCCAGGCCAATGGGCGCCCCACGCTGGAGGCATTCATTTTCGATTTTGATCGTGACCTCTATACCCGGCGATTGCGGGTGGAATTCCTGACAAAACTGCGTGACGAGGAAAAATACCCCGACCTGCAAAGCCTGATTACGCAAATCCATCGCGACGTGGACAACGCCAAAACCTTCTTTAAGAACCTACATGGCTGACTACAAAAAGACACTGAATCTTCCTGATACGCCCTTCCCCATGCGAGGGGACTTGGCCAAGCGCGAACCCGGTTGGGTAAAAGCCTGGCAGGAGAACCAACGCTACGGGCGAATTCGGGAGATATGCGTAGGACGGCCAAAGTTCATCCTTCATGATGGCCCTCCATACGCCAACGGCGACATTCACATTGGCCATGCGGTAAACAAGATTCTTAAGGATATTATTGTTAAATCTAAGACGCTGGCGGGCTTCGATGCACCCTACGTTCCGGGCTGGGACTGCCATGGGCTGCCGATTGAGTTGCAGGTGGAAAAGACTCATGGAAAGGATCTCGATCCCGAGAGGTTTCGCAAACTGTGTCGCACCTATGCGGACGAGCAGATCGAACGTCAGAAGAAGGATTTCATCCGATTGGGCGTGCTGGGAGATTGGGGCCACCCTTACCGCACCATGGATTTCGCGTTTGAAGCCAACATCATCCGTGAGCTTAGAAAAATTTATGATGCCGGCCTCTTGTATCAGGGTGCGAAACCGGTTCACTGGTGTGTGGATTGCCGCTCCGCACTGGCGGAAGCAGAAGTGGAGTATGAGGAAAGAACGTCGCCCGCCATCGATGTTGCGTTCACAGTGTCCGACAAACACGCCCTCGCCCCTCGTCTGCCTCCACCGCCAATAGCCGATTTGCCATCTCCAGTCCCGCCAACCCGGTCCCGCCGCCCTCCGAGGCTGAAGTCCACGACATCATCGAAGGTGCCCGCCAGCGCGCTCTGGCCTGGTCCGACTCACTCCCCAATTTCTTCTGTATGGAGATCACCGACCACTCCATCGATCCCACCGGACACGGCGACTGGCACCACAAAGACACCATGGTCCAGCTCATGCGCTACCTCGATCACAAAGAATCGCGCACCGTCCTTGAGATCAACGGTCAGCCCAGCAGCGTCGACCCCAACGAGCTCGACTTCGCCCATTCCGTCGGCGAATTTGGCGGCATGTTCCAGCTCGTCTTCGATCCCTCCGCCAAGGCCAAATTCACCTGGAAAGAAGCCGATGTCCTCGACGGCCAGCCCGTTCAGGTCTACACCTTCAAAGTCGATATCGCCAACTCCAACTTCGACCTCACCGGCCTCAACAACCGCCAGCATGCCGTCGGTTTCCACGGCCTCATCTACCTCGATACCGCCACCCGCAGCGTCCGCCGCATCAGCATCGATGCCGATGAGATCCCCGACTTCCTC
>JBKQNQ010000182.1:0-3434 GCA_052145875.1 Thiobacillaceae bacterium
ATCGGTCGAACCGCTTGAACTGGCAGAGTCGTCGTCAGAGGCTTTCTTGTGCAACGTGGGGCGGTCTGGATCGGGCGCCGGCCCGGAGTCTGCGCTCGAATCGCTGCTGCTGTCGCTCGTATCCTTCTTGTGCAGCGTGGGGCGATCCGGGTCAGCAGGAGTATTGGAACCCGCCGACGCTGTGCCTGAATCGCTGCTGCTGTCGCCTGAGTCTTTTTTGTGCAGCGTAGGCCTGTCCGGATCGGGCGCCGAACCTGAAGAGCTAACTTTGTCGCTGTCTGACCCGGACGTATCGCTGGAGTTATGCTTACGATGCAAAACAGGGCGGTCGCTTTGCGCGTCGTCGGCCCAAACTTCCTTGGAGGCAGACGGCCTTGTGTGCGCCAGCGGTTTCGGTTTCGGCAATGGCTTCCACCGTCCGAAGCCAACCCACGAGCCTTGCACTTGGCCGGCATTATCGATGTCGAAGAATCCCACGGTCTTGCCGTCGTCCTTCAGCTCGTATTCCACTTCGCTGCTCAGTGCAAGTGGCGCCGGCCTGGCCAGGTAAATGCCGCCGTCCTGCAATTCTGCCCCATCGTAAACACTCACTGGAATGAGGCGGCTGGCCTTGGGATGGTCCTGATCGCCCGTCCACTCCAGCACCCCCACAGCCCGCACTTCGGGAGTGTTCTGGTTCGACTTGGAAGACTGCACCGGGTACTGCGCGGCAACTGGTAACGTCCCCAGCAATTCGGCCAAAGCCAGAACCGTTGCCCACTTGAGAATCAGCCGCATGTGCAAAACCCTCTTCCCCTGAAATGACACTTGACCCCCACCTCGTAAATAATCAGAACCTGATGGCCAAAATTGGCCTTCCACTCAACTTACCAACCCACGAGGACATTCCCCATGGAACTCAATAAGAAGGTTGCCGACTTTACCCTGCAAACCGATGAAGACAAAACCGTCAGTCTGTCAGACTACGCCGGTAAGCCCGTCATCCTCTTCTTTTACCCCAGGGCAGACACTCCTGGCTGCACCATTGAGGCTTGCGGCTTCCGCGATACCTTCAAGAAACTCCAGGCTGCCGGCGCGGTCGTGCTGGGCATCTCGCGCGATACGCCCCGGGATCAGGCAAAATTCCGCGCCAAGTTCGACTTGCCTTACACACTCCTTGCAGATGTAGACGAGAAAGTCTGCAATCAGTTTGGCGTGCTCAAGGAAAAGAACATGTATGGCAAGAAAGTGATGGGCATCGAACGCACCACTTTCGTCATTGGTCCCGACCGCACCCTGTTGCACATCTATCCCAAGGTTACGCCGCAAGGTCACGCGGAAGAAGTGCTTGCACTGATCGAGGAATGGAAAAAGACCCGCAAATAAACCAAAAAGGCGCCGCAACTGGCCAGTTCCCTGCAGGCCCGGCATTGGATCGGCCGAAAAGCGTTCCCCGGATAAGGGGCCGCATGCCGGGGCACGCCATGAGCCGCAAGTTCTTCGAGCTGTCGCCCGATTGGGTGGCTCCACGATTGCTCGGAAAGATTCTCGCGCATCGCACTCCAACGGGTGTATTGGCGGGGCGGATTGTCGAGGTGGAGGCCTACCTGGGCCCTCACCACAAAACGCCCGACCCGGCTGCCCACTCGTTTCGCGGCCCCACGCCACGAAATCGAATCTTGTTTGGCGCGGCCGCACACGCTTACGTTTATGCAATCTACGGCCGCTACTTTTGCATGAACGTCACGTGCGAAGTCGAAGGGCAGGCCGGATGTCTGTTACTGCGCGCCCTCGAACCAACAACCAACCTCGACCAGATGGCGTTCAATCGCGGCATTCCAACTGGCTCTCGAGCCGAAGAACTCACTTCAGGACCCAGCCGGCTTTGCCAGGCGCTGGGTCTTACGCGAGCCGCGCACGATAGTCTTGATCTGCTCGATCCGGAATCACCCCTGCAGTTGCGCGACGACCGATTTCGAGTGGATGAGGTGCTCGTGACTCCACGGATCGGCATTCGCCATGCCGTCGATTGGCCCCTCCGTTTTGCCCTGCCAGACAACCGTTATGTCTCTGGGCCGAAATACATGAACAAAGCTTCAGTAGGCAAGCGCGTCTTTCTTGGTTAAAATTCCGTCCATTGGGTAGAACAATTCCGACCCGCGAGGAAAATCCGCTTGAAAATTACTTCCCTGTCCCAGCCGGCCGCCGCTGTCGCTTTGCTCACCGCGGCAGTATTCGCTGTTGCCACCATCGCGCAGGCTCCGCAAGGCCCCCCGCCCGGAGGCGGCGGAGGCATGCCTAGAACCTATCCCGCACCAACCAACCTGAAGGTGTTGCCAAAGGATTTCACAGGACAACAGGTTCACGAGACCATGGAGGGTTGGGCCGGTTCGCTGGGCGTGCATTGCGATACGTGCCATACAGCTGATCCCAAGAACGTGGGCCCAAACGGCCGTCCACGCCTGAAGTTTGACGACGATTCAAAACCCGAGAAGCAGATGGCCCGAATCATGTACACCATGACCGAGGACATGAAAAAGAACTACATCGCCAAGGTTGTGGAGATGGACAAGATGGATACCCCGGCGCCGCCGTTGACCTGCGGCACCTGCCACCGCGGCCATCTGGATCCGGAGGAGTTCGTGATTCCGAAAGAACACGGCCCCGGAGGCCCACCGCCGGCGGGCGCAATGCCTCCCATGCCTCCCATGCAACACTGAGAATCTTAGTTTGACTTCCAGATGAACGTGGCCACCGCTCCTGCAGGAAGGACGGTGGCCACAGTTTTTCCATGGAAGCCAATGCGGAAAGCCTGGCTCCTGGTTCCGTTGTTCAGCACGTAAAGCACGATGCTCCCGTCCGGATTACTGAAAGCAACATCCTTCAGATCGATCCCCCCAGGCTCGTCCGAGGCAATGCGGACTGCTCCAGGCAACAGAAACTTGCTGGCATGGCCGAGCGCGTAGTAATCGGGCTCCGATTTCACTGGGTTGCCTGGCGTTGTCAGGTCGATTGTGACCAAACCGCGGCATGTGCCGCAGCCGCCTACGTGTGGCCCATGGTCCTGATCAGTGGCAAGTGCCCACAGAACGTAGCTCCTTGACCAGTTGCGGGTCACATCACTCAACTCTGCTGCGACCAGCGCGAGCAGGTTGCCCTTCTGCCAGGTGCCTCCGCTCGACTCGGTCACCCATTCGTCTTTCTGCGGAAACTCCGCATGAAATTTTGTCATCACCGCTGGGTCACCAGCATAGTGATGCCAGGCGGTTCCTGCAGCCAGGCGGCCTGCCTTCGCATCTTTCAACACCGCCTCAGGGTAGTCCGGCCGATCCCAGTTGTGGTCGTAGACCATCACTTTCGTCTTCAGGCCGGCGGCCGCCATGGCAGGACCAAGAGCGTTCGCAATAAAATTGGCTTGCTCGGCGGCTTGCATTTGCATCCCGCTGTAATCCGTC
>JBKQNQ010000183.1:0-7545 GCA_052145875.1 Thiobacillaceae bacterium
GGCCATCTCATGGTCGACGATTTCGGGGGCTACAAAGCCCTGTTCGCCGACGGAGTGACCGAGCTGGGTTGCTTCGCCCATGCACGACGGAAATACTTCGAACTGAATGCCGCCGAGCCCAATCCGATTGCGCAGGAGGCGCTTTGCCGGATCGCGGCCCTGTATGCCATCGAGGCAGAGGGCCGCGACCTGGATCTCGAGGCGCGAACCCAATTGCGCCAGGAACTGGCGCAGCCGCAGCTTCAATCGATGCACGACTGGTTGCTGCGCACGCGTGTCAATGTGGCCAATGGGGGTGGGACGGCGAAGGCCATCGACTACAGTTTGAAGCGTTGGCCCGCGTTGCGTCGCTATGCCACGGACGGACGCCTACCGATCGACAACAATCCCGTTCATGCCGATAACGGCATGAGAACGGGATAATGCCGACTCCCGGATTATGCCGATTCATGGGTTAGAGGTTCTGGTGTCGATTGACGTTCGACGATTTCCGAGTCGGCATTATTTGTATGATTTCTTCGGGCTGGCAATCATGCCGGTCGAGGAGAATTCATATGAGCACGAACGACACATTCGAAGATGGCGCGTCCCCCGGGCTGCGCGAACATCATATCGACGCGTTTCTTGAGCATCTGCGCGAGGCCGGCTACTCCGAAGTAACACTGGGTAAGAAGCGACGGGTATTGAACGCCTTTTCGCGATGGATGCGGAGTCAGTCGGTCGCTCTGGAACGTTTGGATGAATCCGATATCGCCGCGTTCGCGAACAGCCGGCCGGGTGCGCAAGCGTCTTACGTTCGATTCAAACTTTCTGTACTGCGGCTCCACCTTGCCTATCTGCGCGCCGAGACGCTCGTGCGAGTGCCATTGCCGAATGCCGAGCCGGAAGTTGATTGCATCAATCGCCAGTACGTGGAGTACCTGCGTCAGGATCGCGGTCTCGCGGAGAAGTCAGTGCGTGTCTACGCGCCCTTCATCCGTGATTTTCTTGCCAGCCAGAACGCTGGGGACGGCCGTATATTGGCTCATCCGTTCGACGCCGCGACGCTCCGTAACTATCTCTTGATTCATGGGAAGGATCGGTCAGGTGAGTATGTGCGGCTTTTGTCCATCGCACTCCGTTCATTTTGCCGTTTCCTCTTTCTTCATGGCGATACGGTGCGTGATCACTCGTATTTCGTGCCGACAGTTAAAACGTGGCGCCAATCGTCCGTGCCGGCATTCCTCTCGCCTGCGCAGGAAGAGTGCATTCTCGCAGCCACGGATCGATCGACACCGACTGGGCGCCGTGACTACGCGATTCTGCTTTTGCTGGCGCGGCTTGGCCTGCGCGCGGGAGAGATCGTCGCCCTTGAACTCGGCGACATCCGCTGGCGTTCAGGGGAGCTCGTCATCCACGGCAAGGGGCAAATGGTCGAGCACGTGCCGCTGCTGTCCGACACTGGGGAGGCACTTGCCCGGTATCTTCATGAGGACCGCGGCGCCAGCACTTCTCGCCGGGTTTTTTTGCGAATGTGGGCGCCGCATGTTGGCTTGACAGGGCCGGCGGCCATTGGTCACATCGTACGCTTGGCCTTTGTGCGTGCTGGTTTTCGTCCATCAGGCCGCGGCGCCGCGCACCTGTTCCGTCACGGCCTGGCGACGACGATGATTCGCCACGGCGCATCGATGACGGAGATCGCCGAAGTCTTGCGGCATCGCTCACAAGACAGTACCGCGATCTACGCGAAGGTCTCGTTTGAATCCCTGCGCGGCGTCGCGCGAGCCTGGCCAACGACGGGAGGTGCATCATGAGCGCGATTCGTGATGCCCTGGTTCAGTATGTGGCGGTTCGCCGTGCCCTTGGCATGAAGTTTTATGAACCCGCACTGACACTTGATCACTTTGTCGACTTCCTCGAGCACGACGGCGCCGAGTTCATCACCACCGATCTCGCCCTGCGCTGGGCGATGGAACCGAAATTCGTTCAACGCGCCACATGGGGGCGGCGGTATTGCCAGGTACGAGGATTCGCCGCGTGGCTCAGCGCCATTGATGTCCGGACCGAGATTCCGCCGAAGCACCTGCTGGATGCACGTCGGCGACGCAATACCCCGCACATCTATACCGAGCAGGAGATCGATCTGCTCATGGCCGAGGCCCACCGTTTGCATTCGCGCACAGGGCTGCGGGCCTTGACCTATTCAACACTCATCGGGCTTCTGGTCGCGACCGGCCTGAGGCCAGGAGAGGCTTTCGCACTTGACCGGTCCGACGTCGATCTTGTGAGCGGGATTCTATCAATCCGAGAAACGAAGTTCGGGAAGTCGCGCTTCGTTCCGATTGAAGAGTCGACTCGCATGGCGCTTGAGCGCTATGCACAACGTCGTGACGAACTCTGTTCGTTTCGGCTGACCAAGGCGTTCCTCATTGGCGAACGCGGCAAGAGATTACAAGGTTGCGCTGCGCGTCGCACGTTTGCAAACATCTCTCGTGCGATCGGTCTGCGGGACGCGACCGAGCACCACCGCAATGGCCATGGGCCGCGCCTCCAGGATTTTAGACACAGTTTTGCGACTGGGCGACTTGTCGAATGGTATCGCGCCGGACTCGACGTCGCGCGCGAACTGCCAAAGCTGGCCACCTATCTCGGACACGTCGATGTCGCGCTCACCTATTGGTATATCGAGGCAGTCCCCGAACTTCTCCAGCTTGCGGCCAACTATCTTGGTGAGAAGCCGGCGGGAGAAAGAGCATGAACTCCGCTGGCCTCGCGTCACTACTACAGCGCTTCTTTACGCAACGCCTGCTCGAGCAGCAAGGCGTCAGCTCGGACACGGTGGCGAGCTACCGCGATACCTTCCGATTGCTGCTGAGATTCGCTACGCAAGATCTGGGTCGGGCGCCTTGCAAATTGCTGCTGGACGAGCTCGATGGGATCTTCATCGAGAAATTCCTTCGACACCTGGAACTGGACAGGGGCAACTCCGTGCGAACACGTAATGCCCGTCTCGCCGCAATCCACGCCTTCTTTCAATTCGTCGCGATCAACGAGCCGGCGCTCGGTCTTCAGTGCCAGCGCATTCTTGCGATCCCAACCAAACGCTGCGAGCATGGTCCGGTAGAGTTTCTCACGGAGGACGAGGTCGCAGCCCTCGTGGCGGCCCCTGATCCGCGAACATGGATTGGGAGCCGGGATCGCACACTGCTTCTTGTCGCCACTCAAACCGGACTGCGCAATCACGAGCTCACCTCACTCAAGCGCCAGGACGTTGCACTCGGTACTGGCGCGCATGTCCGCTGTTTCGGCAAAGGAAGAAAGACGCGGTGCACGCCGCTGCGCCCGGACGTCGTGGCAATCCTGAAGCAGTGGCTGTCACGACAGCCTGATGAACCCGGTGCGCCCGTATTCCCAAGCTCGCGCGGCGGGCATCTTAGCGCCGACGCACTTCAACTGCTCGTGGCGCGTCACACCGCAACCGCGTGTACGACCTGTCCTTCGCTCAAGGCGAAAAATGTCACGCCGCATACGCTGAGGCACGCGGCCGCCATGGATTTGCTGCGACGTGGCGTTGACCTGACCGTGATCGCGCTCTGGCTCGGTCACGAATCGTCCGAAACAACCCAAATCTACTTGCATGCCGACATGCGACTAAAGGAACGCGCACTCGCACATGCCAATGAAAGCGGTCTCGTACCAACCAGATATAAGCCGCCGGACCCCTTGCTAGCCTTTCTTGAGGGCCTTTGATTATGCCGACTATTTGGATGGCGAGGAGCAGGTATCCGAGCGAAAGGAGGCCTGCTAGCAACGTTGAATCGGCATAATCCGGGAAGCGGCATTATCCGGTGGAGAACACGATCCGGCCGATCGCCATCGGCAAAAAGAACTGGCTGTTCGCCGGGTCCGAGCGCGCCGGCAAACGAGCCGCCGCGATTCAAAGTTTGCTTGCCACCGCAACGCTCAACGGACTGGATCCCGCAACGTGGCTGCGCGGCACACTGGAGAAACTGCCGACCTGTCTTAACAGCCAGATCGATTCGCTGTTGCCGCTCCGCACCGAAGCGCTACACGAGACCATTTCGTAAGCCAACGTGGGCGGGCTGTGCGCTTACTCTATGTTTCATAATTAGGATACTTTTCACGGTGTCCGCAATGGAGAAACCGCTCGACCGACCGGTTGTGGCCGAACGCGGAAGCTCAACCCAGCAAGCCGCCCCTAATCCCTAACCGCATCCTCATTAAAGATTACTTTGAAGAACTTGGCGTCTTGGATGATTCTTCCGGCCACCCGTATATCAAATCGTAAAAGATAACAGCCTCAACAATCAGGGGAACAATCGCCCACCCAATTATGGGCACCCAAGAGGACTGCTTTAAGGAAAGCCAGCCGACATAAACAAGGCTTCCTTGAGCCAATAACTGAACCACAATTCGAGAGAGCACCCCGTCAAAAATTCGGCGGCGCCTTTCCATAAATTTCATCGCAAACCTCTTCTAGGCCGTGCGTGCACAATGCCCAACAGGTTAGCTTGGAGCAACATGCAAGGTGGCCAATTTCCCACCGTGTGACGGCTTTCGAGAACATTCTCGACCGGCCGGTTATGGCCGGAAGCACGTATTGGGCATACTGCCATAAAGCGGCCGGATGGTGTGTTATCCAAAAAAGCAGGCGTACTGGTCCGCATCGACGATGGCCAGAAATTCGTCTATCGATTTGACCCTCGGTACTGGCTCGTAGCCATGCCACTTCAAGTCGGCTCGCTGCCAGAAAACCTTCCATAGTTTCTGAGTTCTTACATAGGTCGCTTTGGCAAACGGATACTCGCGAATAATCGACCGATCGTTCCACTGTGGGCGAATTTCAAACAGTTCGATGCTCTGATCTATCAATCGATAGCCCAAATCAAGCTCAGGACGAATATGCGGTGGTGGGCGGCGCTTGGCAAGAAACCCGTCCATGGCTTTCTCTATACGCTTTCGGTCGAGGTCGTTGAATACCATGTGCTCTATGACTCGGCAAGTTGAGGCGCCACGGCGACAACCGATCGATCAGGCAGATTGCACAGGGCATCTCCCAAGACTTCCGCCATGTACTCCCAGATGCCATAGTCCATCTGCGCGTTTTCTCGTATATGGGTGAGGCGCTTAATGGTACTTTCTAGCAAGGGCTCATCCAGGCCCGACAATGCCTTGCAAGCCTCACGGTACTGGAGGGCAAGCGCATTGAGGTAGCCGACCTCCCCATAACCGTAATCCATGGAAAACTGGGCAGCTGTCTCGCACCAGAACAGCCGCAGTTCCAGAATTCCTAATGGATCACCGATGGCCTTGATGTACTCGGATATGGCTTTCTTGGCCGTTGCGACCGAAATGTTGGCGTTATGCTTGCGGGTAATATCGGGGGCAAGTGCTGCAGTAATACGTTTCTTGTATTCGTGGAGTGGATTTTCGCCCAGACCGAAGCGGGCATGAAGAAATGCCTGATTATCCTTGTGGAAGGCGTACAGGTCTGCTACCAGCTGCTGTAGCCCCGACCGATCGAAGTCGGCGAGCTTACTCTTTACATCGGCCCAAGTCGGCTTCGTCTTGGGGCGTTTTGTGCGTTCGGTCACTTTAGGGCCTGCTTACATATTCATTCCACGCACACATTATGCTGGGACACCTCTGCCCTTGACAATGCTAGGGAAAGCTTTCGACGGTCATATTGCGGGCATCATCGGTGGCCGGTGGTCCTTCATCCTATGTCAGCTTTGTGGCACCATGTTCGAACTGGTGCTCCCGGCCACAACCCGCCATTCCAGAATGTGCTCCGAAGCGGACGCTTCTCCAGTCAGGGTAGGCCATTTCGCATATTGTTCTCAGTCAGGCGCTGGTGTAGCGTGCATCGGGAACCGGTTGGTATGAGCGTTCAGCACAACATTGGGGAGTAGAGTTGAAACTACGTGAATCAATGAAATCACGCCTTAGTGCTATCTGCTTGCTTGCTCTGACGTCCTGTGCCTTGCCACAGTCGTCCAACGAGCTGGTGGCCAGTGCGGAGATCAGACAGACCTATTACTATCCGCAAGATGCTCAGGCAGTTTCTGCAAAGATCAAGGGCTTTCTGTAACAGTGTTATCCGACTCGAACATTCATAGTTCCACTGGCTGGGGTCCCGCTTCCATTGACCTCTACTTACCAGGTTGTCGAAGAAACCGCCGGTAACAGTCAGAGGTATTCGGCTCGTAGTTCAAAAGGCTTCGGTATATCCGTAGACATCAAACCGAATGGGGAAAACGGCAAAACGCAAGTTGACATGTATGCGCTTAGGTCAAGTATGCGCGACAAGTTCACTCGGATAGATGATGCAGTAAATGGCAAGAGCCCGGGCTGCGGAATTATTTGATTCTCATGCAGCACGAACGGGACATACATCGTCTGTCAACAATTCCACGATTGATGTCACGAGAGCTGGCTCCTGGCGGCCAAAAGCAGCCCCTTGTTGACCGTGCGGGACTATGATCTTCATTCATTTATGATTTTCTTCAGTTGGGATGCGGCTTCGCTAACTGCCGCATTGAAAGCCTCGGTGATCTCGGCCTCCCCAGAACCAAGATAAAACGGAACGGATTTATTTCCTTCGAATTCCTTCTGATGAAAGCTGGCGCGCAGGCTAACGTGCGCATAATGGGGGCGGCCCAGTTGGGGCAACCCTGCATTTACCAGGACGTCAGCAAGTTCTTGCGATATACCTGGAGTAGCCTCCGCTTCAGGATCCGCGATAACGGCCTGGAATTCAAGTAAGGACATTTCCTGCCCCTTTAGTAGATCGCCTAATTCCTCATTGAAGCGGAGCGTAATGAGTTGAAGTGGCGGTGTCTCGAAATTGCTGTCGCCAAGATACTGCGTCTTCCATCTCGGCCTATACAGACGCGTTTCCAGCGCGCGCGCATCGGTCATATGAAACTCAGGTGGATTTATTGGATTGGGTGCGCTGATATGAATTTCGGGAATTACTGCCGTACTAGAGCAACCGTATATTGCCAGTCCAGCCACCGCCATACAGAAGTGCCCAAGCACTCGGGACTTGAAATAAATAGGGTCAGACACCATTGCCCCTCAGAAAACAGTTGGTTACATATTTATATCTATAGTCGACCGAATAATCAACGCTGCTTGGCAATTCTCGATTAGGTAACCCCATTTCGAACTGCGCCAACTGCAATAAATACACCAACCAGTACGGGATTACTTGGAGTCCAATCAAGCGTGATCTTAGGGGGGCCCCCCGGGTGTTTTCCGCACTTCAACGTCCCTTGTATGAGGGGGCTGTATAGCGTTTCCGGCATGTAGGCTGGGGCGACATAGACAGTTCTTGCCCGAAGATCGACTTGGGGGTCAGCCTCGTATTCAGAGGAACCACAGAGTTCTTTAGCGCGACGATGCCAGAGCCCAAGCGCTTCCTTTTCAGAAGTTGGTGCAGCTGTCGAGTAGGTGAGTCTCAAAGAACCGTCTGGCATCCTTTGTTCCACATAACCTTCCTCGACCCCCTTCAGCCCGGGCTGCATCGGTTGGTACCTTGTA
>JBKQNQ010000184.1:0-5012 GCA_052145875.1 Thiobacillaceae bacterium
CCGAAGCGGCGCAGATCGACAAGCGCGTATCAATGCATACGCTGAGGCACAGTTTTGCCACTCACCTCCTGGAGCAGAAGGTGGATATCCGGGTGATCCAGGTCCTGCTCGGCCACAAGAAACTTGACTATCTCCCGTGCCGGACTATGTCCCGTGCGTAGTTGACGCCCTGACCTACCGGGGCAGGCGACGATTTCGCTGGACATTGTCATCCTCTTTGTCGGGCAATTCCGCCCGCAAGGAGATCATCTTGGAACATTCCTACGAGATAGCCGATGCGCGGGTCCGCGCGATCGGCGGCACGTCTGCTGAGCACCTCAGCTCGTTCGTCACCTGGCTGGGCAACCAACAATACTCGGCGGGCTACGCCTGCATTGTGGCGAGGCACGCATTGGCCTTTGGCCGATGGTGCGAGGGGCGTGGCATTGACGTTGAAGCACTGGCTGACGACGACATCGAACGATTTCAGCGCAGTCGCGCCCGGCGTCGGTCACGACGCCCTGAGACGCGGCGCCAGGAGCGACAAGCGTTGACACTGCTGTTGCTCTTCCTGCGTGAGCGAGGGCTCTGCGCTGCCGCTGCTTCATACACGACGGCTGTTGACCGCGTCGCCACCGACTTCGCACAACACCTACAACGCAATCACGGGCTGGCGGCGGCCACCGTTGACTCCTACACCAGGTTGGCCCGGCAGTTCCTGGTCTGGCGCTTCGGGCAAGCAGAGGTCTGCCTGCATGGCCTTCGCCCGAGCGACACTGTCGCGTTCATTCGACAAGAGTCGAAGCGCATGGCGCCCGCGGCCGTGAAGGGTGTTACCAATGCGTTGAGGTCTTTCTTGCGCTTCTGCGAGTTTCGTGGCGAAGTCCCCGCCGGACTTGTCGCTAGCGTACCGTCCGTCGCCACCTGGACAACTACGCCGCCGATTCCGAAGGCGATCGCTGCTGAGCACGCACAGCGCGCCATCGACAGCTGCGACCGATTGACCGCGGTCGGACTACGTGACCGTGCTGTGCTGCTGCTTCTGGCGCGCCTCGGGCTGCGCGCCTGCGAGATCATCAGGCTGACTCTGGACGACATCGACTGGGACCAGGCGCAACTGCGCATTCACGGCAAGGGTAGAAGGCAGAGCCTACTGCCGCTGCCCGCCGATGTTGGCACTGCCATTGCCGCGTATCTGCAGCACGGTCGACCGACCTGTGGGGACCGGCACCTCTTCCTTCGCTCCATGGCGCCGATCCGCGGTCTGGTGGACGGATCGGACGGCGTGGGTTCGATCGTGCGCTGCGCACTTGAGCGGGCCAAGGTCGACGCACCGCATCGTGGCTCGCATCAGTTTCGACATGCCTTGGCTGCCCACATGCTGCGGCAAGGTGCGTCGCTGCCCGAAATCGGCCAAGTGCTGCGCCACCGTAGCCCGCAGACCACCAGCATCTATGCCAAGGTAGATCTGGACGCGCTGCGAACCGTGGTCATGGCCTGGCCCGGGAGTGCACGATGAACTCCTTGCGCGAAGACCTGCAGGAATACATCGATCTGCGCCGGGGGCTGGGCTACAAGATGCACTGCGAAGGGCTGTTGTTGCCGCGCTTCGTCAGCTTTATTGAAGAGCACGACGCCGAGCACATCAGCGTCAGACTGGCGGTTGAGTGGGCTCAATGTGCGTCGGTACAACCCGCCGAGTGGGCCCGACGGCTTTGCTTCGTGCGCGGCTTCGCCCGCTATCGCAGCGCCACCGACAGCCACACGGAGATACCCCCGCTCGGCCTATTGCCACATCGATCCACGCGCGCCAGGCCACACCTGTACACCGAGGACGAGATAAGGCGACTGTTGGATGCGGCGTTGGAACTTCCTGTGACCTGGCCGTCGACACCGCTGCGCCCGTGGGTGTTCCACGGCCTGATCGGCCTGCTCAGTGTGACGGGCATGCGCCTGTCCGAAGCGCTGAACCTCAAGCTTGCGGACGTCGACCTCAAGCAGGCGGTCCTGACGATTCGTGGAGCCAAGTTCGGCCAGTGGCGGTTGGTGCCGATCCATCCGTCTACCGGCGCGATCTTGGCCGATTACATCGAGCGACGCGCGCAGTTCTTCCGCCACCCGGTCTCCACCTATCTGTTCGTAACGCGCCGAGGCAATCGGCTCGACAGCGGCCATGTCCATCGAACATTTTACACGCTGTCACGCAGCACGGGCCTGCGCGCGGTCGGTGTGAGCAAGGGGCCGCGGCTGCATGACTTCAGGCATCGCTTCGCCGTCCAGACGCTGACGCGATGGTACCAGGCGGACAAGGAACCTGGGCGCGAGATGCCGCTGCTGTCGACTTACCTCGGGCACGTCTGCGTATCTGGCACCTACTGGTACCTGAGCGCCAACCCCGAGTTGATGGCCCAAGCGATGGCTCGGCTGGAGCGCCGCTGGGGAGAGTCGTCATGAGTGGCCAACTCAACTTCGGTGTTCTCCTGGAGCGGTTCTTCATCCAACGCCTGATGCAGCAGCGCCGGGCCAGTGCGCACACGATTGCCTCGTACCGCGACACCTTCAAGATGCTGCTGCAATTCGTGCACAAGCACCTGCGCAAGGCGCCCTCGGCACTAACGCTGGATGACATTGATGCGCCGCTGGTGATGGCCTTCCTTGACGAGATGGAGCGGGTACGCGGCATTTCCGCCCGCACGCGCAACCTGCGGTTGACAGCTGTGCACTCGTTCTTTCGCTTCGTGGCCTTCGAGGCGCCGACGCACTCGGCGCAAATCCAGCGCGTTCTGGCCATTCCGGCCAAGCGGTTCACGCGCACGCTGGTGTCATTCCTAAGCCGACAGGAGGTCGACGCGCTGCTGGCTGCGCCAGATCAGCGAAGCTGGTCGGGTCGCCGTGATCACGCATTGCTGCTGCTGGCTGTGCAGACCGGCTTGAGGCTGTCGGAGTTGACAAGCCTGCAGCATGAGGATCTGCACGTCGGCGTTGGTGCCCACGTTCGGGTCATCGGCAAGGGACGCAAGGAGCGGTGCACGCCACTGAGCAAGAATACACGCGCCGTACTGGCCGCGTGGGCACGAGAGCCGCCGCTGACCGATGGCCAACCGCTGTTCCCGAACGCGCGCGGTGGCAATCTAAGTTCTCACGGCGTGCACTACCTGCTCAACAAGCACGTCAGTACAGCCAGTGTGAAGTGCTCGTCACTGAGGAGCAAACGTGTGAGCCCACACGTGCTGCGGCACACGACTGCTATGGACTTGCTGCAAGAGGGCGTTGAGCAATCGACGATCGCGATCTGGCTCGGGCATGAGTCGATCGAGACGACGCAGATATATCTGGATGCCGATTTGGCGATGAAGCAGGCCGTTCTCGACAAGACGAAACCACCAGAGGGCAAACCCGGCCGGTACCGGCCCGATGATCCGCTACTCGCGTTCCTCAAGGGCTTGTAGCTCAGCCACCTATGTCCCGCGAAGTGCATGTGCATGCCCGGCCATCGGCGTTTGCATGTGCTGCGGGACATAGTCCGGCGCGGGAGATAGTCCAGCTTGGTGTGCCCAAGCAGGAGTTGCACAGCCCGCAGGTTCTTGGTGCGCCGATATATTAGGGTGGCCTTGGTCCGTCGCATGGTGTGCGTGCCATAGACCGTCGAATCGAGTCCGATGGCAGCAAGAAGCAACTCGGGGAAAAGGTATGTTACCTAGTTGGCGTTCTGGAATACGCAAATGGTCCTGCATTTGCAGTTGCAACCTACTATCGCGGTAGCAATGGCGTCGTCGCGACATCTATGTTCTTCAAGACCGAGCCGGAGTCGGTTTTGCCGGGCCGGCTTCTTGTCGAATGAGGCCTAACTTGGCGAATGTAGACTCGCCCCAAAGCTACGCTCTTAGGTCCCCGCCCCGCCTTGGGCGCTCAGGCTGCTAGTTAGCTAGGAGCTGAGGCCAGCAGCCCGTGGACTGCTATTCACCACTAGTGTGCTGCTCGCAAGTTCATCATCGAACGCACAGCCAATCACTGATCCGGAACCATACAGCGAGAGCAGATAACAACGGCTTCCACTGCCATCAACACAACCCATGCAAAGTCCTCCGTCTTCGCATTGTGTCGCCTCTGCAAGGCCATGCCCCGATCTTCGATTAAAATAAACGGGCGATATGTCGGAGGCACAGGCACAATTGCGAAACGCGCCAAAACATTGACGATATTGATCTGCAAGCCGACCAATTACCCTGGGCTAAATCCTTGAACGGCGGCCCAGGCAGGCGTTCTTCACCCAGGCAGCATGAAGACTCACTTGGAGACCCATCCACGATGATGCGCATGCTTGTTGTGATCCTTCTCTTGGCGCTGTCTATGTTGGCCCAGGCCATAGGTGCATATTCCGATTCCGTACGCCCCGCCCCGTCCCTGGTGGTACCCATTGCAACCGGCGGAGTGGCGGATCTTTCCCACTTGCGTGGCCGCGTGGTCTTGGTCAACTTTTGGGCTTCCTGGTGCCCACCATGTCTGATGGAGATGCCGTCCATGAATCGCCTAGCCAGGACCATGGGGCGCAGCCCTTTCATCGTGTTGGCGGTTAATACCGATAAATCCTTGAATTGGCTTCAGGGTTACATCCACCAGACACACCCCAGCTTTCCCATCGGCCTGGATGATGGCGGTCATAATTTGCATGCGTGGGGGGGAACGATGGTTCCGGCCAGTATACGTCCACTTCGATCGCGACAACCTGCCCTCGGGCGGCGAGAACGGCGAGCCCGACACTTTCTGTACCTTCCGCGGCGTGGCGGTCAACTGCGGCCCGCGCGGACTCAAGGGCGAGCCCGACCATCTCTTCCATAACAACGGCGACGGCACATTTACCGATGTCAGCGAGAAAGCCGGCGTGGCCGATAAGCCCGCTTACTACGGGCTCAGCGCGGTCTTTGTGGACATTAACAACGACGGCAAGCCGGACTTGTTAGTCGCCAATGACTCCACGCCGAATTATCTCTATATCAACAAGGGTGACGGCACTTTCGAGGACGATAGTTATG
>JBKQNQ010000185.1:0-6936 GCA_052145875.1 Thiobacillaceae bacterium
CTTCATTCTTTCAGTCATGATCTAAGCCTACCTTTCTACTCTAATTCGTCAGAGGTAGGTGTCTCACGTCATATTGGCACGGGGGGCGGGCGGGCTTTCATGCTCATCGGGCAGGGCCGCCGATGATTATCGGTGGGCATCCGATTTTCGCCTGTTGGATTGAAGTCGAATCTTCAGACACATAAGACATCGCTGGAAGTTCCCTCGCTGGGGAAATAGGAAGAATTGAGAGAGCCATGGCTACCCGAAGTAGTTTCCCCACTTTGTCACGAATCTTAATTTATCCGAGTCAGCTTGTGTTGGCTGACAACCCTCCAAACATGCCACGGTGGAATATTCCCGCCATTCGGCTGAGGAGAGAAGATGGTTCCAACTTCAAATGACCCCAACGCATAGGGAAGCCAAGGGCTACGTGGCCAAGGGCATGGGCAGGAATATCGCCCGAAGAAAAGAAACTGAAACAGCCCTTAAGGAGTATCAAGCCAATCTGGAAGACTTGGTAGCGAAGCGCACCGCTGAACTGGAAGGAGCCCGACTCGAAGCCGAGCGTCTGGCACGGGTTAAGAGCGAACTCCTGGCCAACATGAGCCACGAGAGTCGCACGCCGTTGAACGCCGTTCTGGGCTTTGCCCAGATCGGCCAGAGAGACAGCAAGGGCCGCAAATCGCAGGAGATTTTCAACCGGATCATGGACGCAGGTCAGCTGCTCCTGGGCATCATCAACGATATCCTGGATTTCTCCAAGATCGAGGCTGGCAAGTTCAGTGTTGAAACCCGGCCATTCCATCTTTCCCCCGTCATTGCTAGTGCCACCAGCTTCGTCGCCGCGGCGGCGATGCAAAAGGATCTCGCATACACCGTAGATGCGGAACCCGGTTTGCCGGACTGGGTCATGGGCAACGCCCAGCGCTTGCAGCAGATCCTGGTTAATCTGATGTCCAACGCCGTCAAGTTCACGCGCCAGGGTGAGGTGCGCCTCCGGATTGCCAAGGAAGGAGATGACATCTATTTCAAGGTGATCGACACCGGCATCGGCATGTCGGAGGAGCAGATGGCACGGCTCTTCAATCCGTTTGAACAGGCGGACAGATCCACCACCCGGAAATATGGGGGGACCGGGTTGGGGCTAGCCATTAGCCAGAGTTTGGCGGGAATGATGGATGGCGCGATCACGGTTGAAAGCGCACCCGGTGCAGGCAGCGCCTTCACCCTGCGCCTGCCCATGCCGGCGATCGCGCCCCAAGTTGAGGCTCGCACCGGCGAAATGGATGCGAGCGGTCCGCGATTGGACAATTTGAGGATACTCGCGGCAGAAGACGTGGAGGTCAACCAGCTCGTCCTGGAGGACGTACTGGTACACGAAGGCGCCCACGTGGAGTTTGCCGGCGATGGCCAGCGGGCGTTGGAGCGGCTTGAGGAAGCCGGGGTCACCGCGTTTGATGTCGTGCTCATGGATGTGCAGATGCCGGTGATGGATGGTTATGAGGCAGCGCGGCGAATGCGGGAATTCGCGCCGAATCTGCCCATTATTGGACTGACTGCGCACGCCTTGGCCGAAGAACGGGAAGAGTGCCTGGCCGCCGGCATGGTGGACTGCGTAACAAAACCGATCGACATTGAGTCCCTGGTCACCGTCATCCGAAAATATGCTTTCTAGAAGCCCAGCGCCACTCGCAGATTGGTAACAATCCTTAACCCGATCTTGTGTGACGTTGAGGATGTGCTATCCATGATTTCAGAATTCGTACGATTTCAGATGCGTATTCTTTTTGCCGACAGCAGCGCCGCAAGCGCACTTCCCGTTGTCGATTTCCTCCAGCAGAAGGGATTGCACGTGCTCCATGTTGAGGATGGCCACGCCGCCATTGAAGCCTATCGCAGTAAGCCGTATGACTTGGTCATGATGGACGTGGCCTTGCCTGGGATGGATGGGATCGAGGCCACGCGCCGCATCAAGGCGCTGGAGGGCGTGCGCTGGGTGCCCATCATCATCCTGACCGCGCGATCGGTCAAGGACGAGATGGTCGCTGCCCTGGATGCCGGCGCAGACGACTATCTGGTCAAGCCGATCGTCTTTGAGGTGCTCGCCGCCCGGATACGTTCGATGCAACGGATCGGCCTCATCCAGGAAAGCCTGGCCGGGATTCTGGACAACGTGCATGAGGGCATTCTCACCATCGACGAAGCCGGCATCGTTCAGTCTTTCAACAAGGCGGCGGAACGGATTTTTGGCTACACTGCCGTCGAGGTGATCGGGGCCAACGTCAAGCTGTTGATACCCCCGCCCCATGGTGCCGAACATGACCGCTACTTGGCGCGCTACCTGCACGACCACATCCCGCGCATCATTGGTGTCGGGCGCAAGGTGGAGGGACTGCGCAAGAATGGCACCGTCTTCCCGATGCGGCTCGCCGTCACCGAGGTGCATCATAATGCCCGGACCCAGTTCATCGGTCTGATGAGTGACATTTCCGACGAGGAAGCGGCGCGCCATCATATTGAATTTCTTGCCCTGCACGATCCCCTCACCGGCCTACCCAATCGCGCCCATTTCAACGAAGTCCTTACGGTCGCCTGTGACTTATCCCGTGAGCACCCTTCCGCCGTGCTGTTCATCGATCTCGATGGCTTTAAGCCGATCAATGACCGCCATGGCCACCACGCCGGCGATGAAGCCTTGATTACCATTGCCAAGCGCCTCCAACACAACCTCGCCGACCAGGACATGGTGGCGCGGCTCGGCGGCGATGAATTCGTCGCCCTGGTCGAAGGTCCCGAAACCCCCCCGCAGGCGATCGGCGTGGCGCAACGCCTGTTGGAGGCCATCCACCAGCCGATGACCCTGCTGGGGCATACCTGCCAACTCGGTGCCAGTATCGGAATTGCCCTGATCCCGGCAAACGGCACCGCGGCGAGCGATGTGCTCAGCGCTGCCGATAACGCTATGTATGCGGCCAAGCAGGCAGGCAAGGGCCGCATCTCAGTGGCCGAACTGAAGTAGTGGACTCGAGGTGTGAATGGTTCTCCAGAACAGCTATTTGATACACAGGGGTCTTCCAAAACATCAATTACATGGGTGATTATTTTCGCACCCGCAGGCGAAGGTAGTGGCAAGTTGGCATCAGCGGCGCGTCGTTGCTAGAGCCCAACAACGGGAACAGTCGATCGGGGAAGCGGTTGCGAGCCGCAGCCAGGCGACAAGGTCAGCCCGCTCCCGCCGATCCGGAATCCCCGCGTAACCCATGGTTGTGCCGGGCAGCAGTGCTTGTAATCGTAGCGAGCAGCACTTCCATGGTCTAAGAAGGGCTTAAGGGCATGTGAACGTGCGACAATGGCGCCGCGCTTTCAACGAGCCGGCAGGTTCCGGGACAAACTGGCAAACGGGAGACTCACGTGCAGGTCGACATATTTCCAGCAGTCATACTGACCCTCATTTCTATCGCGGCCGGCCTATTGGGTGGCATCATCAACTACTTTCAGTCCCGAAGCGATAGCGAATCGGTCAGCGGCCTGCCTTACTATCTTCTTCTGAGCACTTGTGCTGCGTTCATCGTGCCGCTCTTTCTCAGTCTGGCGAAGAGTCAAATACTCTCCAATATCTTCAGTCCAACTCTTAAGCTGGAAGACTGGTTTGTTTATTTTGGTGCATGCGTGTTGGTGGCAATCTACGCTAAGAGCTTTCTGGAGACAGTTTCTAAGAAATTTCTCGATGAATTGAAAGGAACAAGCAAGACTGCTAACCAGGCTTTGGAGACCGCCAATCAGGCGAGCCATCAAGCGGAGACGACCCTGAACCAAGTGGAAGGGGCGATGGAAAAGCTGGAAAATCGCCCGGGAGGCGCCGTCACGAAAGCGCTCGTGGTTCGGGCATCTCCAGATGTCAGCCGTTACGGCCCGGATGAACAAGAGGTTCTGAAAGCGCTGATGGACCCCGCATACCCTCTTGCGCGGCGCAGCTTGGGCGGGATCGCCAGTGCGACCAAACTGAGTCGGCAGACCGTGACCAACTGTCTGGATCACCTCATCGATGCTCAGGTTGTTAAGAAGGTTGAGGGTGAAAAGACCGGAAGCGTCTTCTACGAACTGCTTGATAGCAGTCCCTGACGAGTTCGTAAGTGCGGACGTTTTCCGTTGCGTGGCTTTCCATCACGCTTGATATGTCTGCAAACGTTACAACACACGCGGCTTCGCAATGTTCCGTGCACGGGGCGTAAGCTTCAAAAGTCTCGACGAGTTGATCGACACGCTGGAAGCGTCCATCGCCTGAGCGGTGGCCGGGAGAAGTTGGACAGGTTTTCTGTCGAGACAATGAAAGTGCTGCCTGGGTTTTGGGTTTCCCTCAGCATCACTATCTGCCGCTAGCGGGTGGGAGACAAGTGGCGTGATGGAGAACCCCATGCTCATCCTGCGCTACTCCTTTTCCAAGTTGCCTCAGTTTAACGCAGCACTTTCACTTTCCCTCTGTACCGTTTTTCCAGAACCAGCGCTGGCTACGCATTGTCTCTAAATCCCTCAGCAATCACCCTGAATTTTTCCGTAACTTCTGCCAACGCATCCACGACATCCGGGTCAAAATGGCGGCCACTTTCGGTGAGGATCGTCTGCACCGCCTGCTCATGGGAATAGGCAGGCTTATAGACACGTTTGGAAACGAGCGCGTCGTAGACGTCTGCCACCGCCATGAGCCTTGCCGCGAGGGGAATCGCCTCGCCAAAGAGCCCTTGTGGATACCCACTGCCATCCCATTTCTCATGGTGGCAATAGGCAATCTCCCTTGCATACCTCAGAAACGAACCCGCCACCTCCCCCGATTCAACTTCAGCCTCGATGATGGCATCGCGTCCATACTCGCAGTGGCGCTTCATCACGCCCCATTCTGCCTCCGTCAGCTTTCCCGGTTTGAGCAGGATGGCGTCAGGTATGGCCACCTTGCCTACGTCATGCAACGCCGCTGATTTGAACATCAGTTCGATGGATTCGTCGTCCAGGTCCTGCGTAAAACGGGGATGACTACTCAGTTGTTCCGCCAAGACCTTGACATAGTTCTGGGTGCGGCGGATGTGGTTCCCTGTCTCGTTGTCCCGTACCCCAGCCAGAGAACACAAAGCCGTAATCGTCGCTCCCTGCACTGCAATCACCTCGTGCTTGTGGCGCATCAGTGCGTCCGACTGCAACCGGATCTGCTGGGTGCGTTCCGCCACCACGCGTTCCAGATTGTCATTCTGTTCCCGCAGCGCGTGGGTCGCGAAGGAGAGGCTGAGTTGGTTTCGCACGCGCGCCAGCACCACCGGTGCGGAGAAAGGCTTGTGGATGAAGTCTGCCGCGCCTAAGGCAAAGCCTTCCGCCTCGACTGCGGCGCTGCCCAGGCTGGACAGGAACAGAATTGGAATATTCTGGGTTTCCCGCGCCGCCTTCATCTGCCGACAAACTTCGAACCCGTCTGTCCCGGGCATCATCACGTCCAACAGGACAAGGTCGGGCCTGCCTCCCCCCTGGACAAAATCGAGGGCTTCCCGTCCGTTGCACGCTTCATGGACGATGTGCCGCTCGCCCAACAGGTCTTGCAGAATGAACAGATTCTCAGGCTGGTCGTCGACTGCAAGTATCTGTGGTGGTGCCATCGCACTGACTCGTGTGATCTAAGATTGGTTGCGTATACCCGTTCCTTTATATCGGTCCTTTCAGCCGAATATTTAGCTGGGTGCAGGCGGCGGCGTAGCAATCCGGTGCAGACGAATCGATGCTTTAACAGCATGGCGCGTTTTCCGGACTCATCTACAGGCGCCCGGCCAATTCAGCCAGCAGGCGTTCAAGAAAGCGGGCCAGTTCTTCTGCCAGCGCCCGGGTCTCAGGTCGACCCGCCCGGGCACTCTCCTCAGTCTCGGTAGCCCAATCTCGCATCTGCTGCGCCTCCAGGTTACCGGCAGTGCCTCTCAGGGCATGGGCAGTAAAAGCTATGGCCTCCAGATCCCTTTCCTGAATCGCCAGGTGCAGCTTTTCCAGTATGTCAATCTGGGCGGCGTACGTCATGCGGAGCAACTTGTCGATGAACTCCTGTCGGTTTTCATACCGCTTATAGAGGGCCACCCAATCGATGAGTTGGGTTGACGATGTCGGTTCAGTCTCGGGGTTCATTTCCTGCATCGACTCTGCGTCGGCTTCGGCGGCAACTTTATCGATGCCGGGTATTCCGGCCGCGCTTGGCGCCCAACACGTATGCCTGCGGATAACATTGACCAGAGTGTCAATGTCGATCGGTTTGGTAACGTGCGCGACCATGCCGGAGGCGAGGCACTTTTCCCGCTCTTCGGCGAGGGCATGGGCAGTCAACCCGATAATGGGCAGACCCGGCGCCATTTCCCGCGCGCGCCGGGCCGCCTCATGGCCATCCATGACCGGCATCTGCACATCCATGAGCACGACGTCGAACGCGGTGACCCCGGCTTCCTCAAGCCGCTCCAACGCCTGCTGGCCATTGTCGGCAAACACCACCTTGGCACCTTCGTGAACCAACATGTCCTCCAGGATAATCTGGTTGACCTCCACGTCTTCTGCCGCGAGTATCCTCAGCTTGCTCAATCGCGGACCGATTGCATCCTTTTCGCCGGTATAAACCTCAATGCCAGGCGCCGCTGCCGGCATCGGGAGCCGCAGGGTGAAGGCGCTGCCTGCACCCGGTGAACTGTCCACGGTGATCTCGCCGCCCATCATCCGCGCAAGGCTCTGGCTAATAGCGAGTCCCAAGCCCGTGCCTCCGTATTTCCGGGTGGTGGAACTGTCCCCCTGTTGGAATGGATTGAAGAGCCTGGATATTTGCGCGTCCGACATGCCGATGCCCGTGTCGATCACCTTGAAATAGATGTCGTCCCCTTCCCGGGCTATCCGGAGGCGCACCTCGCCATGGCTGCAAAATTTGACGGCGTTGGACAGAAGATT
>JBKQNQ010000186.1:0-4623 GCA_052145875.1 Thiobacillaceae bacterium
TCTCCCCCAGATGGACCAGGGTGTTTCTGAAACTATGGGGATTGAAATAAGGGAGGCCGGCGCCGGTGAAGGCCTCGCGAAAGATCGTCCGAATGGGCGAGGCATTGCTCCAGTGCTCCCGTTTTAATCCTTCCGCGGCAAACTGGCGATCAAGGCCCAGCGCCACACGGGTCGCCGGGAATAGCGGAACATCATTGCCCCACAGCTTTTCATTGCGGAGATAGGCGACCCACGCCGCCACAATCTTAAGCACTTCTTCGCCCACAGGGAAGAAAAAAGTGCTGAAGGTCTTGCTGAATTTTGTATTTACTTCCCGGGCATCCTGGTTGACGCAGCCGTCAACCTGGTCCACATGCTTCAGCTTCAACGAAGCAATGGCGCTGTCCCTTGCCCCGGTCAACAGCGTGAAGCCCACCAGAGCGCGATTCCGGCGCTCAATTTCATTGCCCGCTGGCATTTTACTGATGACATACTTGATCTGTTCCAGGGTTGGCACCTTTTGTTGCCTTCTGGCCGTGGCGATCCGGGTGTCTTTGTCAGACAAATTGAAATACTCAGCTTCGGCATAGTGGATACGGGACTTGTAGCCCGGTTGCCACGCCAGCCATTGAAAAAAGCGTTTGAGTTGAGTCAGAGTCCCATGCAGGGTCGCCTTGCTCAGCGTTTCTCCTGTTTGCTGACTCTTCTGCTCGGCCAGGTGCTTTTTGAAGGCAACTGCTTGCTGGAAATGAAAAGCCTTGAAATCGCGATACCCGGTATAAGCCTCGAACCGGCTCAAAGCCTTCGCGGCCGCATCAACCGTGGGCTCACTGTGACGCTTGGCTTCCTTTAGAAAAGCGAAGTACTGACGCTTGATCCGGTCATTGCCTGGATGGTGTTTTTTCATGGTTCGTTGTCCCCCCTTTTAAGTCACTATTCACGGTGGGATTGGCGCTCTCTATTAGTAGTCGCCCTTATTCCGGATAGCTGATATCAATTCTGCCGATGATCTCGCCGATTTTGGCCAAGCTGACACGCCGGTTCATGAAGGAATCGCAGTCCGGGCAGATGGCTACCAGGTTGCCGAATTTTTCGGTGATCGGGGAATATTCCGCCATATTGCCAGCAGGCGACTTCGGGGCGCGACAGCGGACGCAATAAAGTTCTCCCGGTTTGCAAGACTGCTTGTTTTTTAACCGGCGGGCCCGAAGAAACGCCACTAGCACATGACCGAGAATTAGCATGGGGCGTCTATCATCGGTGGTGATCAGCCCTTCTTTGATCCAGCGACGCACGGTATTTTTATGAATGGCGAACAGCACGGCGATTTCTTCTACTGTATAACTTCGGTGAATTTTCACTAAGCGATGGTTTGGATGTCTTTTCCGCATCATTCACCTCCGCGTTGAGTGACGCTGACATTTTTCCCGCCTGGCGGGACGGAAACCGATAAAACCGGCGAAACCGATTTCATCTCCTCCACCTGCCACGCCTCCGCCGAACGGTGGCCACTGGCGCGGACAAAGCGACGACCATCAATGATACGTCCAGCATTACGTCTTATCCACCATCCCAACTTCCGGCGATTGATTTCACCGCGTTCATCTGCAATATCGTGGAGCACCTCACGTAACTCAATCTGTTCATCCAGGATTCCTTGGGCCTGTTTTACGGCATCTCGCACCATGGCCGGCATCCTGCCAAACACGGATTGCCAAGCTGTCAGTAGACGGTTCAATATTTCCCGATCGGGGTCTTCGGCCATGGCCTCGAACATGGACGCGGTTGGATCGGCACAGTGAAGCCATAGCAATGGCTGGCGGCATAAATCTGACCAGTCACCGTAGCCTGCAGTCGGCCTGCACAAGTTTTGTGGTCTGCCAGCAACGATCCAGGCCCGCACTATAGTCAAGGCCGCCGATACATACCGTCCTCGTTGTTGCGTCACCTCGCGTATTAAATCAGGCCGCCTGAAACTTCGTGCCGATGGGGTCTCACAGCCCGGATCAAGGCTGATGGATATGCAACGCCGGGTCATGTCCTGGACCGGTCCGACGTTGTTGCCGTTCGACAAAAACAACGTGCGAGTGCTGACCGTGGCTGTCCTGGAAACTCCTAAGATACGTCCGCTCATGAACTCAGAAGTCAGCACCAGACACAGGCTTCTGTGAGCCAGCAAATCACCAGTCAGGTTATCGAACTCCACCACCGCGGGAGCTCGCAACAACTCGGCCAGCAACATCTTCCGGCATTCCTCGTTGTCAGTGGGAAAGGCGGTCGGGGTGCTGCGCTGCGAAGTGGCAAAGGCCGTAATTAATTCGCACAAATAGGACTTACCAGATCCAACCATATGCGCCCTCACATGAAACATTGGTGCATGGGCTAGGCTTGGCCGGATGGCAGTGGTAAGGATTGCCGTCAAAGAAGCCGCCAGATCAGATGCACTAGCGAAGCTGAACTCCTTAAGAAGGTCTATCAGCAAAGCAAGCGCTGCTTCTGCCTGCGCTCGGGTCGGCTGATCTGGTATAGAAAACTCCCGCGCATCGAAAACGCCAAACATGCCAGTGGCCGAATCGTAACCTGCAGTAGTGATCAGGCTGCCATCAGGGCGCAGGTATGGTTGGCGTGCCAAACCATGCAAAACCGGCAGATGCGGATAGATAGGCGAATCAAACAGCACTGTAGCATGTCTGGCTGGGGGGTCGGCTCGAACCCAGGCCTCCTTGCGGAGATCGAAGCGCTCCCATGTTGCCACTCCGGCCAGTGCTCGCACCAAGGCAGGTTGGCTGATCTCCTGCACCCTAGTCTCACGGGTGCCAGGGTCTGTGACCACGGTCACTATTAGCCCCCCGCGCTGGTAATATCGGCCCGTTTGTGCAAGTTCTCGTTCAGCCGCATCCACCACCCGATTCATCTCCCCCGGCATGACCCGAATGGTCGGCTTCATGCGCGCCGCGCCGACCTCGATGTCAAGTACCCTTAGCAGATCTCGGATATGCCTGTCAGCACAGTGGCCATGCAGACACTTGAAGCCGCCAATAGGCCAAAGGTCATCGGGTTCGAAGTAGGCCGTGCCGCTATCAACCTGGCCCGTGTGCTCAGTGAGCCAAGGGCAGGAAATGTCATGCTTCCCCTCGCCAAGTGGCGCCTTATAAAGACTATGTTTTCGTAGCGCGCCTAGAACGGCGTTTTCGATTGGGCGTGGAATCCACACCGGATCATCCCCGGTTGGCTGCTCTTGCTTCTGACCTATCCCTTGCCTCTTATACCGACCGTTCTCCGTAATATCCAATTGCAAGCCTGCAATCAGCTCCTGCACCGAATAGCGTATTTCAGGCGACCAGTCGCGCATGCGGCACCTGAAGACTGGTGAATGCTTACTGTTGACTGCCACCGGTAATCGAGCCAGGCGTGCTCTCGGCCCATTTGCTCCGGGGTCGCATAACCCTGCCTCCACGACGGCATTCATCAAACGATCAGCGATAAGGCCATCGCGAAGGGGCTCACGCAATAAATACCCGGCCTGGTAGTTCCCCGGAGATGTTTCCAATAACCATGATGGCGGTAAGGTCAGCCTTTCCATGAAAACCTTGCTACCCACATCATCAAGCATCACGGCATGCAAGGCTTGGAATCGCGCCTTCTGGCGGCGATATTTCCCGGCCTCGTCGGGCCCGAACACCGCCAGGCTGAAGTAGTTATTGGCCTCAGCCGATAGTTCCAAGTTGCTGCCGCATGTCCACGGTCTGCCAAACCAGGCGTTTCTTGGGACATTCTCTGGATTGCCTTTGAAACTGACCACCAGCGGCCGGGCTTCGTCAAGGTCCATTCCAAACACTTCCATAAGAAACGCTTCGTTGGTGACGAAATCGGTATCGTCGGTTTCGTCGGTTTGTCCCAAGTCAGGTGAAAATACTGTCGAAGAAGGATTCATCTTAAAATCCTTACTTCGCGACCTTGCGGTCAGCTTCCAGTTTCACCACCAGAGAGCGGATTTCTTCGTCCGTCGTCCCGGCAATGCGGGCAGCATTGATTGCATCAACTTCATCGGAGGGCCACCCCACCGCCCGAGCCCCAAGACTAACCGGCTTGGTCCACAATCCTTCGGCAATACGCTGGTAGATGGTGGAGCGGGAAAGTCCTGATTCGAACTTAACGGCTGGAATCCTTAGTATGGTACGCTTCATCTTTAATCCTCCTAAAGCTGTAATGGATTGTTGGATAAAGCGTCCTATGGCGATTTGTGCGATACAATACCTCAGCGACCCTCGGCACTGTCATAGTATTGTCTGCAAATTCAAATTGTTATGATTTATTTGATAAATAATTTGGGGTGGAACTTTGGTAAGGGGATGTGATTCCAAGTAGGAAAATAAAGGGATTGCAGGCGCGCGAATTGGGCGAAAAAATTCCGCCCAACTTTTTTTACTTTTTCATGTTTTTGCGGATGGTCTCGGGATCGCGACCCAGGGCAATGTCCATTTTTGCGATTGTCTGCGCATACCAGATATCGGTTTTGCCGGATTTGTTGCGTTTCAGGTCACGATATGCTTTCTGCCAGCTTGAGTACATTGCCAGGTTTTCCCTTTTGCGGGCCTCACGCCTGACCTGGCTTGGGGTATAGCGGCTGTCGGCCGTGGTCGC
>JBKQNQ010000187.1:0-5184 GCA_052145875.1 Thiobacillaceae bacterium
GGAGCCCGCGCAATTGAGGTTTGGGCGTCGTTATCTTTACGAACAGACACACTGAACGTAAAGGATTGCAAGATGTCTTTGCCGTCCGAGGGCTTTATGAAATTTATGTCTCTTACAGTAGGCAAGGCTATACAGGCCGGCCGGGCTCGCCATATTGGGGCCCTCCTCGGTGATACTCGCCTGGCCCTGCGTATTGTATTGCGTGGTGGAATAGCGATTGCCGTTTTCGTCGGTAATTCCGGTGAGTGCATTGGGCAGATTTTGGCCAGCGGTGTTGCCCTGTTCGTTATACCAGTAGGTGCGTTTATTGCCGTCCGGATAGGTGACGGAGGTGAGGTTGTTGGCCGCGTACTGGCCGGACACGACGATGGAACTGGCTTCGTCGTAACCATAGTGGTACGTCCCCCCTGAGGGGTCGATCATCAATACGATGCGGGCGTAGACATCGTAGCCAAAGCTCAGGGTGCGTCCGGATGCATCGGTCACGCGTTTCAGAAGACCGCTGGGAAGAGTGGATGGAGTGGAATTGCCAGAGGCGTTAAGAACATAGCCGCCATTTGGACCCGTTGTTCCGTCACTATAGGTCAGGGTCTGCGTGCGTCCCGCATGGTCTGTAATCGACTGTAGTATGCCTGTTGCGTTGTAGGTTTCCGTCGTATCGTCGGAGGTGACGTAGCTCCATCCGCCGCCGCTCAAGGCTTGCAAGCTGTCTTTGGTATCCGGTGCTGTGTAGACACCATTGCTGAGGGTGAAAACGTAAGACTTGCCGTCTGACCGCATGGCCTCGACCGAACCGTTATTGAGAACGGTGATAAAGCGTTCATAACTGTGTTGCCATCCTCCGCCCATGGTGGTTGCCACGCTGGTACTGCTGTTGTAGGTACGCGAGAAGGACAGGGGGGACGCGCTGTTTGCGGGAAAGTCGGTTTCGATCTGAAACTTGTTGCCTGTTCCCGTATTCACGGGGTCACCGGTAACTTTGCAGCCATCCCTTGGACATATGCCCCCTAAGTTTGACGGTGCGATTGTCGAAATGCATTGTCCCTGAGTTCTGGAGCCGGCCACCTGATTGCGAGTCTGCCCCGCCGGGCAGGTGGTGACGCAATGTCCGGTCCCATTATCCTGAGAGCCAGTCGGACATGTTCCGGAGGTGGGGTAACCGCAGTATTCCACGCCAGGACTGGGTGCATATCCTGGAGTATCGAAACCCTCCTCCCATGCGGGGACCCAGTATTTCTGGGCCACGTAACCACTGTTGATATAGGGTGCGCCGTCGTGGGTCCAACCATCTGCCGTAAGCCCCATTCCCGACGGCGCCGGGCCATCAGTCGTCGCTACGCAGGCTGCCATCGTTGGAAATACAAGGCCTGTCATAGACATATAGATCGTCGAAGCGGCTGCTCCACTCGTGACGAAAATTCCCAAGCCCGTCAGGCAGAGCACCAGCCAATGGGCAAGCACATGTTGAGACGACCCTTTGATGCGCTTTAGGGCCGAGACACCACGGTGGCGCAAGTGGATGACTCGCTAAAATGATATCGATGACATGCTTGCTCCCCAAATTAGATTGTTCTTGCACGGATTAAGTCCGTGTTTCCCCAGATCACTTCTACGAGTCAGTTTCCGTCTTGCTACCGCCGTCTATTCGCGTTTGTTCTTTCCATCCGCACGCTTCTCGCTGTTCGTCGTGCTGGACGGATGACTCTTTTTTCACGGCAGTTTGCAGCATTAGGGCCCCCGCCCGGATGAGACTCCCTATTTCTCCTGCCGTCGGTAAGCCAGAACTCATAATCTTCTTCTTCGTTCTTAAAGCACATTGCCGGGATCCTTCAATCCACCAAGCGGTCCAGGCGTAATCGTAGCGGCGCATTAAGATAACGCCACTGTCAATCTTGACAGTGGTGCTTCGCCCACTTTGTTCTCAAGTTCCTCTGATCTTGGCGCGGTTCCATTAGCCGCAAATCTCCCAGGTCCACCACGCCGACAGTAGTTTAGTTCCATTGGGGCGACACCATTCCAATCTGGAAAGCGCGCACAAAATGCATCTATCGAGAGTTTTCACAGCAACTCAGGCGACGGGTGCATGCACGACCATTGGTCTTTCATGGGGCCGAGAGCAGAGCCGTCATCCCGGCCTGGTGGCACGAATATCATGAGAATTAGCCGCAAATTGCCCTGAGGTATCTGTCGCCAGAGTTGGCCGCCTGGCACCACGATCGATGCCGGGCAGCGGGCAACGTACGCAGACTCTTTAGCCTGCGCTTTGCCCACTCCCAGTTGGTGTGAGAGGCTTTGGAAGGTCGCCTTCAGTCCGGGCGTTACTGCCCTATATTTCCTTCATGCCGGCGTGAGAATGACATTCCCGACTAAATCCCCTACTTGTATGACCGACAAGCGAGTAAATTGATCATGAACGGTATTGGCGATTGACCGGATAGGCACGACCAAACGGGTCGCGGAATCCGGTACAGGGCCAATTTGACCCAACCCAATAGGGACGATAATGTTCTTAAAGCTATTGGTAATATCATCTATCACCTTCTGCTCCGGGGCCGAGATCGTCTTATTTGCGAGATCCTGCAAAAAAGAAGGAAAGACCTTAACAATGCTCGTAATTAGCGGGCCCGCGAGGGTCGATAGATAGGTGGTTATCGCCTGGCCGATCAATCCATCGAATGTGCGATTCCCCCAGTATATGCTGTAGGCAAGTGACAAACCTGGGTCATTGGTCGGAATGTCGACAGAGGTTACATTTGCATTTCTGTTCGAGATATCCACAAAATTTTTGTATGTGCCTCCATTCTGCACGTTACCGTCGCTTATGTTGTTATTGACGAAATTGCCAACGCGAAGGGTCGTGGGGGAGCCAGTACTAGGGATGACGTTTATGTAGCATTCCGATGCGGCCCCTTTGGCGGGCTGGAGGCTAGCGTTAAGATCATTAGGGCTACCGGAGTTGATTATGTCGAGTTCAATGATGTAATTTGCCACGATGATTCTCCAATCAAAACAAACAACGTGAAGGCTAGCCTCGCCTTGTCCTAGGCAACATGGATGGCCCTATAGCAAAGGCGACGCTAGATGGAAATTGCCCTTTATTAGCCCACCAACATGACCTACCAGGGCGAACGCGGTCATTCGACCATCCCCGCCCGGATGTCGTCACCCGTTGCGCGGATGATGGATGAGATGGGTATTATTTGGCAGTGCTTGGGTTTTCTCTGGCCGGACCCGCAAACTGACCACAGAGAAACCTGAATCCTCCACTCCCCCAAAGGCTTCCGACGTAAGCCTAGCGGTGCGGGATTAAAAAGCCACTGTCAGGATTGACAGTATTGTTTAACTGAGTTTATCCGTACTCTTATCCGGATTTGAGCCGATTACAGTAGGCCAAGTATCGCCGCCTTGATGGCCGCTGCGGTTTTGTTGGTTGCACCCAATTTGAATAGGGCATTGTTTATATGAAAATTCACTGTGCGCTCGGCAATGTGCATGATCTGGCTCACTTCACTGGAAGTCTTACCCTCTGCGGTCCAGCGCAGCACCTCGATTTCTCGTGCGGTTAATTCCACGGTCGATTCGGGCATGAGCTTGGACACCAGCAGCCGAGACATGCCTTCGTGCGCAGCCTGTGCCAGCCAGGACATCTTCAGCGAACTGTCGCCCAGCTCCTTGGGTGAGAGGTCATCATGCGAACGAGCCAGTGTGAGCAATCCTGCCACACCCTTGGCGTCGTGACACGATTGCGCCCAGCCAACTTGCAAGCCATGAGCGCGGGCCTCCTCCCAAAATGGCCGGCACTTGGCAAAGACCTTGTCTGCCCACACCAAGGGCATCACCGAACGCGAGCCGTGCGCAACAGTGGGATCGACAGCCAGATAGTTTTCTTGCACGTAGCGTCGTTGCCAGTCGTGCGGATAGTTGTTCAGCATAAACACCTTGGGGTTGGATACCGGCAAAGACATACGCAACCCATACGCGCAATATTCAAAGCCAAGCTCTGCGGCGACACGGGACAACGCCGCAAACAGTTCGATTTCATCGTCTGCGCTGAGTAGCGACTGAATCTGCGTTTCCTGCCAACTATCCACATGCGCCTCCGGACTTTGTTCTTGCCCCCAGCTTTGAAATGCACCAATCTGGTGTTCCGCGTTGCTTCCAGGCTCAATATGCACCTGTACCGTGACAGCACCAATCGCCAACCTCACGACGCCTCGCTCTCCCAAGAGGGGGGATTAAGGCACCAAAAACCTGCTAAAGTCGACCTACGTCAAGAAAGGTCGGCCGGAGAAACGGGGTTGCTTATATTCTTTTCAAAACCATAGTCATCACTTATGAAACAGCACACGGCCCCATGCTCGGGGCCGGCCAGTTCATCACCACCACCAACTTCATCACCATTCCCACCATTGGCAGCGGCAGCTACTACCTCATCCTGCACGTCGACGCGTTCGGTACTCAGCCGGTGGGCCAAATCTGGGAGACCAACGAGACCAACAACTACGCCGTGGTGCCGCTCCATATCTTCGAGCCCGAGCTGGTGCCCACAAACATCATCGCCCCGGCGCTGGTCAGCAGCCGCGAACCGCTCCAGCTCGGCTGGAACATCGTCAACGAAGGTGACGGCGTCGCCACCAACCTCAACGGCTCCCTGTACTTTCAGTGGGCCGACGCGCTCTACCTCTCCACGAACCAGCAGGTCAATCCCTCCTCCATCATGCTGGGCGATTATTACTTCTATAATTTCAGCGGAGAGAGTTATTACGAGGGGAATTATTTCGACTGGCGGACGCCGCTGTTGCCCGGACAGGCGATGACCAATCTGCAGGAAGTCATCATCCCCAACGTGCCGGCCGGCGACTACTTCCTGGTCCTGGACGTCGACGCCCTCAACTCGATTGACGAAGTGAGCCGGGCCAACAACGTGCTGGCCAAGCCGATCTCCCTCGGCACGCTGGACCTCGCCGTCACCGCCCTGTCCGCCCCCCCCGTCGCGAACTCGCGCAGCACGATCGCCCTGGCGTGGACCGTCGCCAACCTCGGCACCGGGGTCGTCTATCCGCAGTGGGTGGACCGCGTCTTCGTCTCCTCCAACGCCACCTACGACGCCACCGCCACCCTCCTGGGACAGTTCGTCCAGACGAACCAACTCGCCTCCGGCACCAACTACACGGTCACCAACTC
>JBKQNQ010000188.1:0-20998 GCA_052145875.1 Thiobacillaceae bacterium
TCACGTGCGGTGCGCTGGCTTAAGAGTGGCGTGCTCGTCAATGTGGCCATCTATGCCCTCGCCCTTACGGGTCTGTTGTTGGGTAGTGCCAATGCGGTACTCGCCGCCGAACCCATCAGTGCAGTCAAGGATCTGTCACAGGGTGTGGGTCTCGCGCTCATCGGCATTGGCCTGTCAACTGGCCTTGCCGCCGTGGGCGCAGGCCTTGCTCTGGGCCCGGTCGGGTCAGCCGCCCTCGCGGTACTGGCCGAGAAGCCCGAGCTTTTTGGGCGTACCCTGATCTATCTTGGGCTCGCTGAAGGAATTGCAATTTATGGGTTGGTCATGTCGATCCTGATGCTTGGCAAACTCTGAGCCCCGATGTCCGAACAATCCGCCTCCCCCAAAAGTCTGGGCCGCCTTGTTGTGTTGGGGAGCGCAGGCTTGACCGAGGGATTTAGCCTCATTGGTGCAGAAGTGTATCCGCAGGCGGACCAGGCCAAAGTGGAACAGGTCCTGGAAAGTTTGGTAAGGGAGGGCGCCGAAGCGCTGGTGCTCCTGGAAACCGACCTTGCGCATGGGGAAGGTCACTGGCTTAACCGTCTGCGCAACGAAGGGGGCCGAATTCTGGTCACTGAACTGCCGGCACTTTCCGCGCCGCAGGACTACACGCCGGCTGTGGATGCCGTTGTGCGCAGCGTGCTCGGATCCGAGGCGTTAAGCGAACTGGAGCGGGTCACTCCGGCCGCTGATGCCTTGCCGGATGCTCACTGACATGGAAAGCCAATCACAAGTCAGTCAACTGGAAACGGCATTGCTCAATCAGGCGCGAACCCTGGCCCGCGAAGAACTGCACAACGCTGAAATCTCATGCAATCGGATCCGGGCTGATGCCGCGGCGCGCCTGAAGTTGATCGAGCAACGGGAGATTCTTGCCGTCAAGGCCGATGCGGAGCGATTGTTCCGGCGTCGCATCCAGTCGGAGGAAACGCATTTGTCCGGAGAACTGGATCAACTCCGCTGGACACTCTGCGAAGCGGTGCTTACAAAAGTCCACGACGCCCTGCATGATCTGGTGCAAGATGGCGACCGGTATTTTCCGGTGCTCGCCGGATTCTTGTCCGAAGCGGCGCGTAACCTTCCTGCTGGCGCGCTCGTCGCAGAAGTCAATGCGACCGATCTGGAACGGCTAAACCCCGTCTGGCCGGATTTCGTGAGTAAGGCAAAGCTCGATCGCAAGGTCAGGCTTGCGGGCCACGGCCTACCGAGCATTGGCGGCTTGCGGATTCGCAGCGAAGATAACCGGGCGCGCGTGGATCAAACGTTCGAAACCCGCATCCGACAACTGCAGGCAGACCTGGCCCGCGTTGCCATGGAACAACTTTTTTCCGGTAAACCGGATTTGGATCAGCTAATTCACCTGTAATCTTATCCATGGGTAGAATCCTCGAAATCAACGGGCCCCTCGTGCGACTTGAACTGCCCCAGAGCCTTATTGGCGAACAAGTGAGGGTGGGTGAACTGCGGCTGGTTGGCGAAGTGATTAGCCGTGAGGGCAATACGGCGCTGGCCCAGCTCTATGAGAACACGGAAGGCTTGCGTCCCGGTGAAGCCGCTGAAGGCCTGGGTTATCCACTGTCAGTCGAGCTCGGTCCCGGCCTAATCGGCGTGATCTTTGATGGCATCCAGCGTCCGCTGGAAGCCATCCGGCAAAGTAGCGGCGACCGAATTGTGCGCGGCATCGAAGTCGCGTCGCTGAACCGGGAGAAACGCTGGTCGTTCGTACCCGTTGCATCGCTTCCGGGAACGCGCGTGCAGGGCGGTGAAGTGTTGGGGACGGTGCAGGAAACGCCGAGCATCGAACATCGCATTCTTGTCCCTCCGGATGGCGTGGGCGAGTTAATCGATCTCGCTTCAGCCGGAAGCTATGGCGTGGAGGATACGATTGGGCACCTGCGTGAGCCGGACGGATCAATACGAAAACTCCAGCTATTTCACCGCTGGCCGGTTCGCACCCCTCGACCTTACCGCAGGCGCGATCACGCGGTCGCCCCGCTAATCACGGGGCAGCGCATTCTTGACACCTTCTATCCCCTATTGAAAGGTGGCAAGGCTGCCATCCCCGGACCATTTGGCGCCGGCAAGACCATGTTGCAACATCAGATTGCTCGCTGGTGCAACGCGCAGATCGTTATTTATGTTGGCTGCGGCGAGCGTGGCAATGAATTGACCGATGTTCTGGAGTCGCTGCCCCGCCTGGTCGACCCCCACACCGGCCGCCCCCTCATGGAACGCACGCTGCTCGTCGCCAACACCTCCAACATGCCGGTGGTGGCGCGCGAGGCGTCCATCTACGTCGGCATTACGCTGGCCGAGTATTTCCGCGACCAGGGCTACGATGTGGTGATGGTGGCCGACTCTACCAGTCGTTGGGCAGAAGCGCTGCGGGAAGTATCGGGACGCCTGGGACATATGCCCGTGGAAGAGGGGTACCCCGCGTATCTCGGGTCGCGCCTCGCGGCGTTTTACGAACGCGCCGGCAGGGTGGAGACGCTGTGTGGAAGCCATGGATCGGTTTCCCTAATCGGTGCCGTTTCCCCGCCCGGCGGGGATTTCTCTGAACCGGTGACCAGCCATACCAAGGAAATCATTCAAACATTCTGGGCGTTATCGAAAGAGCTGGCCGACGCGCGTCACTATCCGGCTATTGACTGGCTGGAAAGCTTTTCCGGCTACGTGGCACCGGCAGCCCAATGGTGGGCAGAGCAGGTGAATCGCGATTGGGAGCGGGCACGTACCCGCGCCTTAGCGCTGCTGGTCCAATCGGAAGAGTTGCAGCGAATCGTCAACCTCGTCGGTGTGGAAGCCTTGTCTGGAGAGCAGCGCTGGACGCTGGAGTCAGCCACACTCATAAAGGAAGGCCTGCTGCAACAAAGTGCAACCGATGAAGTGGACAGCTATTGCGGACCCAAAAAACAATTTGTGCTGCTTTCTGGATTACTGAGCATCCATGTTGAAGGACTTAGGCTCGTGAAGCTCGGAGTGCCTGCCCAGCGGCTGCTGCAGCTGCCGTTGGTCGTCCAGGCCAGACGCTGGAAAAGCACTTATGGCGAAACGCAGCTCGATGAACTGGAAGAGCAAACCGCGGCCATTCCGACGGCGTTTAATAAGCTCCGACTTGACTATCCCACTCGATCAACCGGCATCCCGACCATCCCGTGAAAAACGTTGAATTTCGCACCGCCGCCTCCGCTCAGGGGGGGCTCATTGTAATGAAGAACGTGCCTAATATTTCCGCTGGCAGCCTTGTCAGTCTGCGCGACTACAAGGGGCTGTTGCGCGCCGGCATGGTTATCCGCAGCGCCGAGAACAGCGTCCTCGTTGAAGTGTTCGAGGGGACGGATGAACTTGATCTGGAGCGCACCTGGGTTCGCTTCCTGGACGAGCCTTTCAGCTTCCCGGTTTCCCGCAGTATCCTGGGGCGAACGTTCAATGGGGCAGGACAGCCCCGGGACGGAAGGCCACCGATCATTTCGTCCGATCCGCGCAACGTGAATGGATCCGCGGTCAATCCGTCCGCCCGTGCGTATCCACGGGAATTCATTCAGACCGGTATTTCTGCCATTGACGGCATGAACTCGCTCACGCGTGGGCAGAAGCTGCCCATCTTTTCGGGGGGCGGACTACCCCATAACCGCGTTGCCGCCCAAATCGTGCGCCAAGCGAAGCTTCTAGGTGAGGGGGCGTCCGATTTTGTAATCGTCTTCGCTGCGTTTGGCATTTCGAGTACCGATGCCCGCTTCTTCCAGGAGAGCTTTGAAGAGAGCGGGGTATTGAACAAGGTCGTGGTGTTCATGAATCTTGCCGACGAGCCAGTCATTGAACGGCTGCTCACTCCCCGCGTCGCGCTGACATGTGCCGAATATCTGGCCTATGATCTGGATTACCACGTCCTTGTGGTAATGACGGACATGACCGCCTACGCCGAAGCGCTTCGTGAAATTGCCGTGCTTCGTGGGGACGTTCCGGCGCGTAAGGGTTATCCGGGATATCTGTATTCTGACTTGGCGGAAATCTATGAGCGGGCGGGAAAGATCAAGAACCGACGTGGATCCATCACCTTGATTCCTGTTCTGTCGATGCCTTCGGACGACATCACTCACCCGATACCCGATTTGACCGGCTATATCACCGAGGGACAGATTGTGCTTAGCCGCGATCTGACCGGTCAGGGAATCTATCCACCCATAGCCGTTCTCCCGACACTTTCTCGCCTGATGAAGGACGGCATCGGTAAGAACGATACGCGGGAGGACCACCCCAACGTCGCTAGCCAACTTTTCGCGAGCTACGCAAAGGCACTGGAGGTGCGTGGTCTGGCCGCCATCATCGGATCGGAGGAACTCGGGGAAAGCGACCAGCGCTACCTGGACTTCGCCGACGCATTCGAGAAGCGGTTCATCAGCCAACGCGAGGATGAGGATCGAAGCATATTCGAAACGTTGAGCCTGGCTTGGGATCTCCTCTCGATGCTCCCCCCCGATTTGCTGAACCGAGTCTCGGAAGCGGAACTGGCCACCTATCACACTTGGCAGGACCATCAGACCGAGCTCTCCGCATGAAAAAGGGTCTCTCTGTTCCACCGACCAAAAGCGTGCTGCTCCAGCTCCGGCGCCAGATTCGCAATCTCGAGCAAGGACAGCAGATGCTTGAAAAGAAGCGCGACCTAATGACAAGGTTGATTTACGAGCGGCTGAACGTCTACCGCCAGTTACGTGGGCAGGCTGCGAACGAGCTAAAACAGGCCTACTACTGGGTGGGCATTGTACAAATGCGCATGGGCAGCCAAATGTTGCGTCAGACTGCAGTTGGCCTGCAGCCAGCGATCAACCTAAAAATTGTTGCTCGTTCGAGCGTGGGGGTCGAGTATCCCAGTGTCACAGTCAGTCCCCGTCCCCTGCAACCGGTTGGCCTGATGTGGACCGATGTGAGCTTTGATGAGGCCCGCTTGCGACTGCGCGAGTTGACGCTGACGCTTGCGCTGCTCGGTGAAGCCGAGAATGCCTTGTGGCGCCTATTGTCCGCCAGCCGCAAGACGCGCAAGCGTGTCAACGCGCTGAAGTACAACATCATCCCGCGGTATCAGACCACCTTTCGCCATATTAGCCAGATACTGGAAGAAGATGAGCGCAATACCCTGTTTCAGGTAAAGCTGTTGCAATCGAGACAGGGTTCCAACGAGATGACGCGGGCCGCGCCGAGAGCCACAGAGGCGCCGGCCCGAAATGGGCAGAAATGACGCCTCGTGGCGGAACCTCACTTCAACAGATTCGGGGCAGCGGGTCATCTTCCAGCTCTTCCAGGATGCGTCGGCCACCCAGTGGGGTTTCGAGGATCACCCGTGACTTGCCCGCAACGACACGGCCGATCCGCGCGGCCGCTTCGCCACCCGGTAAGCCGCGCCATGACGCCAGGAGAGGTGCCACTGCTTCCGGGGACGCCACGGCAACGATACGTCCTTCGCAGGCCAGGTAGTAGGGATCGTAGCCCAACATTTCGCACACCGAAGCCACCGTATCACGCACTGGGATCTGTGACTGCTGCAAGGTGACCGTGCAGCCGGCTCCACGGGCAATCTCATGTGCCACCGTCGCCAAGCCCCCTCGGGTTGGGTCACGCATGAACCGGAGCCCGGCCAGATCCCACACGGCACGCGCCAACGGCAATACCGAAGCGGAATCCGAGCACACCTCGCCCGAAAGACCGAACTGTTCGCGCGCGAGCATGACTGCAATGCCATGGTCGCCCACCGGTCCGGATACCAGCACCTGATCTCCGGGCGCGATCCGTTTCATGCCCAGTCGTTGCCGCGTGGTACGGACTCCGATTGCAGCGACCGCCAGATAGAGCCCCCCACCCTCCCCACGCGGCACCACCTTGGTGTCGCCTGCAACCACTTGCATGCCACTCTCTGCTGCTGCTCTTGCAAAACTGGCGACCAGGCGATCCAGCGTGGCGATCTCGAGCCCTTCCTCGATAATTGCCGACAATGTCGCATAGCGTGGCACGGCCCCCGCCACACACAGATCGTTCACCACGCCATGGACGGCGAGCGAGCCGAGATTGCCACCGGGGAATTCCAACGGCTGAACCGTGAAACCGTCCGTTGTGACCATGATCTCGCCGTCGATTGCGGGCAGCGGCACGGCATCGGCATCGGTATCGAGCACGGGATTGGCCAGATGCCGTGCAAACAACTCCGCAATGAGCTCGCGCATGAAGCGGCCTCCATTGCCGTGCGCCAAAAGAATGCGTTCTTCCATCATTGTTCCGTTCCCGCATAAAGAAACTCCAGCACCTGGCCTAGACTTATACCGGCATCGTTGACCGGAATTCGCCCAGGGTAATGCACCTGAAAGCCGGCCCGTTCCAACAATGCTTGCGCCTGTTCGGTCAACAGCCGGTTCTGGAAGACGCCGCCCGTAAGTCCAACGGTGCTCCAACCCGTTTCGTCTCTCAGAACCAGCGCCTGCTTGAGCAGGGCGTGGGCGAGACTCGCGTGAAATCGCGCCGCGCGCTCCGCCTGTGGAAGGCTCTCATCCATGAGCATCGGCAGCAGGGGCGACCAGTCTGTTTGCCATAGCCCCTGGGCCTCCCCGATGGGCAACGCCACCGCATCGGCAGGGACACTTGGCGCGCAGGCGGCCTCGAGACGCATCGGGCCCTCGCCTTCATATGTGGCATGGGTGCACAGTCCCGTCAACGCTGCGGCGGCATCAAACAGTCGGCCGACCGCATGGGTATTTGGACTGTTGATTGCCTTGCCCCAGGCTTCGCGTAACAGTTCTGGTGCAAACGGCGCGGCAAGATTAGCTTCCCACAGCAGTCCTGCCGCCGAACGCCATGGCTCGCGACCGGCTCGCTCGCCCCCCGGTAGCCTGAATGGCCTGAAACTCGCCCGGCGCTGCCAATTTCCGCAGCGGCCGACAAATGCTTCGCCGCCCCATAGTTGTCCATCCTCACCCAACCCAACGCCGTCCCAGACAAAGACTATCAAGTTTTCAGTGGTTGAAGTCTCGAACGTCAACGCCGATGCGTGCGCGCGATGATGCCAGATACGCGTGAGTGCCAAGCCACTTCGTGTTGCAAAATCGCGGTATCCATAGCCTGGATGCCTATCCAGCAGGATGCGCGTGGCCCTCACCTGATAGAGGTGCTGTAAATCCTCGGTCACCCGTTCCAACACTTCGAGGCTTTTGGCGCTGCCCAAATCACCGATGTGAGGAAAGATCACCGCACGTTTGTCCCACGCCAGCGCCACCGCATTCTTGGTGTGGGCTCCCAGAGCCAAGACCGGCTCGGGCAGGCGCCGGGGCAGCTCGAGCTCCGCCGGTGCGAGCCCGCGTCCCATGCGCAAGGGCCGCGGCCTTCCCGCAATCACCCGATAGACGGAGTCATCCGCAGGCCGCAGGATCGGTCGATTGTGATGAACAAATCCATCCGCGATCTGCGCCAGACGTGTCTGTGCTTCGTTCTCATCCGTAATTACGGGCTCGCCACTTACGTTGCCCGACGTCGCCACCAGGGGGCCGCCAAATGCGTTCAACAGCAAGGTGTGAAGCGGACTGTATGGCAGCAGGCAGCCGATTTCATTCAAGTTCGGTGAAATCAACGCACTCAACGAGCAGGTCTGGCGCTTGGGCAGCAGCACGATGGGTCGTTCTGGCCCGCGCAACAATGCTTCCGCATCGGAGTCCACGGGGACGGCCTGGGCGAGTGCCGCGCCATCGGCGGGAAACATCACGGCCAGAGGCTTGGCAAGGCGATGCTTGCGCCGCCGCAAACGGGCCACCGCGGCATCGCTTGTCGCATCACACATCAGGTGGTAGCCGCCGAGCCCCTTTACCGCGACAATTCGCCCGGCCCGCAACGCCGCGACGGCTTCATTTATGGCGACGTCATTGCCCTGTGCATGCTGGGTGCCTTCCACATAACTCAGCGCTGGACCACATGCCGGACAGGCGATGGGCTCGGCGTGAAAGCGTCGGTCGAGCGGGTTCTCATATTCATTCTTGCAGCAAGAACAAAGTTCAAAGGCCGTCATTGACGTATTCGGACGATCGTACGGAAGGGACGCAATCAGCGTGTAGCGAGGTCCGCACTGGGTGCAGTTGATGAAGGGATAATGAAAACGCCGGTTGCCGGGATGATTCATTTCCGCAAGGCAGTCATCGCAGGTAAAGTAGTCCGGTGGCACGTGGATATCGGCCCCACCGCCCTCACTATGCAGAATAAGAAACGCCGCCAGGCTTTGTACTGCCGTCTCCTCACTGCTTTGCAGGCTGGGCCGGGCAATGATCGGCGCCTGCGCAATTAGAGCGCTGACAAAGCGGTCCAGAGTCTGCGCATTGCCTTCCGCATGTATCTCAACCCTGCCCGCTGTGTTGCGGACCCAGCCATTCAAGTTCAAGTGACACGCAAGCCGATAGACGAAGGGACGATAGCCCACGCCTTGGACCCGTCCACTGACAACGCAATGCCTTGCGGTTAGCATCCCTCTCATGCTGTTCTCGTCTCTTCGCTGAGCCTATACTTCTATTTAACCAGAGCCATTCAAGCTTGGAGCGGCGCTCCTTCTGAAGTGATCACTTGTCTCAAACATTGTCCCCAATCCCGACACCGGCTCGTTGAGCAATTCCAAATAAGGGTTTGCAATGAAACATGTTCCCGCCTTCGTCCTTTTTCCCCTGCTGATCCTGCTCGCCCTTTGCGGCAACGTCGTATCGGCAGATACCGAAGAGGCGGCCGGAACACCAACGCCTCCACGGCTAAGCTACCTGGAAGGCCCGGCCTCATACTGGCAGCCGGGTGAGCAGGATTGGGCGAACGCCAGCGTCAATCTTCCACTCGCGGTGGGCGATTCCCTTTATACGGGCAACGCGTCGACCCTCGAACTTCAAATCGGTAGCCGCAGCTTCATTCGCGCAAGCGAAAACAGCGAGCTTACGCTCATGAACCAAGATGAACATTTCATTCAGGTCGAGGTGACCTCGGGCCTCGTTTCCTTTGACATACGAAGCATAACTGAAGGCGACACGATCGAGGTCGACACACCCCGGGCCGTCTTTACCATTGAACAACCGGGCTATTTCCGGCTGGAGGTCGCTGCCGATACCATCCACTTCATCACGCATCGAAGCGGACGTGCCACGGTGACGACAGCGGATGGCAGGTCCATGAGTATTTACCCATCTGAAGACATTGTCGTATCCGGCGATAATCCTGTCATGGTTGAGACATACGCCGCACCGGCCCGGGATGCTTGGGACACATGGAACCATGAACGCAGCGAAAGCGTGACGGAATCGGTCAGTTCACGCTATCTGCCGCCCGATATCTGGGGTGCCGAGGCGCTCGACCCATATGGGCAGTGGCGCGTCGTGCCGGAATACGGGGCAGTGTGGATCCCCAATGACGTCGAGCCAGACTGGGTTCCCTACAGCACGGGTAACTGGATCGTGGACCCCAATTATGGATGGACGTGGGTTGACGACGCTCCTTGGGGATGGGCGCCCTTCCACTATGGCCGATGGGTGTCGGTAAACGGGATATGGTGCTGGGCCCCAGGCTCGGTTTCGCACCGTGCGCTCTATGCACCGGCCCTGGTCGGGTTTATGACGCGCAAACCGGATCTCGCTGCCCGTCTGGGCGCAGGCGAGCCGACTTTATCCTGGGTCCCCCTTGGATGGGGCGAGCCGGTGCTGCCCTGGTGGGGTCCGCAAGACTACCGCGGTCATCCCCATTGGCTCGGATGGGGTGGCCCGCGTGTCGCGTTCAACGGAGCGGCTTACCATTTTCGTAATGCTGACCTCCCCCGCGGAGTCCTAACGGCGCCGCTTCAGACATTTGGCCGTCCGCACCTCGCTGCCACCGTCGATAGCCGGTTTCGGCAAGAGGACTTCACCCCCATCCAGGGGGATCTGCCAATCAAGCCTTCGCCCAGCAACTTTCCGGGCAGTGTCGAACGCGGCATACAGCCCCCCCATGACATCGCAGCCCGCCGGGTCATATCGACACGGCCACCGCGTGAAACTGCCCTGCCGTGGCAGAATGCGGCGACACGCACCCGCCTGAGGGCGGCACCAGAACCGCAGATCGTGCAGGCACCGCCGCATCAAACCGGGAGCACCGCGCCGTTACCACGGCCGCCCTTTGGTATCCCGGGCGCGGCCGCGCGCGCCACCGCGCCGTCTGCCGAGACCCGACCGTTGAGTCCGAACCCCGGGCATACCCCCGCCTTCCTGCGCTCGCCAACGGTACAGGTGAGCCCAACCCTTGCTCCGATGACCGTTCGCCCCGCACCCCATGCTCAAACGCGTGCGCCGACTCCGCCAAGCGGGCGACAGGGAAGCGCGAAACCGCTGCCCGGACAGCCGGCCAATCAAACCTATAGCCCGGGGAATCCCAATGCGCCGCGCTGGGCAAGGTGAGCGGGACGCCGCACGGCACATGCGCCGTTCCTGGAGCCTTTCGGGGAAACACTCAGTCAAATGCGAACTCGCGCGAAGCGCGCGTGACACCGCAGCGCGGATGGGCCACCCTGCGCGTCAAACGCCCTGCATGGGCGTTGGGAAAATTACTGTTGCTGAGGCTGGCGAGCGGCCTGCGCCCGCTGACGGCGCCACTGATCCAGACAATCCAATCCGCAGAAGTGGGCAATGTAGTCCTCACCTTCCTCGCGCATCGCGGCGTCGTTGGGCAATTCGACCAGACACATGTCACAGGTCAGAACAGTACATTGATGGTCCGATTCGCAATCCATCAGCGTTGCGCCCGAAGGGGTCGTGTTGACAGGCTTGACCATTGAAGGGGTTCTCCTCGTACTAATGCGTCCCAAGAGACTTATAGTCTTATATTAGACAATATTATTGGCAATGGAATTCCCCCTCCTTCCCCCTCGTCCGAAAGACAGCCATAAAGGCCGGTTCGGCCACGTCGGCGTCATCGGCGGTGCGCCTGGCATGGTTGGCGCCGTTCTGCTTGCCGGACGGGCGGCACTCAAGAGTGGCGCAGGCCGCGTCACCTTAGCCCCCCTCGATAGTCGTATCGGCGTGGATTACGTTCAGCCGGAGCTGATGTTCGCCCCGCCCGAGACGCTGGTCAGCGCGAAGCAGCTGAGCGTGCTCGCCATCGGGCCCGGCATGGGTCAATCTGAACGGGCCTATGAGCTGCTCGCACAGGCACTATCCACGCCATGTCCGCTAATTGTGGATGCAGACGCGCTCAACCTGATTGCGGCCCACCCGATACTGCACGGCCCGATACGGCGTCGGCGCCTCGCCACACTCATGACCCCCCACCCCGGCGAGGCTGCGCGCCTGCTCGGCTGCGGTGTCGGTGACATTCAACTTAGCCGCCAGGCGGCTGCACAGAAGCTGGCGGCATTATTCGGGGCGGTGGTCGTGCTAAAAGGCGCCAACAGCTTGGTTGCCCGACCGGATGGAACGGTCGCGGTGAACTCAACGGGCTGCCCGGCGATGGCCTCGCCCGGGATGGGCGATGCGTTGACCGGTTTGATTGCCGGCCTGATCGCTCAAGGGATTGAACCGGCACACGCGCTCGACGCAGCTGTCTATCTGCACGGCTATGCGGGTGAACAGGTTTGGAGCGCCAAGCACCGGCCTCCGTCCGTGTGTGCTACGGAACTGATTGAAGCGTTCCCTCAACTTCTTTGCACATCCGCTCCTTGAGGAACGCCGCAAACTCACCCGCAACTTCCGGATGGCGCAGCGCGTATTCGACGGTTGCCTGTAAGTATCCAAGCTTGCTGCCGCAATCGTATCGCACGCCATCATATGCATAGGCCAACACTTGCTGCTCCTGGAGTAGCGCCGCGATTGCGTCGGTAAGTTGGAGCTCGCCTCCGGCGCCTGGCTGGAGATGCTCAATATGATGGAAGATACGGGGCGTCAGGATATAGCGCCCCACCACCCCCAGCGTGGACGGTGCTTCCTTTGGCTGAGGCTTCTCCACGATGGCGCTCACGCGCGAAATCCGGTCGGTCAACAGGCTGGCGTCAACGATCCCATAAGCGGCCGTATCCTCGCGCGCCACCTGTTGCACGCCCAAGATTGAGCACCGGTAATAATTGTACTGCTCCACCATCTGCTTCATGACGGGCGTGCCACCATCGAGTAGATCGTCGGCGAGGATGACAGCGAATGGCTCCTTGCCCACTACGGGCTGGGCACAAAGGACCGCATGGCCCAGGCCAAGGGCTTCCGCTTGGCGTACGTAAATGAAATTGACACCGGCCGGACGAATCGACTTAACCAAGTCGAGGGTTCGATCCTTGCCGCGCATTTGCAGCTCGGTTTCCAGCTCATACGCCTTGTCGAAATGATCCTCCACCGTGCGCTTAGTGCGGCTGCTGATAAAGATGATGTCCGTAATGCCAGCGGCTACCGCCTCTTCCACCGCGTACTGGATCAGAGGCTTGTCGACGATGGGCAGCATTTCCTTGGGACTGGCCTTGGTTGCGGGCAAGAAGCGGGTTCCCAAGCCCGCAACGGGAAAGACGGCTTTTTTTACGGTTTGCATGTTCACATTCTCATGTTTCAGAAAGAGGACTTGAGGGCAAGCAGGTAGCCCACGCAGAATTTGTGTCCATCTTCACGGTTTCGCCTTTTCCGGGATCGCGCGCTCGTCTGATTCGTTTGGCCCACCGTGCGGATACAAATCCAGCAATTTCAGCAGGGCTTCCTCATCCAAAATGGTAATGCCCATTTGCTGCGCCTTGATTAACTTGCTGCCAGGTTCGGTGCCGGCCACCACGAAATCGGTTTTTTTTGTGACGCTCGCGGTGACCCGCCCCCCGGAAGCCTCGATCTTTTCCTTGGCCCTATCCCGGCTCAGGTTTGGCAGGGTTCCGGTGAGCACCAGGACTTTCCCGGCCAGCGGACCGGTCGCTGCGCTGGCCGCGGGCCGCGCTTCGTCCCAGGTCACGCCGAGGCGGCGCAAGTGTCCTATCACGTCCCGATTGTGCGGCTCGGCGAAGAACTGGACAATGCTTTGGGCCACAATCGGACCCACATCAGGTACGAGGGTAAGACGCGCTTGATCCGCCATCATCAGCGCGTCGAGTTCACCGAAAAACCTTGCCAGATCTTTCGCAGTAGCCTCGCCCACATTACGGATGCCCAGCGCAAAAATAAAGCGCGCAAGCGTAGTATGTTTGCTTTGCTCAATCGCTGCGAGCAGGTTGGCAGCAGATTTCTCAGCCATTCGGTCGAGCTTGGCGACCTGGGCCAGGCTAAGCTCATACAGATCTGCGGGCGTGTGGACGGTCCCACTGTCGACCAGCTGCTCCACCAGTTTTTCGCCCAAGCCTTCGATGTCCATGGCGCGGCGAGAGGCGAAATGAAGCAGCGCCTGCTTACGCTGGGCCAGACAGAACAGGCCACCTGTGCAGCGGGCCACCGCCTCGCCATCCAGCCTGACCACATGGCTGCCGCAGACCGGGCACGTCGTTGGCATCACGAACGGGCGTGCATACTCTGGCCGACGGTCCCGAATCACGGCAACAACTTCAGGGATGACGTCACCGGCCCGGCGCACTGATACCCAGTCACCGATCATCACGTCCTTGCGCCGCACTTCATCTTCATTATGAAGCGTCGCATTGGTGACCGTTACGCCCCCAACAAAGACCGGGGTGAGTCTTGCCACAGGTGTGATTGCGCCCGTGCGGCCCACCTGCACATCGATATCAAGCACTTGGGTAATCTGTTCCTGCGCGGGATATTTGTGGGCCAAAGCCCACGTCGGCTCACGGTTGCGAAACCCCAACTGGCGCTGCAGCTCCAGTGAGTTGACCTTGTACACCACACCATCAATATCGAAAGGCAAGCTGTCGCGCTTGCGCGCGATTTCTGCATGAAATGCGACTAAGGCATCCACGCCTTGGCCGACCGCTCGATCGGGGCTGACAGGTACGCCGAACGCTGCCAACGCGTCAAGGATGCCGCTGTGACTTGGGGGCAGTTTCCAGCCACGCACTTCACCGATTCCGTAGGCGTAAAACGACAGTGGGCGCTGCTGGGCAACGCTTGGATCAAGCTGGCGTACGCTCCCTGCGGCGGCGTTGCGCGGGTTGATCAAGGTCGGCTTGCCCCGGGCACGTTGCTGGGCGTTGTAACGCTCGAAATCAACATGTTTCATGATGACCTCACCACGCACTTCCAGCACCTGGGGTGGATCCGGGGTTGCAAGGGCAAGCGGGATCGCACGGATGGTCCGCACGTTTGAAGTGACGTCCTCGCCCGTTTCGCCGTCACCGCGCGTTGCCGCCTGGACGAGTACGCCGTTTTCGTAGCGTAGGCTGATGGCCAACCCATCAAACTTGAGCTCGGCGGCATATTCGATCGGCGGGTCCTCCTGCGTCAATCCCAGTTTCTTGCGCAATTTCTGGTCGAAATTAACCGCACCTGAGGGCCGCGCGTCCGATTCAGTTTCGATGGACAGCATCGGAACAAGGTGTTTGACGTGCGAGAAAGCATCGAGCGGCGCGCCGCCTACCCGTTGGGTGGGCGACTCAGGGACGACCAATTCGGGATAGCGTTGTTCGAACCCCTGAAGCTCGCGAAACAGGCGGTCATACTCGCTATCCGGGATTTCCGGTTTGTCGAGAACGTAATAACAGTAATTGTGATGCTGGAGCTGAGCCCGCAGCCGTTGCACCTCAGCGCTTACGTCAGCGGGAACGGTCATTCACGAAAACAGCCGCAAAGCCAAATCGCTCCCGGGCGGGATGCCCTTTGTTTCCATTCTGCCGTAGATTTGGGCAAGCTGCTGGCGAATCCGCTCAATGCCCGTATCGGTAAGCGGGCGAAGGTTATCATCGACCAGTAAGCCGCCGATTTCGTGCGCCAGTTTGCGGCCAAGTCCAATCATACTGTCGAAAATCTTGAGCCCATCGGGCACACGCGGTACATCGAACAATAGCGTCACGCCGCGCGAGGAGAAACTGTCCATATTGTCCGGCGTGAAGGGTGTGGATTCGTGGTTGCAGAGGGAAAACAGGATTTCACCACGACGGTCCTGAAGCTGAAACGTGCCGTCTGGCGCAAGCACCATTCCCGCGACTTCTGCCGCAGTTCTGACGCGGTGCATCGGCAAGGTTTCCTCGCCGCGCGCCACGACATTGACCCCGATCAAGACGTCCACGTCAACGCAGAAAAGATCGAGTACCTTGGCTCGTTCCAGCGCGGTGTCAAAATCTTCGCACATGACCTTGTGGCCGGATGCCTGTGCGGCATCTCTCACCATGCTGCAAAGCGACGTCAGATCATGCTCGCTGACACTGCCATTGCGATCCGCGAGTTGCATCGTAACGACGATTTCGCGATAGTGCCCATCGGACCAGAGGCGAAGCTCCTCCCAGCCATCCCCTCGAGTCGGATAGCCGACCCAACGCAGTGCTTTGCCCAAGGTCTTGGACTGCGCCACCGCGTCGGAAAAGATGCCGGGCTGGATGGCCTCGCCCTTGACCTGAATTCGATATTCAATCGACTGCTCATGTGGACTGTAGGGCGGGACCGGAGCTAGCGGAGTCACGTCGCGTGCAGATTTTTCGGGGGACGCGGTACGCGGAGCGATCTTCACCCCGTCTTGCAGGGACACGCGGGGCGCCGGCGCGTGAACGTCCCGCGAATCTTCGACAAAAAGCGGCTCATGCAGGTCGGCCCCTTGATCCAGGCCATCGAGGTCCTCGCTAAACTGCGGATCGCGCAATCCGGGTTCAACACGCTGCCGCGTGTTCCAGGACGTCTTGGGTTCCCCCTCCTGAGCCGTGTTCATGAGTGGATCCTGTTCCAGGGACCGAAAGGTCGCTTCCGCTTGCTTGCGATAGCGCCGCTCCTGAATCCGGTTATATGCAAGGATGCCGACCACGACAACCCCGCCTATTACTGCCAATGCAATCTGCAATTCGTTCATTGCCTGTTCTCGTCGGGTGCGCCCGTGTTACCCACGATCCGCACATACACTTCATCGGGACGAATCATTCCCAGTTCAGAGCGCGCCCGCTCCTCCATGGCATCCTTTCCCTGTTTTAGATTCAGCACCTCGGCCTTAAGTACGGCGTTGCGTTGACGCAGCTTTTCATTTAGCTGGCGCTGCTCATCCACGACACGACCCGATGACAACAGACGCAACCAGCCCGACTCGCCGAACCAAAGTGGATATTGCAATAGCGCGATCAATAGTACAAGAAGCGGAGTGAGCCACTTCACGAAAGCCCCGCCACCTTAGGCCAGCACGAAGTCGGGTCACGCCGACTCGGTCTGCTGTCTAGCTTTTTCTGGGCTCGGTTCAAGGTCGCTGTCATGGCCTATCGAATTGAATAAAACGCATCTTTCCCCGGGTACGCGGCGCCCTCGCCCAGTTCCTCTTCGATCCTGAGGAGCTGGTTGTACTTGGCGATACGATCCGAACGTGACAGCGATCCAGTCTTAATCTGCAGCCCGTTGGTCGCGACGGCCAGATCGGCAATCGTGGAGTCTTCCGTCTCGCCCGACCGATGGGAGATCACCACGGTGTAGCCGGCGCGCTTTGCCGTCTCGATGGCCTCGAAGGTTTCAGTCAGGGTCCCGATCTGGTTAAGCTTGATCAGGATGGAATTGGCGACACCTTTCTGGATCCCTTCGGTGAGTATCTTCGCATTGGTGACAAAGATATCATCGCCTACCAACTGGATCTTGCGTCCGAGCTTCTTGGTCAATTCAATCCAGCCGTCCCAATCACCTTCCGCCATGCCATCTTCGATACTGATGATCGGATATTTGTCGCACCAGGCGCCCAGGTAATCGCCAAACTGAGCGGAAGTCAATTTCAGGCCTTCGGCTTCGAGATGGTACGTGCCATCGCGATAGAACTCGCTGGCCGCGCAGTCCACGCCAATGGCAATGTCTTGACCCGGCGTAAACCCGGCGGCCGAAATCGCTTCAACAATTACCTTCAACGCCGCCTCATTCGACTCCAGATTCGGGGCAAACCCACCCTCGTCGCCGACAGTCGTTGCCAGTCCCCGGCTCTCCAATAATTTCTTCAAGGTATGGAAAACTTCAGCCCCGTAGCGTAAGGCCTCTCTGAAGCTCTCGGCCCCGATCGGAATAATTAGAAATTCCTGGATATCGATACTGTTGTTCGCGTGTACGCCTCCATTGATGATATTCATCATCGGCACGGGTAGGCTCATCGGCCCAGCCCCCCCCAAGTAACGGTATAGCGGCAATCCCGACTGCTCCGCAGCTGCACGCGCGGTGGCCAAGGAAACAGCCAATAACGCATTGGCCCCAAGACGCGACTTGGTATCGGTTCCGTCGAGATCGATCAGGGTATGGTCAATGAAGACCTGATCTTCCGCATCCAACCCAAGTAATGCTTCACAGATTTCCGTATTCACATTTTCCACTGCCCGAAGCACGCCTTTGCCGAGGTAACGGGACTTGTCGCCGTCGCGTAGTTCCAAGGCCTCGCGACTTCCAGTGGAAGCGCCGGAAGGCACCGCCGCGCGGCCCATGACGCCCGACTCCAACAGGACATCCGCTTCGATTGTTGGATTACCGCGAGAATCCAGTATCTCGCGCGCGATGACATCAACGATTGCAGTCAATTTTTATCCTTAGATTTCAGATTCACATGGTTGAAACAACGTTACCAGAGACAGCCTTCGTGTCGAGTTTTCTTCCTGCCTCATGTGCTCACCAACAAGTCCTCGGCAAATCCACGCTGTTTCACCAGCGCATCGATTTCCTTCAAGGTCTCCAGCAATTCCCTAACGAGCCCAAGGGGCCACGCATTGGGCCCATCCGAAAGGGCACTGTCCGGATTGGGGTGCGTCTCGGCAAATACGCCCGCAATCCCCGACGCCACGGCAGCGCGCGCGAGCACCGGAACGAATTCCCTCTGACCACCTGACCTGTCGCCTTGCCCGCCGGGCTGTTGCACCGAGTGCGTGGCATCGAACACCACCGGACAGCCGGTGTTACGCATGACCATCAAACCACGCATATCTGAGATGAGCGTGTTGTAACCGAAACTCACGCCACGCTCGCACACCATAATCGCGTCATTACCGACTGCCCGGGCTTTTTCTACCACGTTTTTCATATCCCATGGTGCAAGAAACTGGCCCTTCTTGATGTTGACCGGTTTGCCCTGTCGCGCCACATTTTGAATGAAGTTGGTCTGACGGCACAAGAACGCGGGGGTCTGCAAAACGTCAACGACCGCCGCCACTTCATTCAACGGCGTATCTTCGTGAACATCAGTCAGCACCGGCACACCAATCTGCTGTTTTACTTCGGAGAGTATCCTCAGTCCTTCCTCCAGTCCTAGCCCGCGGAAGGATTTAGCTGAGGAACGGTTTGCCTTGTCAAATGAGGACTTGTAAATAAATGGCACGTTTAGCGATGCACAGATTTCCTTCAGCTGACCGGCCGTATCCATCGCCAGCGCTTCGGACTCAATGACACAGGGCCCCGAAATCAGGAACAGCGGTTGGTCTAAGCCAGCTTCAAAATGACAAAGCTTCATGCGGCTTCCCGCTTGGTTTTTGCGTTTTGCGCCAGCGCCGCTTCAACAAAGGCCGTGAACAGCGGATGCCCGTCGCGCGGATTGCTGGTGAACTCGGGGTGGAACTGACAACCGACAAACCACGGATGGACGGTTCGGGGCAACTCGATCATTTCGCACAGATCGGTACCTGGCGCGCGGCCGGACACGACGAGTCCCCGTTCTTCGAGCTGGCTTAGCAAGGTATTGTTGACTTCATACCGGTGACGATGACGTTCGGTGATTTCCGGCTGGCCATAGACCTGCCGAACCAGCGAGCCGTCCTTCAAGCTACAGACTTGGCCGCCCAGGCGCATCGTACCGCCCAGGTCGGAGTGCTCAGTACGCTTTTCCAGCCGGCCTTCGCGGTCCAGCCATTCGGTGATCAGCCCGATGACGGGATACGGCGTCGCGGGCTCAAACTCGGTGGAGTGTGCGGCCGTCATGCCGGCAACATCGCGCGCAAACTCCACAACCGCAAGCTGCATGCCAAGGCAGATTCCGAGATAAGGCACCTGATGCTCGCGGGCATAGCGGATCGCCGCAATTTTCCCTTCAACGCCACGCTTTCCGAAACCTCCCGGTACCAGAATGGCATCCTTGTCCTTCAGGCAGTCGATGCCGTTTTTTTCAATACTTTCGGAGTCGATATAGTGGACGTTGACCCGACTGCGGGTGTGAATGCCCGCGTGCACCATCGCTTCGGACAAGGACTTATAGGACTCGGTCAGATCCACGTACTTGCCCACAAAGGCAATATTGATTTCGCGCTCCGGATGTTCCAGTGCTTGCGCCAAGTTTTTCCATACGGTAAGGTCAGCGGCCCGCGCCAGGATCCCCAGTTTGTGGCAGACGATTTCGTCCAAGATCTGGTCGTGCAGCATGGCCGGGATCGTGTAGATCGAGGCTGCATCCAGCACCTGGATTACCGCTTCGGGTTGCACATTGGTAAAGAGTGCAATCTTGCGCCGCTCATCGGCCGGAATTTCACGGTCCGCCCGGCAAAGCAGGATGTCTGGCTGAATCCCGATTTCGCGCAACTCTTTCACGGAATGCTGGGTCGGCTTCGTCTTGAGTTCGCCTGCAGTTGGAATGTAGGGCAGCAGCGTGAGGTGGATGAAGCAGGTATTGGTGCGACCTTCTTCAATTCCCATCTGACGAATGGCTTCCAGAAATGGCAGCGATTCGATATCGCCCACCGTACCCCCGATTTCCACCAAGGCAACATCGGCGTTCCCGGCTCCTGCACGGATATGCAGTTTGATCTCATCGGTGATGTGCGGGATGACTTGCACCGTCCCGCCCAGATAATCGCCGCGGCGCTCCTTATCGATCACTGACTTGTAGATCTGACCGGTCGTGAAATTGTTGAGCTTCCCCATCTTGGCACGGGAAAATCGCTCGTAATGCCCCAAGTCCAAGTCCGTTTCTGCACCATCTTCCGTCACGAACACCTCGCCGTGCTGGAACGGACTCATGGTGCCAGGATCGACATTGATGTAGGGATCGAGCTTTAAGAGGGTGACTTTGAGACCACGGGATTCGAGAATCGCGGCCAGGGACGCAGAGGCGATGCCTTTACCTAAGGAAGACACCACCCCGCCAGTTACGAACACATATTTGCTCATGAGTATGGGCGGGACGGGTAATGCTGAATTCTACCTATAAAGCCTGGGCGGGCCAAACAGATTGAGCGATCGATGTTTGCGCGAGCTCACAGTGCGCCCTCCAAAACCACGCCCGCAACATTGCGCCACTCGAGGCTTTACAAAGGCGCTTCGATAGGGATAGAATAAGAATAGTTCTTATTCATACTTTTATGGTTCTGCCATGAGCAACACCCACTCCCTTGCCAGCCTGAAGCCTGGGGATCACGCCGTCATCGCGCACCTCAAGGTGGATGAAGCCCTATACCAGCGGCTTTCGGCGATGGGCTTGCGGATTGGCCGTTCCATCAGCGTGGTGCGTCGCGCCGCCTTGTCCGGCCCGATTCAAATACGCGTCGGTTTCACTGATCTAATCGTTCGACTCGCGGATGCGCGCAACATCCGTGTGACGCCGGTTCGCTGATCGTCAACCCGCGAATCCGCTTGTTCGCCTAAATCCGCCCCTTGAAACGCCTCGCCTTGCTCGGCATGCCCAACACGGGCAAATCCACGCTCTTCAACCGCCTGACTGGTGCTAGCGAGCGCGTTGGCAACTGGCCCGGCGTTACCGTGGATCTGCTGGGCGCAAAGATCTTGCTGGGTGCAGATATGGTGGAGGTCGTTGATCTGCCGGGCCTATACGATCTGCATGGATTTTCGGACGATGAGCTTGTGGTTCGACACTTTCTCGAAAACAACTCGGTCGATCTCGTTGCGCTGATTCTCAATGCAAGCCAAATCGAACACCAGATATCGCT
>JBKQNQ010000189.1:0-3807 GCA_052145875.1 Thiobacillaceae bacterium
TGATCCTGCGAACCCGTGTGACGCGTCAAATTCAGCTCGGCGCCCGTCGGTATCGAATCGCTCTGAGCGTACAAATCATCGACAATGGCCCCGGCATTGCCGAGGACATTCGGGATCGGATCTTTTACCCATTAGTAACCGGGCGCGACGGCGGCAGCGGCCTTGGCTTGCCCCTCGCCCAGACTCTAGTGGCGCAGAATCAGGGGGTAATCGAGTGCGAATCGCGGCCCGGACACACTGAGTTTTCCCTTTTCTTTCCCATTCAACCATGAAAAAACCAATCTGGATTGTTGATGATGACCGCTCCATTCGCTGGGTGCTGGAGAAGGCGTTGGAACGCGAGGGCTGGACCGTGGAGACCTTCAGCTCGGCGGGCGAGGCGTTGATCCGGCTTGACAAAAATCAACCCTCCGTCGTGGTATCAGATATTCGCATGCCCGGGCCCTCCGGGTTTGAATTCCTGCAAACGCTCAAGGAACGCGTGCCAAAATTGCCGGTCATTATCATGACGGCGTATTCCGATCTCGATTCCGCCGTCGCTGCATTTCAGGGTGGTGCGTTCGAGTACCTGCCCAAGCCATTTGATGTGGACACCGCGGTGGAGCTTGTGCGCCGCGCGCTTGCTGAAGGCAGCCGTGCAGAAGGGGGCCTTGAGGAACCGATCGTATTGCCCGAGATTCTCGGTCATGCGCCGGCAATGCAGGAAGTGTTCCGTGCGATCGGCCGTTTGTCTCAATCTCATGCCACCGTGCTCATCACCGGCGAGTCAGGTACCGGCAAGGAACTGGTGGCGCATGCGCTTCACCGTCACAGCCCACGTGCCAAGGGTCCATTCATCGCGCTAAACACAGCCGCAATCCCCAAGGACCTCCTTGAATCCGAATTGTTTGGCCACGAGCGCGGCGCATTTACCGGCGCCGCTGCCCAACGACGGGGACGGTTTGAACAGGCGGATGAAGGCACGCTGTTTCTGGATGAGATCGGCGACATGCCCGCCGAGCTGCAGACCCGATTGCTAAGGGTGCTTGCAGATGGGCAATTCTATCGTGTTGGCGGGCATGCGTCGGTAAAAGTCAATGTGCGAGTTATCGCAGCCACTCACCAAAATCTGGAAGAGCGAGTTCGGGCGGGATTATTTCGCGAGGATTTGTTTCACCGACTCAACGTCATCCGGTTACGGCTGCCGCCCCTGCGAGAGCGGCGCGAGGATATTCCGTTGCTGGCCCGTCATTTTCTCCAAAAGAGTGCCAAGGAGGCCGGGCTGGATCCCAAGAAGCTCTCAGAATCTGCCCTCAAACACCTTAGTAGCCTGCCGCTCACGGGTAATGTGCGCCAACTTGAAAACGTCTGCCACTATCTCACCATCATGGCACCGGGCCAGGTCGTTGAAGCAGGTGATCTGCCCGGTGACTTGCTTTCGACTGAAGCTTCCGCCCAACCGGAAACGGAGTGGCAGGCGTGTCTGGCCCGCAAAGTGGACGAGGCTCTCGGGCGGGGTGAGAAGGGCATCCTTGATGGACTGTCACGCGATTTTGAAAAAACCCTGATTGAAATTGCGCTCAAACATACGGGCGGGCGGAGAATCGAAGCCGCCAATCTGCTGGGTTGGGGGCGCAACACACTAACCAGAAAAATTCAGGAGCTTGGACTGGATGATGAAGGCGGTCACTGAATCGGCCAGCGTGCTTCTTCCCAGGGCGTCTGGGTGGTTCCGGCTGCAAGCATCGAGGCCCCACCAATCGGCTGACTCGGGTCACGGGATCCCTTTATCTGGATTCATTGGAAGCAATTCGCATCGCTGACTCGAGGCGCGCGTCACGTCGCGCAGGTGTGTCGGGAAGCGGGATGCTCTCCACTAGTTCAAGGTGACTACGGCAGGCGCATGGTCTGAAGGCCGCTCCAGTTTGCGCATGTCCCGATCGATGATGCTGGCGGTGCATTTGGCAACAAGCGTTGGCGACAAGAGGATATGGTCGATGCGCAGGCCGAGGTTGCGCCGGAAACCCATCATGCGATAATCCCACCAGGAGAACGTTTTGTCGGGCTGGTCAAATAAACGGAAGCTGTCCCTCAAACCGAGCGTTAGGATGTTTCGAAATGCCTGACGTTCTGGCTCTGAACACAGCACCTGTCCGCGCCAGGCTTCAGGATCATGCACGTCACGATCCTCAGGTGCAATGTTGTAGTCGCCGAGGACCGCCAGATTCGGGTAACGGACGATTTCCTCACTGAGCCAGTGAGTGAGTGCATCCAGCCATTTCAGCTTGTATTGATACTTGTCCGAATCCACGGTCTGTCCATTCGGGATATAGACACAGATCACTCGCAGGTCGCGAATGGTCGCAGCGATGACGCGTTTTTGCTCGTCTGGAAAATTCGGGATGCCATTTTCCACATTGGCAAGGACCGACTTGGCCAAAATGGCAACGCCGTTGTATGTTTTCTGCCCAGAATACACCGTTTGATAACCCGCTGCCTCAAGTTCAGCTTTGGGGAAATTGTGATTCTCAAGCTTGGTTTCCTGGAGGCACATGACATCGGGCTGGCGCGAAGCCAGGAATTCAAGCAGCTGGGGCAAACGAACCCTGATGGAATTGACGTTCCAGGTGGCAAGTTTCATGAGAAGCCCACTTTTCGCATGTTCCCGAATGCTACCAGTTCATCCCTATCGCCGTAAGCGGCATCTCACGTCGTGGGGTCTAGTTGAGGTCGTTGACCCAGGCGATGGCTTCGAGTTCGGCGCGGTAAAGATCATCGGCGCTAAGGGCGGGCAGGTGAGTGAGAATCGTTGAGACGCCTTGTAACTCGACCCGTTCGAGCGCCATAACCAAGGCAAGCAGCTTGCCAAGCTCGCCTTCGTGATCGAGCAAGGCACGCCGCATGAGGTCGCTGATGTTCAACTGACGAATCACGTCCCGCAGCGGGAGGCCGAGCAAGGTGTCGAGCAGCGAGAGCAGCCCGGTCATGAACGCCTGATCCTGATAATCCCGATTATTGGCGCAGATGATTTCGGCAAGTAGTTCCATAATGCGGCCGCGGGTTGCTGCCAAGTGCATGAGTGGAGTAGGATAATCCGCGTCGGCCGGATACAAGGTGAAGAGAAGAAGCTGAATCCAGCGCTGCAATTGCTTGCGTCCGAGTACCAGGATCGCTTGTCGGAGCGAGCGGATGTTTGTAACCACACCCGATGAGACCGAATTGACCAAGCGCAATAGGTTTAGCGTCAGATTGGGGCTTTGTCGAAATATCCGCTCGATTTCATCTGTTTCTGCGTCGTTCAGTATCAGCCCAAGTAGCTTGAGCAACGGGAGTGTGGCGAGGTCGACCCCGCGGCCATTGAGTATGGCCGGCTTCGCGAAGAAATACCCTTGGAACAGATCAAAGCCCAGCTTGAGGCATTCATCCGCCTGCGCGCGCGAATCCACTTTCTCCGCCAGCAGCTGGACCGGCCATTGCCGCAGGGTCTGAACAACTTGAATCAGCGAAGCGCCGTCATGCAGCGTCAAGTCGACTTTGATGATATCAACGACATCCAGAAGCGGGACGCAGGCTTCGGTGAATTGGCCGAAATCATCAAGGGCAAGGGTGTAGCCTGCACTCTTAAGGACAACCTCCACGTGCTTCTCCATCTTTCTTCTGAGAACGAGGGTATATCAATCTTGAATCTGCTCTAGGCTTTCCAGAGGCTGATGTCCCCTACGTTCATATCCTTGTAAGTGATGTCAACGGGACCGAGTTTCTGCGGCATGTACCCTTGCTTCTCGATCAGCAGGGTGTAGTGGCCGTCCTTCAGGTTGTTGAGCCAGA
>JBKQNQ010000190.1:0-37378 GCA_052145875.1 Thiobacillaceae bacterium
TGGACAAGCGCGCGGTCGCCTGACCAATCCGTATCGCTAGATGGCCAGGTGGGCCCGCTCGCCACAGCGTGACATGCATGTAGGCAGGCCCAGCAGGAGTCGTCTCATCCCAAAGAAGCGCCGCACGCAATGATTCCTTCGCCAACCGCAGTCGCACTTCGGCGCGGGCAGGGCGAGTATCGGCGGTGGCCCTGGCCGTCGAATGGGACAAGGGTTCCGGGATACACGCAGCGGTAACTTAGTGTGGGAAGGCCTGAGGCGCGTTGATACGACACGGAACCGGACCCATGGCGCAGCGCTGTGATACATAATTATTTAGTGGACTAAAGCATTCTTTGGTATCCCGGCACAACAAATGCTCATGCAGGGAGCGTCGCACGCGCCGGCCATCGAGCTATTCGGCGGGTGCCCAAAGATATCGTGACGCATGGACCCCGCGCTCGTTCAAGCGATTCGTCGAATAGCGTCGTCAAGCGCAACCGGCCCGGAATGCCGATGCAGTGGTCCAGTAGTGCGCGCTCATTGCCATGCTGCCGAGCGCGTGACGTCATCGTCTTGACGCTCGATTAGAACTGACAAAAAGCGGCACTTTTGAGCTTAGGCGGGCAGGATGCGAGCCTCGTCGTCATCCCCTTTGATAGCGGTTCGGTCGGGGTGAAGGAGATTGCCAAGTCGCCCGGGCCAAGCAATGGTGGGGCTCTGCGGATGATTTCCCAACTGATCCGATGTACGGACCCTAAAGTTGGCACGCCCCGTGCTCGTTAGACGTCGAATGGGTTAAGAATGTGTTAAATTTGTTTTGGCTTGACCCCGTCCCCACCCAATGAGTCTGAGGAGCAATAACATGCGTAAAGTGCAACAAGGTTTTACCCTGATTGAATTGTTGATCGTTGTCGCGATCATTGGCATCCTTGCCGCGATCGCCATTCCCTCCTATCAGAGCTACACGCAAAAGGCCCGATTCTCGGAGGTTTTGAGCGTTGGCAATGCCTACCAAACGGCCGTTGCGGTGTGTGGTCAGAGTGCCGGTGGCGTCTTCACCACGTGTAACGCGGGCAGCAATGGAATTCCGGTCGCGGCCGACGCAACAGCCAATCTGGCGGCCGGTATGACCGTCGCAGCAGGGGTCATTACAATGACTGGTATGCCTTCTACGGGTAGTTACACTTCCGTGCTGACCCCCACAATCAATGGTGAAGGTTCAGCGGTAGTTTGGACCCAGACCGGCACTTGCGCAGCTGTGGGCTTCTGCTAAGCCAAGGCGCACGTCAAATCCGTGACAGACTCACGGATTGATTACCTTAACGAGCCCCTGCACTGCAGGGGCTTTCCTATCGCTACGCGTCCATCTGCGTTGAGGCAGAGGGACAAAGCGAATTTGTCGTGGACTCCGCTCCCTTGGCCCACCTAAGTATGCCCGATCTCAATTATGTCGCCCAAGCCCATGTTTAGCCTAACCAGACCGGGGTTCTTGACGTTATTGATTCTTGGGCTGTTTGCGTCAAGCTTTGTGTATTTCAACGCCGCGCTCACCGGCCTGCTGTTGCTAGCCTTGATCCTGGTCACCGCACGCGGGGCCATGTTAGCAAGAACATGGACGCGCTTGCCATTAAGTGTCTGGATGTTGATTTGCTTGTGCTGGTTGGGCATTTCGGCAACGGCAAGCGCGGTACCGAGTGCCAGCCTTTTCGCGGCATGGACGTTGGCCGGACTACCCGTCGCCTACCTGGCTTGGTCCATAATGCCTGATTCAGAGCGGGTATGGTCGCGATTACGTATCGCATTTTGGCTAGCTGGCGTGTGCATGGCAGCGTGGGGGCTATGGCAGGTTCGGTACCATATCGGCAACGGTTCAGCCGTTGGGCCCTTGATCGACCGAAATGCGTTTGCGGCACTGATCAATATCCTTTGGTTTCTTGCGGCGTACCTGTTTCTGACGAGTCGTGGATCGGTGAATCGCTGGCGCCCCGTGGTATTAGGGATCGGCCTATTCGTCCTGACCGCCGGACTGTTTGCGACAGAGTCACGTGGCGGTATTGCGACGTGGTTGTTGTTGCTTCCCGTGTTGGTGTGGGCCGGTTACCGCCACGCCCCATCCCGGCGGTTCATCGTCATGATTCCATTCATTGCCCTGGCGGCTTACCTCACGAGCACGCATCTGGTGGGCGCAAGCGTTGCTAATCGCACCTATGACCTTGTACAAGATGGCTCAACCAACGCGCGGATTCTCATGTGGAAATCCACGCTTCAGATGATTCTTGTCCATCCGCTGACCGGCACAGGGTGGGGCACGTTTGCGGGTTATTACCCGGCTTATCGTTCACCTTTGGAAAACACGACCACGGGGCTGTTTGCGCACAACGATTACCTGCAATTAGCCGCCGAAGGGGGCGTCCCCGCGCTAGTGCTCCAATTGGGGCTGTTGGTGGGTCTGCTCCTCCAATTAAGGCGCAGTCTGAGACTTGCGGGCACGGCCCATGGATTGGAAAGCGTCGCGTTATTGCTCGGGGGATTGGCCCTTTTCATTCATGCGGGAGTCAATTTTATTTTTTATTTCGCATTCATGAATATCCTCACCGGGCTGTATCTAGCGCGCGCAGCGCAGCTGGTTGATCCGATCGCGCGGGTATCCGTGCCAAATATCGATCACATCAGCCCGCGCATTAAAAATCTGCTTTCTGGATTCATTGTGCTGCTGCTTGCCGGTCCGCTCGTCATCCACATCGTTGCACAAGGCTGTCTAACCGGAGTGCAACCTGGCTTAAAGGTACTGAATCTCGTGGCCCCCCGGTTGAACGGTTACGACATCGCCAGGTTGCTCTCCGCCGTCCGCCCGCAAGAAGCGATCGCCCAGGAGGTGATGCTGCAAGTGTCGGAGCATGCGCTGGCTGATGGCGGGCGCGCTGATGTGAAAGACGCGGACATGCAACGCGAATTACTCAAGGAGACTTTGGATCGTTTTGATTTCGTCCGCGCGCAAACGGCCAACAGCCCGAATCTCGGCGTACGTGAAGTGAAGTTGCTATTGGCCAATCCGGGCAGTTTAGGTCCCGACGTGGCCTATGCAAAGGCGCAGGAAGTACTGCGCGACAATTTAGCGGCTGATCCGTACGATGCCAACAGCATGATCGAACTCGCGCGTCTGCAGACAGCAGAAGGGCGCCGTGCGGATGGGCTCCAAACCCTGCAGCGTGCCGCCTATCGCGTGCTTACCCGACGAGATCAGCAACTCATCGCGGTAGAGGTGCTGCGTGAGCTTGCGGCGCCGAGAGTCATTGCGGAGCTTGATAATCTCGAGCAACAGTTGCGCAATGTTCATTCCGAATCGGAAATGGGACACGGGCTGCAACTCGCGCCCCATTTTAGCGAGGACATCGACGCGCGACTTAAAGCGATTGCGGAGCAACTGAAGCGAGCGTCTTCGTAAGGGTCCGGGCGTTGGCGTCGAAATTCGGGTGCTTGAGAGGCCGGGTCAGCCAAGAACCTGGTAGATCGTTTCAAGGCTAAAGCCTCTGTTTTGTAAGAACCGGAGCTGCTTCGCTTTTTCCAATGCATTGGCGGGCGGCGCGCCAAAGCGCTTATTCCACACCGAGCGGGCACGTTCGAGCTCCGTTTCCGTTGCCGCTGCAAGCGTCATTTGAACGATCGATTCGTCCACGCCACGACTGCGCAAATCGTGCGTCAACTTGAGCGCGCCGAAACGCCCCTGCTTGCTTGCCACGTAATCTTCGGCGAACCGCTCGTTGGAGAGCAATCCCCGTCGGGTCAGCTCATCGAGCTGGGCTTCGATGTCGGTGCCCAGATAGCCAGCCAGAGCGAGCTTGTTTGCGAGTTCTTGGCGGCTGTGTTCACGTCGGGCCAGATAGGCCAGCGCCCGGTCGCGAAGGGGGGGGAGGGGGCGGTCTTCTGATGCGTCGCTCAAGCTACGGCCTCGGCTGGAATCGGAGCAGGGTTATTGACGCCGACGGCGGTCCGAATCTTGGCTTCGATCTCGGCAGCGATCCGCGGATTCTCCTTCAGATACTCGCGTGCATTGTCCTTGCCCTGACCAATCTTGTCGCCACTATAGGCATACCAGGCGCCGGATTTGTCGATGAATTTGTGGGCGACGCCCAGTTCGATAATCTCGCCTTCACGGGAAATGCCTTCACCGTAGAGGATGTCGAACTCGGCCTGCTTGAACGGGGGCGAGACCTTGTTCTTGACTACTTTGACGCGGGTTTCCGAGCCGATGACTTCCTCACCTTTCTTGATGGCGCCGGTACGACGGATGTCGAGGCGGACGGATGCATAGAACTTGAGCGCATTGCCGCCGGTAGTGGTCTCAGGGTTGCCGAACATGACGCCAATTTTCATGCGTATCTGGTTGATGAAGATCACCAGGGTGTTGGTCCGCTTGATATTGGCGGTCAACTTGCGCAGTGCCTGGCTCATCAGGCGGGCTTGCAATCCCATATGGGAATCGCCCATTTCACCTTCGATTTCGGCCTTGGGGGTGAGCGCAGCAACTGAATCGATGACGACCACATCCACGCTACCGGAGCGCACCAGCATGTCGGCGATTTCCAGCGCCTGCTCACCGGTGTCGGGTTGCGATATGAGGAGATTCTCGATATCCACCCCAAGCTTGCCTGCGTAGACTGGGTCAAGCGCGTGTTCGGCATCGATGAAGGCGGCGGTTCCTCCCAATTTCTGCATTTCTGCAATCACTTGCAGGGTGAGGGTGGTCTTGCCGGAGGATTCTGGGCCGTAGATTTCCACCACCCGGCCCCGGGGCAGTCCGCCAATGCCTAGTGCAATATCAAGTCCCAAGGACCCGGTTGAGACAGCCTGAATGTCGCGCACCACATCGTGATCACCCAGACGCATGACCGAGCCCTTGCCAAATTGCTTCTCTATCTGGCCCAGCGCGGCATTCAGGGCTTTCATTTTGTCTTCTGCTGATACGGTTGTTGACATGGTTTTGTCTCCTGGACTTGGGTGGATTGATCTTTGGAGCGTGCTCTTGCCACACCGTCCCGTTAATTTATGCTATACATGACACAATGTCAATATAAAATATCATGTACATAGTTTATATGAACTAATATATTGTATTTGAGTGCGATCTCTTTATAATTTAGCCATCAGTCGTGTGGGGGGCGGGATGGCATACGGAGAAAAAATGCGCCTGGACGTGAAATGGCCTACGCGCCTGAGGCTGCAATATATCGAAATCATGGCCTTCTACACCGGTGTGGTCACACGAAGTGATGTGGCCAAGGCCTTTGGTATATCGGATGCCGCAGCCACCAAAGATCTCAAGCTTTATGGCGGCTTGGCCCCGGGCAACCTCACATACACCCACAGCCTATTCGGGTTTGTTCCAACTGCGTCCTTCGTGCCAGCCTTTGCGGATTTGTCGCCGGCCGCCGTGCTGCCCGTTATTGCCGCGAACCTTGCAATTGCCGGTGGTCCTTATGGCACGCAGCCCATCTATGGGCTCGAAACGGCGTCGCTTCCGCTGCCAACCCGGTTGCCGGGTCAACAGGTCTTGGCACAGGTTACCCGCGCCATGCACAACCGTAGAAAACTTAAAGTGAGTTATCGCTCACTTTCAGATCGTGAAAGCCAGGAAGAGCGCATCCTCGAGCCCCATGCCTTGGTCAACACCGGTATCCGCTGGCATGTGCGGGCTTACTCCGAATCGACGTGCGATTTTCGCGACTTCGTACTTTCACGGCTGATCTGGGCCCAGTGCTCGGAAGAGCCCGCCGAATCGAGCGTGTACTACGACGATGACTGGGTCGAACTTGTCTGCCTCGAACTCACCCCGCACACGGGGCTGGACCTTCAGAAGCAGGAGAGCCTGTTGCTCGATTATGGCGCTGCGGGGCAGATCATCGAAGTCAAGGTTCGGCGTGCCCTAATCGGCTATGTCCTGCAACGCCTAAACGTTGATACCACCGTTGACCATACCCTGAACCCAAGCGCCTACCAATTAATGCTGCGCAACCGAGATGAGATTGAACCGTTCGCGGGTTGGGCATTTCAACAGTAAAGTAAGGCATCGGCCCCGGCAGCATGCTGAGCCCGCGACAAAAAACAGGATTTTGGGGCGCCGCACCAAGCGCTGACGGTTAAGTTAGACAAGCAATTCGATCAGGCCACGCAGGGCAGCTGCGACGGCGCGCGAGCGAATTTCCTCACGATCCCCGCTAAACCGGCAGGCCGTGGAAATCACCCCCCCATCGACCGTTGCCCAGCCGATGCATACGGCACCGACAGGCTTCTTGGGTGTTCCGCCGCCCGGGCCCGCGATGCCAGAGAGCGATACGCTGATCTGAGCCTGACTATTCTTTAGCGCACCTTGGGCCATTTCCTGCACGGTCTCTTCTGATACGGCGCCGAAGCGCTCCAACGTCGTGCTTGGAACGCCTAGCAACTCCTGCTTGGAGCGGTTGGTGTAGGTAATGAACCCGCGGTCATACCAAGCCGATGAACCGGCAACAGCAGTAATGACTTGACCCACCCACCCGCCCGTGCAGGATTCAGCTGTGGTCAAACGCCAAGCGCGGCGGCTAAGTAATTGACCAACACGCTCAGAAAGTTGGAAGAGCTCTTCATCAGGGGTTCTCATGACACGAGGCGAATCGTAATGCAGACGACAACCAGAGCGTAGCCCGCTGCAAGAAGATCGTCCAGCATTACGCCGAACCCCCCTTTGACGTGGGCATCCATCCAGCCAATGGGAGCGGGTTTCCAAATGTCAAATAGCCTAAAGAGGATGAAGGCGTAAAGCTGCCACCCGATCCGCGGGGGCGTGAAAATCAGCACTAGTAGGAAGCCGGCGATCTCATCCCAGACGATGTGACCAGAGTCGTGAACACCCAGATCCCGACCGGTGACGCTGCACGCCCAAATCCCGACCAGGATTGCCACGATGACGCAGGCGAATTGCAGCGGCGGACTGGCAAGCTGCAGGAGCCAAAACAGCGGCAGGGCCACGAGCGTGCCGACGGTGCCCGGGGCTTTGCGCGCCAGTCCGCTACCCAAACCCAGCGCGATGAAGTGGGCCGGGTGGGAAACTAAGAAACGCAGCGAAGGGGCGTTCATGAGCTCACGGCAAAGTGATCGAACCCCGTCCGGTCAAGGTCTATCCGTAGCCCGTCTTTGCGGATCATCAAACGCCGTACGCCAGCCGGTCCTGAACCCTGACCCGGCGTTGCGGTGATCACCCCGACGCGGCTGACGGAAAGTTCCAGTTCCGCGGCAATGGCGGCAATGTTGGGACGCTTGTCTTTCGAAGCTGTAAATACCAATTCGTAATCATCACCCCCCGCAAGAATGCAGTCGCGCGCCACCTGATCGTGCGCGTGCGGCTTGAGGGCCGAAGATACGGGAAGCGACTCAAAATCGACTTCTGCCGCCTTGCCTGATCGCTCAAGAATATGGCCCAGATCGGCAGCGAAGCCATCGGAAACATCGATGCAGGCATGCGCCACATCGCGCAGCGCCACTCCCAGCTCCACGCGGGGCGTGGGCACAAAGAGGCGCGGAAAACAGGCAGCGGCCTCAGCCGTAGTCAGGCGCAATGCGCCCCGGTGATGCGCAAGCGCCGCGGCGGCGTCACCGAGGGTCCCGGAGACCCAAATATCATCCCCTTCCATCGCGCCGTCGCGCCGAAGCGCCTTGCCCGCAGGCACTTCACCCATCGCGGTAATGCTTAGGGTAAGCAATCCGCTACGAACCGTGTCGCCACCGATGAGTTCCACGCCAAACTGTTGCGCCAAACCGAAAAAGCCGCCCGTAAAGCCCCTGAGAAACCGCGCGTCGGCGTCTGGCAGGCCGATTGCAAGCAGCACCCACCGGGGTGCGGCACCCATTGCGGCAAGATCAGACAGGTTGACTGCAAGCGCTTTGTGCCCGACGGTCCCCGGTCCGTCGCTGGGTGAGAAATGTCGCCCCGCAAGTAGCATATCGGTGGTAATGGCGAGTTCCATGCCAGGCGACAGCTGTACCACCGCGGCATCGTCTCCTATCCCAAGCACGGCCGAGCGTGTCGGGCGGGTGAAATATTTTTCGATAAGGTCGAATTCGCCGGGCATAAAGGAGTCCTGGCTTTGGGGGTGCTACCGGGCGTCTTGCTTGGTTAGTGCCTGAATTTCGGATGAGCGAACTTCTCGGGCCAGTTTGTCCAGCACGCCGTTGACGTACTTATGACCGTCGGTCCCCCCATATTGCTTTGCCAGTTCAACCGCTTCGTTAATGGCAACGCGATAAGGAACATCAGGACAATGGACCAATTCATAGGCGCCGATCATGAGGATGCTTCTTTCAATCGGAGAGAGTTCGGCAACCTCACGGTCCAGGTAAGGTCGCAGTGCATCGGCCAGGGCGGGCCCTGCATCTAGAACCCCGTGGAACAGCTTGTGAAAGTACTCCTCGTCCGCTTTCCTGAACTGGGGATCGTCATGCAAGGCCAGGGCGATGTCACCGCGCTCCTGTTGTGCGAGTTGCCAGGCGTACAACCCCTTTAGTGCAAACTCGCGGGCGGCGCGTCTTGACCCGCTCATAGTCGCTTCATTAGATTGGCCATTTCCACAGCCACGCGGGCCGCGTCAGTGCCTTTTTCCGTCATGCGGGCATAGCCCTGATCATCATTTTCCAGCGTGAGTACGGCGTTGGCGATCGGTATCCCGGTCTTCAGTTGCACGTCGGTGATCCCGCGCGCGGACTCGTTGGATACAATTTCAAAGTGGTAGGTCTCGCCGCGGACAATCGCGCCGATGGCAACCAGTGCGTCAAACTTGCCGCTTTGTGCCATTTTCTGCAATGCCAGGGGATGCTCAAGGGCACCGGAAATGTTCACCAGCAGAATATCATTGCGTGCGACCCCGAGTTTCAGGAGCTCCGATTCGCAGGCGGAGAGCAAGCCGTCGCAGATGTCCTTGTTGAAGCGGCTCAGGACAATGCCTATTCTCAGAAAGCGGCCATCATAGGCCGGATCGAGTTCAGAATAATTACTTGTGCTGTTTCCCATGGGATTTCCTCGTCTAGCGGTGTTCCAGATAGCCGGTGACCTCAAGGCCAAAGCCGTCCATTGCCGGCATTTTTCGCGGGCTCGCTAGCAGTCTCATCTTCCCAACGCCAAGATCCTTCAGGATCTGCGCTCCGATGCCATAGTCCCGCAGGTCGGGCTTCTTAGGGGTGACGGGTTCCGTTGAGGGCAGGACGCGCTGCAGTAACGCATCGGCTGTTTCGGGGCGGTGCAGCAAGACGATGATGCCGCTTTGACTTTCGGCAATGCGCTCCATCGCGCCCATGATTGGCCAGGAATGTTGGCCGCCCGTCACGTCAAGAAAGTCCATCACGCTCAGGGGTTCATGCACCCTCACCAGGGTTTCGCGATCCGCGACAATTTCGCCCTTGACCAGGGCGAGGTGCGTTTCCCGCGCGGACTTGTCACGGTATGCGATGAGCCGAAATGCACCATAAACGGTTTGAATCAGGCGATCGGACAGGCGCTCGACCAAACTCTCCGTCTGGTTCCGATAGTGGATGAGGTCCGCAATGGCACCAATCTTGAGGCCGTGCTCCCTACCAAATTCGATCAGATCCGGAAGGCGCGCCATGGTGCCATCGTCCTTGAGAATTTCGCAGATGACGGACGCGGGTTCGAGTCCCCCCAGGGCGGCCAGGTCGCAGCCTGCTTCAGTGTGACCCGCACGCACCAGGACGCCGCCCGGTTGGGCGCGAAGCGGAAAGACATGGCCAGGTTGGATAATGTCCGTGGGCTGGGCGTCTTTGGCCACGGCGGCCTGAATGGTCACCGCGCGGTCAGCGGCGGATATGCCGGTTGTCACTCCCTGGGCGGCTTCAATTGAGACCGTGAATGCCGTCCCATGTGGGGTTTGATTGTCGCTAACCATCTGTCGCAAGCCAAGCTGGCGACAACGGCTGTCGGTCAGCGTGAGGCAAATCAGGCCGCGGCCATACTTGGCCATGAAGTTGATCGCATCGGGCGCGACAAATTCGGCTGCCATGACAAGATCACCCTCATTCTCGCGGTCCTCCTCATCCACCAAGATGACCATGCGGCCAGCCTTAACGTCAGCGATGATGTCGGTTATTGGAGCGAGCATTCTTGGACCTTAATCTTTGTCGATGGTTTGAGTGTAGGTGGTCAGCCGCTCCACATACCGCGCCACCATATCGATTTCCAGATTCACACGGGCATCCGAGGTCAAGTGCTTGAGCGTTGTTTGTGCGAGGGTATGGGGAATCAGATTGAGCGTAAATCGGTTGCCGTTGACCTGGTTGACGGTGAGCGAAACACCGTTGACGGTAATGGACCCTTTGGCGGCAATATAGCGGGCGATGTAGACCGGTGCCTCGATCTCGACGAAGTGACTTTCGCCCACCGCCTCGAATTGAGTAATGACGCCAACCCCATCGACATGGCCCGAAACGATATGGCCGCCCAAGCGATCCATGGCACGCAGGGCTTTTTCGAGATTCACCTCGGCCCCAGGTAAGAATCCTTCCGTGCAACGCAGGGTTTCTGCCGATACGTCGACGGTGAAAGAAGTCTGAGTTAGGGCGATGACCGTCAGGCACACGCCGTTGACCGCAATGCTATCTCCGGGCGCGACGTCGGACAAGTCGAGGCCGTCGGCCTGGATCGCCATGCGGGCGTCCGCCCCCCGCGCGTCGTAGTCATGAATGTGACCTGTAGCCTGAACAATTCCGGTGAACATAATGGAGCGATGGGGTCATTCCACCCGTGCCAAAAGAGACGCCATTCTATTCCATTTCTAATTCAAAACTGATTTTGCCCGCTTTCCCCTGGTGGTTTGTTCCGCTTCACTCACTCGCTTCATGCCGCTTTTGGGTTGGACACGTGTTCCGAGCGAATGCGGGGTGCCAGCCGGGAGTTCTGAATGGGGGCCCCTGACCAAGCGCGCTGCACCGAGCAGGCACTTATTAAGATAACCAGGTCGTGATAAACTTTGCGTTTGTCGGTCCAAGGCTTGGACCGCATAGGCAGCAATCAAGATTGAAACCATTTTCCATTCAGGGTAGATCGCTTCTGCCCATCGTCCAGGGCGGCATGGGCGTCGGTGTCTCTGCCCATCGGCTAGCGGGCGCGGTTGCCAGGGCTGGAGCGATGGGCACCATTGCCAGCGTTGACCTGAGGCATCATCACCCAGATCTGATGGATCAGGCACGGCACTGTCACGACAAGGACTTGCTCGACCGGCTCAACCTGATTGCGCTGGATCGGGAAATTCAGCTTGCGCTGGAGATGGCGGGCGGCCAAGGAATGGTTACTGTGAATGTCATGAAGGCCGTTACCGAGCATGCTGCTTATGTGCGACAGGCGTGCGAATCCGGGGCTCAAGGGATTGTCATGGGCGCGGGGCTTCCACTGGATCTGCCGGAGATGGCTGAGGCGTATCCCCACGTGGCCCTTATTCCCATCTTGTCTGATTCCCGCGGCATCGCCATATTGCTAAAAAGATGGATGCGCAAGAACCGTCTCCCCGACGCGATTGTTATCGAACATCCGCGTTACGCGGGGGGGCATCTGGGCGCGACCAAGCTCGAAGACGTTGCGGATAGCCGCTTTGATTTTGCACCGGTGTTGGAAAGCGTGTTTCAGTTGTTCCGTGATCTTGGAATCGAACCGGGCGCCGTTCCGCTTATCGTGGCCGGCGGCATTAATAGTCATCAGGTGCTGCTCGACATGCTGGCCTTGGGTGCCAGCGCCGTCCAGATTGGAACCCCCTTCGCGGTAACCGAAGAAGGGGATGCGCATCCCAATTTCAAGCGGGTGTTAATCGATGCGAGGCCCGAAGACATTGTCACGTTCATGAGCGTGGCAGGATTGCCGGCACGTGCGGTGAGAACGCCGTGGCTTGCCAACTACCTCAAGCGGGAAGGAAAACTCCAGGCTTGTGCAAAGGCGGACCGCCAGCGGTGCGCAATCGGCTTGCATTGTCTGATCCAGTGCGGGTTGCGCGACGGTATTGCTCGGGCAGGACAATTTTGCATCGATTCGCAGCTGGCGGCGGCACTTAGAGGGGACATCAGCAAGGGCTTGTTCTTCCGGGGGTCAGAAAGCCTGCCGTTTGGCAAGGCAGTCCGCTCCGTCAAAGAATTAATCGATTACCTGATGACGGGGCACAAGCCGGCGTTGGTTCAATAGCGCCCGACTCTGAGGAAGATCGGCCACGTAGGCAACAGGGCCATCCCGGGTGACCCATCCTTGCCGTGTCCACTGCCCCATCGGGGCGCCAATTGGGCTTCAAGGGCTGGCAAGGGACTCATCCCTTGGGCTTCGGTGTAGCGCTTCACTGCCGACCACGTGGAAAGATATGCGATGAGGCGCGGCAAATTCCAGCGCACTTCAATGGAAAACCGCGGTGCGTCGAATTCATTGAACGGAAACGCCAAGCTACGATAAGCGTCATCAATCAATGCTCGTTCGGGCGGCCAGTAACGACCAATCACCTGTTCGTAGAAGTGGGCAAGTGGTGCATCAAGCGCGCCCGGTAACATCAGCCGCCCATACCCCCACAGGGCGATCACTCCACCGGGTCGCAATACCCGTCTTGCCTCGGTGTAGAAAGACGCCAAATCAAACCAGTGGACAGCCTGTGCGACCGTGATCAGGTCTACGGTTTCAGGTTCCAGACCACTTGTTTCGGCCTTCGCGACCCTGAATTCGATACCTTCCTGCGGCTTGGCGGATTCGATTTGTGGCCGACTGGCGTCGGTGGCGATGACCTGTCTGAAATGGCCGGCAAGCCCCCTGGCCGCCTGGCCATTCCCACACGCGCAGTCCCAGGCTGTGCTGTGGCCGGGGCATTGCGCCGCGAGCCACTTGAACAAGGCGGGTGGGTAGCCGGGACGAAACGCCGCATAGTCCGGCGCATGGGTCGAGAAGTGGTCCTTGAAAGTCAATCTCTTGCGGGTCGCCAGGTCAGACGCAGGTCATTCCCGACCTGCCGCGTGTCAGTCAACTCCCAGACAAGCCGGTGTTCCAGGTGGGTCGGTTCGGGCAAGTTGAAGAGCCCGCGCGCCCCACTACCGAGTAATGCCGGAGCAACATATTGCACCCATTCATCCACGAGGCCGGCCGCAATTAGCGCGCCATTTAGGATACTTCCTGTTTCGGTCATCAATTCGTTGATGCCCTTGTGTGCCAAGGCCGAGAGCAAGGCGTTGAGGTCGACTTTTCCATCCGCCTGGGGAAGGCAGAGGATCTGCGCCCCCGCGGCTTCCAGAGCGGAGGATTTTGTCAGGTCAGGCTGGCTGCAGGCAATCAGCGTTTTGCCTTCCCTAAGTGCAACTGCAAGAGGCGGCGTTCGCAGTTCGGAATCCACGATCACCTTCAGCGGCTGGCGTGACGTCTCGCAACCCCTTACATTAAGCTGGGGATCGTCACGGATGATCGTACCCACCCCGGTGAGAATGGCACATGAGCGCGCGCGCAGCCGGTGCACATCTTGCCTTGCCGCCTCTCCCGTAATCCACTTGGATTCGCCGTTTGACAGAGCGGTCTTTCCGTCCAATGAAGATGCGGTCTTCACGCGCACGAATGGGTGGCCGTAGATCATCCGTTTGATGAAGCCCTCATTGAGCTTTCTCGCTTCAGCTTCCAACAACCCAGTGTCAGTGCATATGCCCCCGGCAGACAGACGCGCCAGACCGTTGCCGGAAACTTGAGGATTGGGATCGGTCATGGCTGCGATGACGCGACTGACACCCGCTTCGGCAAGCGCATCTGCACACGGCGGGGTGCGGCCGTGATGGGAACACGGCTCCAGCGTTACGTATACGGTTGCACCCCGTGCCCGGCTACCCGCGTTAATGAGTGCGTGAATCTCGGCGTGGGGTTCGCCGGTTCGGACATGCCAGCCTTCGCCGACAATTTGGTCTTTCAAGGTGATGATGCATCCGACTCGCGGATTGGGTGTGGTGGTGTTGAGGCCCCGCTGCGCAAGCTGAAGGGCACGGGCCATGTGAACATAGTCTTGCTGCGTGAATGTCCCAGTCACCCCTCCGCCCTCACCCATGAGTCCTTATTTGTCGACTTCCCGCAATGCGTCACGGAAGTCGTTCACGTCCTGAAAGCTGCGATACACGGAGGCAAAACGAATATACGCCACCTTGTCCAGCTTCCTGAGTTCGGACATCACCAATTCGCCAACCTCGCGTGCGGGCAATTCGCGTTCGCCCATGGCAAGGAGTTTCTGGCGGATGTGGTCGATGGCTTGGTCCACCAGCTCGGTGGAAACGGGACGTTTGTGCAACGCACGGCGAAAGCCTTCACGCAGTTTGTCTTCGGAAAACTCTTCGCGCATGCCGTTGCTCTTCACGATCTGGGGCAGGCGAAGTTCCGCAGTTTCGAAGGTGGTGAAGCGCTTGTCGCAAGACAGGCAACGACGGCGCCGCCGGATGACCTCGCCGGCTTCGTTTACGCGCGAATCAGTAACCTGGGTGTCCGCGTGACCGCAAAAAGGACACTTCACGCCTGAGCCTCCAGGTCCAGGGTGCCGCCAAGCCGCCGATTGCCATCCGCCGCCGTCGCGTGCAACACGGGTTGAGCGCTAAAGTGCTTCTGCATAGCCTGTGTCATCCGTAAACTGGGAACTGCGCCGCAAGTTTCGCCGCGCTTGCTCTGACCCGATTGATAACAGTTTCGTCACCTGGGGCCTCGAGCACATCGGCGATGAGATGGGAAAGTTCTTCCGCCTCCAGTTCAGTAAAACCGCGTGTGGTGATGGCCGGTGTGCCAATCCGGATACCGCTGGTCACGAAGGGCTTCTGCGGATCGTTCGGGATCGCATTCTTGTTGACCGTGATATGGGCTCTACCCAATGCCGCTTCCGCATCCTTTCCCGTCAGTCCCTTGGGTCGCAAATCAACCAAAAAGAGATGGCATTCGGTGCGACCGGACACGATGCGCAGACCGCGCTCGGTCAGAACCTTGCACATGACCAGTGCGTTGGCGGCGACCTGCTCCTGATAGCGTTTGAATTCCTTGGTCCCCGCTTCTTTGAATGCAACCGCTTTGCCAGCGATTACATGCATCAGTGGGCCGCCCTGTAGCCCAGGAAAGATGGCCGAGTTGATTGCCTTTTCGTGTTCGCCCTTCATCAGGACGAAGCCCCCTCGCGGGCCACGCAGCGTCTTATGTGTGGTCGATGTGACCACATCGGCATGGGGCACAGGGTTGGGGTAGACACCGGCGGCGATTAGGCCGGCGTAATGTGCCATGTCTACCATGAAGATGGCCCCAACTTCCTTGGCGATCCTTGCAAAGCGTGCGAAGTCAATACGCAGCGCATAGGCAGATGCCCCCGCGATGATGAGCTTGGGCCTGTGCTCGCGTGCCTTGGCCTCCATCACGTCATAGTTGATTTCTTCCAATTTGTTCAGTCCATACGCGACGGCATGAAACCATTTGCCGCTCATGTTCAGTGCCATCCCATGGGTCAGATGTCCGCCTTCGGCAAGGCTCATGCCCATGATGGTGTCGCCGGGCTTGAGGAACGCCAACAGCACGGCCTGATTGGCTTGTGAGCCGGAGTTTGGCTGGACATTGGCGGCATCGGCGCCGAACAGCGCCTTTACGCGATCTATCGCCATCTGTTCGGCGATGTCCACCCACTCGCAGCCCCCGTAATAGCGCTTGCCGGGGTAGCCTTCCGCATACTTGTTGGTGAGTACCGAACCTTGCGCTTCCATCACGGCGGGGCTTGTGTAGTTTTCGGAGGCGATCAATTCGATGTGATCCTCCTGGCGTCTTGCTTCGCCCTGAATGGCGGACCAAAGTTCGGGGTCGGTGCTAGCAATGGTTTGGCTTGCGGAAAACACGGGTACTCCGTTGGCAGTTAACTTGGGAGGCGCAAGTTTACCACGCGCGCTTGCGATGCTTTTTTTGATTCTGCAAAAAGCCCGCGCTGGGTTAGTTGCTGTCTCGGCGACCCGGCACGACGGTAAGTAGAGGGACCCGGTTCAAGAGATCTGGCGCGATCAAAAGGCCTTTAAGAGCCGAGCGCCTGTGACAAGACTCCGAGGCGCGGCGTCGCTCCCGGCAATCGATTAAACCTCGTGCGCCGGACGGGGCTCGTCCGCAGCCAGTTCGCCCCGCTGCGGCCGGCAGGGGCGGCCATGGCCTCGCCGCCCGCCTGCGACCCGCCGTTTGTCTCCAATCCACGACACGATTTCGGGTCAGGTCGCCTCTTTTTCCACCAGCTCGCGATAGGCGTGCCAAGTGGCGTGCCCGACAAGCGGGAATGCGAACCCCATGCCAACGAACAGCGTTGCGTAGCTGATGACCATCAGGGCAAGCGATTAGCGCTGCCCACACGAGCATTACCAAAGGATTCTCACGTGCTACCCGGAGGCTGGTCGTGAGCGCCGTGGCCAGATCTACCTTGCGATCCATCATCATGGTCATCGATACCACGCTTCGGGAAAACACGGCGACGGCGAGCAGGGTTTCAAACAGGCCATAGGCCAGCAAGAAATGGAGGTGGCCCCCGGCAAGGACCTCGTCCGCGAAATCCCTGACGTGGGTGATGTTGCCGTTCAAAAACAAGCCGACCATGATTGCGGAGATGCGTTCCCACACGCTCAAACTGAAGCACAGCAGCAGCGCAAAGAAGCCGATTGTTCCGCCATTTACCCGCCAAGCCGTCAAGGTATGCAGCGCAGAAGGGCGGGCCCTAGTGCCCTCCATCTGCCGGCTCAAATCGTAGAAGCCGATTGCCAGGAAAGGCGCGACAAACAAGAACCCGCTGGTCAGTGCCATGCCAGCGGGCGCAAAGGCCCATGCCTGATCAGTCAGAAAATAACCAAGCCACGCAAACACCAGACCATAGCCCAAACTGATGAGCGGTGCGCGCCAAAGGTCGCGCCATCCGGAACGCAGCCAGCGAAACGGGGATACGACAGCCAAACGGTCAATATCGGGTAGGTCTTTGTTCCGCAAATGGGGATGAAAGATGACCATACCCATTACGACCTCCTGCGTCATTCCGATACGCCGTTAGAAAATCGGCGCTAAATTTGGTTCCGGCCAAGAAATCGTGCCCACCCGCCCGCGTGTGGCGCGGCCCCCGGCGAAGAACGCCCGGGCTCCGCGCGAGACTTTGGGCGTGCGACGAAGCTTCAAGCGTCGAGCAGGCAAGCGATGCGCCCCCAGTTCAGGCCGGGCCCGGGCAACGTCAACCGGGTTCAATTCAGGATTGTGGCGTACTCGATCCCGCGTTCTGCCCTGCTTGACAGAAATGCGCCGGTCCAATGCCCCAGAGGGCTATTACTTAAGTACTTCCAGGACGACCCTGCGGTTCTCCTTGCGATGCGCGCGGGTTTTATTGTCGACTACCGGCCGGGTGGCGCCATAGGAAATCACGTTCATGCGGTTGAGGGGGATGCCGACTTGGTTTAGGTAGTCTCGCACTGCCTCTGCGCGTTCGTGACCGAGGTGTTGGTTATAGGCCGCCGTACCGGTGCTGTCCGTGTGACCCTGGATTTCGATATACACATTCTGATTCTCAGTTTTGAGGTGAGTCGCAAAGTCGTCCAGCAACGCCATGGCATCCTTGGATACTACTGCCTTGTCGAAGGCGAACTTGACTTTGTCATCGCTTAAGACCAGTTCCTCAAGGAGTTTGCCTTGCGCCAGCACGTGGGCCGCATTGGCCCTTTCGAGCGCGTCATGCGCAAGCGTCGAGGTCTGGCTCAAGTTTCCTTCATCCTGGGCCAGCCGATCGTTCGCTGCCTTGACATTCCCGTTCAGGGATTGAACCTGGTCCTTGACCGAGCCATTCATTCCGTCGATTTTGCTGTCCATCCTTTGGTTTAGGGATGTAATTTGGTCGCGAACATAGTCCTTGGTCGCGCATGCAGACAGGCCGATGGCCAGAAGAACAAGCAATACAGGCGAGTTTCTCATGATTTACGCTGATACCCTGTGGGAAGAAATAGACGACAGTTACACGGTTGAGAATGCCACAAAAACGGGCGCCCTGTCTAATCGCGACACCAGCCAAACACCCCGCGCCGCGTTAGCAAGCCTGACGCCGTTCCTTACTTTTTAGCTCAGCCACCCGGCCCTCGCAAGGATTGCGCCCGCGCGGGGCTGAAGAAACATGTAGAGTAAACTGCAGCGGCCCGTGAGGCGGGATGGCCATCTGATGGCAGCCAACGTCGGGCGCGGCCGCCCCCTTTCTGCGACAGGGCCCCAGTATCCTGGTTCAATGGGGATCAGTTTCCGGCTACAGTCATGCCATCGATAAGGATCGAACCGGTTAGCTTGCTGCCGCGCCGATCCACATCATTGCCTATCGCTACGATGCCCTTGAACATATCGAGCAGGTTGCCGGCAATCGTGATCTCTTCCACCGGGTAGGCGATCTCGCCGTCTTCCACCCAGAAGCCGGCAGCGCCGCGCGAATAATCGCCCGTTACCATGTTGGTTCCCTGTCCGAGCATCTCAGTGACCAATAACCCCGTCCCCATGCTTTTCACCAGGCCGGGCAAATCAAGGGCCCCGGATTGCAGGATCAGATTATGACTGCCACCCGCATTGCCGGTGCTTTCCATGCCGAGTTTGCGTGCGGAATAGGTCGACAGGAAGTAACCTTGTACGACGCCATCCCGTACCACATCACGGGCATGAACCGCGACGCCTTCATTGTCAAATGGACAAGAGCCCAGGCCCTTCTTAATGAAAGGGTCCTCACGCAGTTGCACGATCGGCGCGAATACCAACTTGCCAAGGCTGTCGAGCAGGAACGACGATTTTCGATACAGGTTCCCGCCGGACACCGCACCGACAAAGCCGTTCAACAGACTGCTTGCAATTGGCGCTTCGAAGATCACCGGATAGGATCCCGTATCCAGTTTGCGGCCGCCCAGGCGGCGCACCGCACGCGCGCCTGCTGTGCGTCCCACGGACTCGGGTGATTCCAGATCGGCTGCATCACGCGCGCTGGTGTACCAGTAGTCGCGTTGCATGCCGCTGTCGTCTGCGGCGATCACCGCCACCGATACCCCATGGCGGGAAGACGCGTACCCGCCGCTAAAGCCCAGGCTGTTGGCATAAATGAAATGTGAGGTCTGCGTGCTGGCTGACCCACCTTCGGAATTGGTGATTCGCTTGTCCACCGCAAACGCTGCGGCCTCGCAGGCCTTGGCACGCCCGGCCGCTTCTTCCACGGTCAGCGCCCATGGATAGTGCAAGTCCAGTTCGATCTGCTCGGTTGCGAGCCAGCTGACCTCGGGCAACCCGGCGTAGGGATCCTCTGCCGTGTAACGGGCGATGGTGGTCGCCTTATCAACCGTGGCCTTGAGCGCGGCATCACCCAAGTCCGACGTGCTTGCGTGGCCCTTGCGATGTCCGACATAAACGGTTATGCCAACTCCCTTATCCTTATTGTATTCGATGGTTTCGATTTCACCTTTGCGTACCGTGACCGATTGCCCGAAGCCTTCAGAGACCTCGACTTCGGAGGCGGTCGCGCCGGTCTGTTTGGCATGGTCCAAAACCAGCTGGGCGATCCGTGAGAACTGTTCCTGACTGTAAGTGAAAGCGGACATAAGGGGCGATGGCGACTAAGGATAAAATGTCGGGACATTCTACCCGCCTGCCTCCCCATGAGCGAATTTGACGACACTCACGAGTTTGAACCGGTCAGCAAGACCCGAAAGAAGCAGGAAATGAACGAACTCCAAGATCTGGGGGCCCAGCTCGTCAAATTATCGGCGGCCCAGCTCGAGAGGCTGTCCTTGCCGGATGACCTACTCACGGCGATAAAGGACCACCAACGCTTCACAAAGCACGAGGCGATCCGCAGGCAGCTGCAGTACATCGGACGCCTGATGCGCGGGGTCGACCCAAAACCCATACAGGCGCAACTGGATGTCTGGCGTGGACAAAGCGTCCAGGCCACGGCGCTGATGCACAAGATCGAGCACTGGCGCGAGCGCCTGATTGCAGAAGAGAGCGCGTTGGCCGAGTTCATCCAGGATGTGCCCGGCGTAGACGTCACTCGGCTTAGGCAACTCATCCGAAATGCTCGCAAAGAAGCGGGAGAGAACAAGCCGCCCAAATCAAGCCGTGCCGTGTACCGGCTGATTCGCGAGGCGCTTGAAGGCGCGATGAATCGTCAACTCCGAGACCACTCCAAGCGCTTGCCGTGACCGTGCAACCGTTCTGCCCGATCCGACTCCGGAACGATTCATCCGGCGTCCTTCACGCGGTGCCTGCGGTGAAGTGCAGGGCACCACTCTGTGTCGGGAACCGTTTGCATCCCGCCACAAAACGTTCTTGCGATCCAGGCAGGCATTAATCGATACTTAGATCGATCGGCGGTGAGACCGCAATTTTTGCTATCTTTAGCTTTTGGGTCGCAAAAAGGCGCGCTAAGCTAACAAGTGACGACGCCGCCACCGTATAAGAATAAGGAGCCTCAAATGTTCGCCCGCCTGACCAAAATTGTACTCAGTTTGCCATTTCTTATTCTGGCTGGCCTGTTCGGCGTCTATCTCATCTTTGGTTTCTTCCTCGTGGATCCCGTGGCCAAGAAGCTTCTGCCCTGGATCGGTGAGAAGAAACTCGCCAGTCAACTTACGGTGCAAAAGGTTGAGTTCAATCCGCTGACACTGGAGGCAACGGTGCAGGGCCTGAAACTGGCGGAGAAATCCGGTAAGCCGCTGGCTGGTTTTGATCGGCTCTATGTCAACCTCGAAACCAGTGGACTGTTTCGCTTTGCCTGGCGTATCAAGGATATCCAGCTCAGTGGCCCTTATGCGAATTTCGAGGTACGGCCAGGTGGCAAACTCAACTGGGCCGCATTGATCGCCAAACTCAATGAAGACAAGGAACCGCCATCAAAGACGCTGCCGCGAGTCCTGATCGACCATATAAAGATTGAACAGGGCGACATCGAGTACACAGATGCAAACCGCAGCAGTGCGCCATTTAGGGCTAGCCTGCTACCGCTGGGCATAGAGCTCGACGGACTTTCCACCCTGCCCGAAGACCTCGGCGAATACATCATCGGTGCGAAATTGCCACAAGAAGGGGGCACTCTGAAGTGGGCGGGTGATGTGTCCCTTAATCCGGTCACGTCCGACGGTAAGATCGGGCTCGAGAATATTAACCTGCCAAATTTGTTGCGCGTCATCAAAATGCCTCGCAATGTGGAGTTGACGTCCGGAACCCTTGCCGCGGGCACCCGTTACCGCTTTGCCATGGTCAAGGACAAGCCGTGGATGCAAATCAACGGCGCGAATCTGATTGTGCAAAACGTGGCCTTGGCGCCTAAAGGGGGCCTCGCGCCGGTGTTCGAATTGAAGGATGCGCGGGTCGACAACGCCAATTTGGATCTGACCGGCCAAACGGTGAACGTGGCTGCGATTACTCTTGCCGGTGGCAGGCTAGCGGCGACCCGCAACCTCAATGGAACGCTGGACTGGCAGACGCTTTTTGCATCTCCCCCTGCCCCGGGACAGCAACCCGGCGCACCGAGCGTGCAAAGTCCGGCGCCCCCCGGCGCCCCTTGGAAACTTTCGGTCAAGGAAATCAAACTGGACGACTGGAATGCGAGTTACGCCGACAGGAGTTTCGCCCAGCGCCTGAGTGTTGAGGCAGCGCGCATAGGTTTCACTGCATCGCTGAGCGGAACGATCGGCACGTCCCCTGCCATCCAGATTGCGCCGGTCAATCTCAGTCTGGGTCCGGTGCAAGTGTTTTCCGGCATAAGCAACAAGCCGGTCGCCCAGCTCGACCAGGCGAGGCTTAGCAACGCTTCGTACGATGTTGCGACGGGTGCGCTCAACATTGATTCCATCGACCTATCCGGGGCAAGAACCTCGGTTGTCGTGGGACGGGACAAACAATTAAACTGGAATCAGATTCTCGCCAAGGCGCCTGGCGCACCGACTGTGAAACACGAATCGACTCCAAGCGAACCCAAATCAACGATGAAGTTCGGATTGGGCCACTTGGCGCTAAATGGCATGCAGCTGGCCTTTAGCGATCAGTCGGTATCCCATCCGGTTGTCATTGACATAACCAATGGCCACGCCATGTTTCAGGATCTGAGCCTTGATCTTGGCAAGCCGGTTGCGCTGGAAGCCGGGTTCACGGTCAAGCAGGGCGGCAGCTTCAGGCTTGGCGGCAAGCTTGTGCCGGGCAAGCTAAGCGGTGACGTGAAACTGAGGCTCGATGGCTTGTCACTTAAGCCGTTTGGACCTTATGTCAACCAGTTTGCAAGACTTACGCTAAACGATGGGGCGGCCTCAACGTCGGGCAGGCTGAAATTCGCTCAGGGCAAACAGCGCCCGTCGCTGGATTATTCCGGCGGTTTTGCCGTGACGAATCTGGCAATCAATGAGGAAGATACGGGGGATGACTTTCTGAGCTGGGAGAAACTGGCCTCGAATAGTCTTGAATTCAAGCTGGGGCCAAACAGCCTGCATATGGCTGAACTGCTTGCCGTCAAGCCGTTTGCCAAAGTTATCATTTTCGAAGACAAGTCGCTCAATATCAAACGGATTCAGCGCGGCTACCAGCCCGAGCCTGCGGCGGCCCCTGCGGCAGAGAATCAGGGGCAAGCAAGCAATGTGACGAAGCCACCGCCCGCTAGCCAAGCCGCAGCCACGGTGGGCCCTGAGTCGGCACCGGAGGCCGGTGAGCAATTTCCGGTTGACGTCGAACGCTTTGAAATTGACAACGCCGCTGCCGAGTATGCCGACTTGTCTCTACCCACTAAATTCGGTACCCGCATGCATTCCCTGAGTGGCGTCATCACAGGACTGTCCACCGACCCAGCAACCACAGCTCAGGTTGAACTGGATGGGGGAGTTGATCAGTACGGCTCTGTCCGCATACGTGGTTCGATCCAGCCTTTCCACGCAACCGATTTCACTGATCTCCTGCTGCAATTCGACAATCTGGAAATGGCCAATCTCACGCCCTACTCGGGCAAATTCGCCGGCCGCAAGATTGACTCGGGCCGGCTGTCGGTCAAGTTGGAGTATAAGATCAAGCACCGTCAGCTCACGGGGGAAAACAGTTTCGTCATCAACAAGCTGAGATTGGGCGAGCGAGTCGACAGCAAGGACGCCATGCACCTGCCTCTGGACCTGGCCATTGCACTGCTCGAGGATAGTAATGGGGTCATCGATCTTGACCTACCCGTGACAGGCAGCCTCGACGACCCGCAATTCAGCTATGGGCGAATCATCTGGAAAGCGATTGTTAATGTGCTCACAAAATTGATTACGGCACCCTTCCGCGCGTTGGGGAGCCTGTTGGGGATCAATTCAGAAAAGCTGGAAGCGATTGACTTCGATTTTGGCAGCGCAGATCTCTTGCCCCCAGAGATGGAAAAGCTCAAGAATCTTGCGCAGGCGATGGCCAAGCGGCCCGCACTGGCAATTACGATCGAGCCTGGCTATGAAGTTAAGGGCGATACCCGAGCCATACAGGAACTGTGGATGCGGCGCGATGTGGCGGTGCGGATGGGACTAGCGGTTGAGCCCGGTAAGGAGCCCGGACTCGTCGATTCCTTCAACCCAAGGACGCAAAAAGTGCTCGAAGCGCTGTATGACGCCCGATTTCAAAAGCAGGGCGGTCTCAAGGCGATTAAGGCTGAATATGAAAAGCCCAAAGAGGGTGCACCATCGATCTACGCCGAGATGTTGGAACGCCTAACCTTGCAGATTCCCGTGGAAGAAGATGAATTGAAGCAATTGGCACAGCAGCGCGGCGACGCGATCAAGACCGCATTGGTCGATGCCGCGAAAATTGATCCAGCCCGGGTCAGCGCGGGCGCGCCGGTGAAAAAGGATAATGGGGGGAAAATGGTGGTTTGTAAGATGACCCTGGGCGTAAGCAAGATCCGTGCGCCCGCGCCAAGCCCCGTGGCACCCCCAAGCCCTGGTCTCGCGGCGCCTCCCGCGCTTGCCCCTGCCACGGTGAAACCCTGAATCGGCGCCCCCAAGACGGCGGGCCGCAATCCGGTGCAAATGAAGGGGGGCTTCATCACGCTCAGCCCGAGGGTCATCCTCGGGCCGCATCGGCTGACGTTGCTGCCCGAGTTAATGACGCGCGCCTTCCGGCTTGTGCTCGTGCCGGTGGTCGTGGGTGCTGACGCTGGGCCCGCTTTATTTCGACCTAGCGGTTGCCTTGATCATTGGTTCGGCTGCCTGGATTGGGGCGAGCTATCGAAGCCGGCGCGGCTGGCTGCGCTGCCTTATCGGTGTACCCGAATTGCGGACTGAACGTGACCATTTCCATCTTGCCGCAAAGCGCGTGATCGTTGCCCCGTGGCCACGCACTGCCAGGTGTAGTGGCGAGTATTGGCAACTGGGGCAATTAGGCAGGCTCGATCCTCGATGGCGACGTGCCGCTTCCCTTACGGGTATAGCATCGGTCTTGGGGGCGGCCTCAAGCCGCGTTCGGCGAGTCCGTTACTGACGTGGTATCCATTCGTACTGCTTTCCATGTCATTTCGTTTTCTTCGTATTACGTTTCTCCTCGGCATGTTGGCGTTGACGCTGGGCTTCAACTGGGGCGAGGCCCATCTGGTTCGCAGCTGGTTACATCCGCTGGAGGTTGTCATCTACCCCATCAATGGCGACGGCAGCGAGACATCGGCGGACTACATAAGCCACCTTCAAGTCGAAGACTTTGCCGAGATAAACACCTTTGTGCAGCGACAGGCGTACCAATACGGGGTACAGCTGCGACCGGCAGTGACGGTGTCCCTGGAGCGGCCCCTGCACGATGCGCCTCCCCGACCGCCCCATGATCGGAGCGTGCTGAAAACGATTGCCTGGAGTCTTAGATTGCGATGGTGGGTATACCGGCACGGCCGAAGTATCCTTCCTGAGCTTGGCCGCATACGCATCTATGTTGTGTATCACGAAGCTGAGGAGGGCAAAGTACTTGAGCACTCCCTTGGGCTACAAAAGGGCTTAATTGGTGTTGTGCATGCATTTGCGAGTAAACAACAGCAGGCGGAGAACAATGTCGTCATCGCCCATGAGCTTATGCACACATTGGGCGCGACGGACAAGTACGACTTGACGACCAATTGGCCGGTCTATCCCGAAGGCTACGCCGAGCCAGACAAGCAGCCCACCCTGCCGCAGCGTAAAGCGGAAATCATGGCGGGGCGCATTCCCGTGTCGAGAACCCTTGCCATCATGCCGACAGGCCTCGAACAGTGCGTCATTGGACCAGCCACTGCTTATGAAATCAACTTTGGGGGTGGCGCAATCAATCAGTTTGAGGTGACCAAATAAAAAATTGCTTGGCGCGCGACGCGGCGTCACTTCATCCTTGACGGCAACGTGATAGTTCGTCCCGCCACCATGAATTCGCCCTTGCCGCGATGGTGAATCGTTCGCGGGTCTGTGTTCAAGGGATCAATCCAGGCCTTAACCACTTCTAAGATGAAAAAGTTGTACGCCTTGACGAGTCGCGTATCTACGACCCGGCATTCCAGATTCGCATAGCAGTCGGCAATCAGCGGTGGCTCGATGCAGGAGGCGGGGGCAGGGGTGAGTGAATAGGCCCTGAATTTGTCAATTTTTCGTCCTGAAGTATTGCCACAGTTGACCACCTTTGCGGCCAACGCTTGGGTCGGAATGTTGATGGCACACTCCCGGGTCGTTTTCAGGAGCTCGAAGCTATAGTTACGTTCGCTGATGACACAGCCCACGAGGGGGGGATTAAATTCCATTACCGTGTGCCATGACTGGGTCATGATATTCGCCTTCCCCTGGCGTGACGTCGTAATTAGCACCACCGGTCCGGGCTCGAGGAGCCGATAGACCTTGGACAGAGGCAATACCCGTTTTTTCATGCTGCATTCCTAAAGGACAACGCCATCTACCTGTGGACGACAGGCCGGCTCGAAAAGGGGCGCCAGCACAGCCGGCCCAGTCCGCGTGACGCCGTACATGGTGCGCGCGAACGCCAGACCCCAGAACACGGCTGCGGCGCCCAATCGGCTGCAGCGGCCCGAGTTGGCGCTCCCCGACTCCCGGGGCCCCGTCCAACGCGGCACTGTTGCAGAAAAATGGCCTATACACCAACCCCCACACAGGGAGCGGCTCGACCACGAGGGCGTGAAGGCGACCGGCGGCCACGCGCTCGCCGAGCGCGCTGCGGCGGGTCAACTTTTCCGTTCCCGATGCTCAACTTAGCATCTGAAGCGAGACGCGCACGGCGGCGAAATGTCACCGTTGTGGGACGTTGCGGCTCAGGTCAATGGTTCGATTGACGTCCCCATGCAACCGGGCCAGGGCAAATCGCCTTTGTCGATCAAGCCCAAACGGATGACGCTTTCTTGGCCGTTGCATTGCGGCTGGCCGCTGCGTCCTTGGCGTCGCGGGGGGGGGCAGTCGACGGGACCGCGGCGCGTCGTCGGCATGGCGCCGCCAGCCACCTTCATGGTCCTTGCCGTGACCAACCCGCATCCTTCGCAAAATGTTCGAGCTGTCCCCATAATTCGCTCACAATGCTAACTTGGCAGGTATGAAGGAACTTTTCTAAGAAGTTGTCGATGAGTCAAATAACTCCTGGCGCGCTGGCCGCGCTGATTGAAGCGTTGCGCGTCTTGCCAGGGGTTGGGCCAAAGTCAGCAGCGCGCATGGCCTACCACTTGTTGCAACGTGATCGGGACGGCGCGGGCCGACTTGCTCAAGCCCTCACCGTTGCGCTGGCGAGTCTGCACCACTGTTCACTGTGCAACAATTTCTCCGAGTCGGACATCTGCGAACTGTGTGTGAATCCGCGTCGCGACCGGCGCCTGCTGACTGTGGTGGAAATGCCCGCGGACCAGAACATGCTGGAGTCGACGCAAAGCTATAGCGGACTCTATTTTGTGCTGATGGGCCGGCTTTCGCCGCTCGATGGGCTGGGTCCGAAGGAAATCAGCCTTGGACGTCTCACGAGTCGTGCCCTAAACGGTGAAGTCGAGGAAGTGGTGTTGGCCACCAACTTTACACCGGAAGGCGAGGCTACGGCGCACGTGGTGGGCGACATGCTCAAAGCCAAGGGCCTGAAGGTGACACGCTTGGCACGTGGCGTACCCGCAGGGGGCGAGCTCGAATACGTGGACTTGAGTACTATCGCCCAGGCACTGCGGGATCGTCACCAAATCTGAAAGAACTCACCCTTGGACGCGATAGGGAGTGAGGTGAATGAGCCTCGGCGCATTCTAGTCGAGCAAGCATCCGAGGCACTGTCGTAGAGATGATCGTGCATTTGGGGTTGGCAAGGGGTATTACGCAACCGTCACTCGCGGCGCCGGTTTCATAAGGACGAGTCATGCTTTCCACGCGGCTCAGATTGGGTTTCCTCTTGGTCGATGCAGCAGTCGACGTGGAACGACTTGACCTGATCGTAAAGGCAGCCGTGGTGCGCACCTTAATGCGGCGCCGTCAGCAGGGGTGTTTGCAACGGTGCCAGCCACTCGACAGGGACGTCTGGCTCCGCCCAGGGGGCCACACTTTGGCCACCACGGATGCGATGAATTTCCATGGCGCGGGCCATGTGGCATGTCAGGACGAGGCGGTGAGCCAGACGCGCCGCGAATGCCCTGCAAGAGTCCCATTCAACCGGTGGTTCTCACGCCGCGGACGCGGTCCGGTAAAATAACAGAATCGAAAACCTGAACTGGATGTCGCATGGAACTTTCTGCGCTGACGGCATTGTCGCCACTCGATGGTCGTTATGACCAGAAGAATGCATCACTGAGGCCCTATTTCAGCGAATTTGGACTGATCAAGCATCGCGTGAAGGTCGAAGTGGAGTGGCTCAAGGCGCTGGGTGGCGAACCGGGAATTCCGGAGGTGCCGCCATTTTCTGGGGCCGCAATCGCCTTTCTCGATTCGATCGTCTCTGACTTTGCCGAGGCTGATGCGCGCCGCGTAAAGGAAATCGAAGCCGGCACCAATCACGACGTGAAGGCCGTGGAGTATTTCCTTAAGGAGCGCTGCCAGGATCATCCCGAAGTTGCTCAGGTGAGCGAATTCTGGCATTTCGCCTGCACCTCGGAGGACATCAATAACCTGTCGCATGGACTCATGTTGAAAGGCGCGCAGGAGGAAGTGCTCCTGCCTTCGCTGGGTATTCTGGTAGACCGATTACAGGGTATGGCGCATGAATTGGCCGAATGTCCGATGCTGTCACGCACGCACGGGCAGCCCGCCAGCCCGACTACGGTCGGTAAGGAGTTGGCAAACGTGGTTTACCGCTTGATGCGAATCAGAGCGCAGCTTGCCGATATAGAATTACTGGGAAAGGTCAATGGTGCGGTTGGCAACTACAACGCACATCTATCTGCATATCCAAACCTGGATTGGGAAACATTCAGCAAGAAGTTCGTTGAGACGCTTGGGCTGATCTTTAATCCCTACACGACCCAAATCGAGCCGCACGATTACATGGCGGAACTCTTCGATGCACAGGTGCGCGCAAACATTATTTTCATTGATCTGTGCCGGGATCTGTGGGGATACATTTCACTGGGCTATTTCAAACAGCGCGTGAAGGCGGGGGAAGTGGGCTCTTCCACCATGCCGCACAAGGTCAATCCCATTGACTTTGAAAACGCCGAAGGCAATTTCGGCCTAGCCAACGCCATGCTGACACACCTGGCGCAGAAGCTACCGATTTCGCGGTGGCAACGGGACCTGACGGATTCCACCGTGCTCCGCAACATGGGAGTGGGGCTTGGTTACACCTTGCTTGCGTATGAATCCTGTCTGCGTGGCCTGACCAAACTGGAAATCAATCCTGAGGGACTATTATCAGATCTGGACTCCAACTGGGAAGTACTGGCAGAGCCAATCCAGACAGTGATGAGGCGTTACGGCGTGGCAAACCCGTACGAGCAGTTGAAGGCGCTCACGCGGGGCAAGAGTGGCATCAATCGTGAGACCCTGCATGTCTTCATCGACGGGTTGGCCATCCCCAATGCGGAGAAACTCCGCCTCAAGCAGATGACGCCCGCGACCTACGTTGGAAAAGCCGCGGTGCTGGCCAAAGGGATTTGACCCGACAACCAAACGGGCAGGGGACACCGCATTATGGTACGGCGGATAGCCCCGGTAGTCTTTGGCAAACGTCTCGTGCTGAGACGTCGCATTCCAAAAGTTTGCGTCGCCTGCCGGGCATCACGCCATCCCGCGTGCTTCCTCTGATCGAATTGGCCTGAGGCATATCATGGCTCAACCGTGGTCAGTCCAAGGGATTTCCAGTCCTGCATTCCGCCCCGGTACCACTTGAGCTTGCTGGCCGGGTAGCCCAAGGAAAGCAAGGTCTTGATATTGGTGGGGGACTGCCCGCACCATGCGCCATTGCAATAGAAAATCAGTGTCTTTGCTTGCGAGAAATCCCATAATGGCCCGTCACGATGTGCTTTGAATGTGTCTTCCAGAAGCTCTGCGATTTTCTCCGCGTCATTTTTGGAACGAAATAATCTATCCCAGGGGATAATGGCCGCACCGGGAATGATCCCCGTGCGCTTTGTCCAGTCGTCAGTCCGGGAGTCGACGACCATAATATCTTGATTACCGGCCCGAATTGCGCGCAAGTAGTTGATTACCTCCAGCTCACCGATGGTCTCAACGCCAGGTGCCAATGCCATGGGCTGGATGCAATAGGGCGGGCAGGGGCGCGAAGTCAGTGAGTAGTCTGCATCGATCAGGTTAAGCGGGTCCGGGTTACGCTCTATGCGTACTGTTTTCCCATTATTCTCGACCTCAGCATAGGGTAGGTCATGGGTGATATATACATGTTCTTCGTCCGCCATGGCACGGTTGGTGGAAACCATGCATGTGGCGATCGAGAAAACGGCAGACAGCATCATTGCAGCAGAAGTCGTCATGAAATCATCTCCTTCAGAATGGTTCACCTCCCGAGCACCCTGAGCGCACATTCAATCTTTGGCCACGGGATCCCTCATTCTCGGAGTCCGACGTGGCCATGGACGAATCCACACTCATGACCTTACACTACACGGACTTGATGGGGTGCCAAGCATGCTTTGTTTTAATTTCAGAAGCATAGCGACATCCGTGGTAACTCGCCAACTCGGCGGAACTGCGGTGCGCAATGGCAGGGGCTTGGATGCCCGGCACTGCTTCCAAAACTGTTTCGTGTTCAATGTTCTCTGATACGTCATTCAATAGGATCAATCATGGGGAGTCATTCCTTAGATGTCGGCTTGGCCGATTTCGAGCGACAGGTCAATGAAGAGTCACGCAATCGTCCCGTAGTGCTGGATTTTTGGGCGCCCTGGTGCGGTCCATGTCGCAGCCTGAAACCCATCCTGGAACAGCTGGCAGAGGAATATAACGGCAAGTTCTTGCTCGCCAAGATAAACGCAGACGAGAATCAAGAGCTCTCGTCTCGGTTCGGTGTCCGTGGCATTCCTGCGGTAAAGGCCATTGTGAATGGTGAGGTGGTGAACGAATTTTCCGGCGCCTTGCCGGAGCCGGCGGTGCGTGAGTGGCTCGAAAAGTTAATCCCCAGCAAGTCCGATGAATTGCGTGCGGACGCTGCAACGAAGCTTGCGAGTGGCGATGCGATTGGCGCATTGCAGATTCTGACGGAGGCATCCAAGCTTGATCCGCAAAACGAGTGGACTCGCCTTGATGCGGCTGATGTATTGGCGCACTTGGGGGAAAACGGCGAGGCGCAGCGTCTACTCGAAAGCCTCGTGGGAGAGGCCGCATCATCGGCCAAGGCGGCGCAACTCAAGGCCAGGCTTGCCATCGTTGCCGGCGCGGAGGGAGAAGCCGACGAGCATGCGCTCCTCGCCCGAATTGCTGCCAACGAAAACGATCTGGACGCGCGACTCATTCTCGCCAAATATTATGCTGCCGTGGGTAGTTACCCGGAGGCTTTTGCCCAGTTACTCGAAATCGTACGCCGCGATCGCGGATTTCAGGATGACATTGGTCGCAAAACCATGCTTGACCTGTTCACGCTACTGGGCGCGGATCCGCTTGTGGCAGAATACCGCCGCACGCTGGCTCGCATACTGTACTAGGCGCCTGCACCGCCTCTTCGTCTATTGGGGAGGAGGTGACAGCGGTGCGGCGCTGGCCGGCACAGGCTGCCAATTGTTCAGGCATGCTGACACATAAGGATAGTACCCAGGTGGGTTGTTGCAGTAGTACCAGTATTGCGTCGAGGCGGGTGGCGGAGCGGCTTGAACGACCGGTGGAAGATAAGGATCGGGGTAGGGATAGATCGGTGCAGGATAGAAGTACCAGACACCCCCAGCGATCCACCACCATCCCCTGCGCCCGCCGTGAAAGCCATGATGCCAATGTCCGCCGCGCCAGATCGCGAAATCGTGCCCCCGAAAACGGTGAATGTCACCCCGAAATCCGTGATGATGATCGCGGGCGTAAGAGTGATGATCGCCCCCATAATCCGCCCGACACGGCTGTGCCACAAACGGAAGTGATAGGGAAGTCAAGACAGCGCTCAAAAGTATCTTTTGCATGATAGGCCTTTCGCTAGGAACGGCACCCGTCTCGCGCCAAGCGTGACTGGCCGGGCAGCATTGGGTAGTTCCGCAATTAAGCTTGGCATTTCCCAAGTCAGGGAGAATCACCGAGAGGCCGAATGGGGAGCCAACCTCAATTCTTGTTGTCGGTTTAGGCCCGCGTGCCATCTCTTTTTCGCGGCGGGATTCGACGCACCGATCGAGCCATTGTTCTTCCGTCACTTTAAGCCGCTGACTTGGCTGCGTTGTAGGCCGGGCCTCGGGGCGCCCGGTCGCACGTCGCACGGGTGCGGCACCGCCACAGCATAAACTACGGCGCCGGCTTCTCATGCTGCTTCAGAAAGGGGGCCAGCAGATCCATCGGAAGCGGAAACACAACGGTCGTATTCTTGTCAGCACCAATAACCGTGAGTGTCTCAAGGTAACGCAACATTATTGCTTGCGGCGCCTGACTCAGTATTTGGGCGGCCTGGAACAGTTTTTCGGATGCCTGCAATTCGCCTTCCGCGTGGATGATTTTTGCCCGCCGCTCGCGCTCGGCCTCAGCCTGTCTCGCGATCGCCCGAATCATGGATTCCGTCAGATCGACCTGTTTAATCTCGACATTGGCAACTTTGATCCCCCACGAATCCGTTTGAGCATCCAGTGCCTGCTGGATGGAGAGGTTGAGTCTCTCCCGTTCTGCCAACATATCATCCAGCTGATGCTTTCCCAGCACCGATCTCAACATGGTCTGCGCCAATTGACTGGTTGCATTGCGGTAATCGACCACCTGGATAATCGCCTTTTGTGGATCTATCACGCGAAAATATACGACCGCGCTGACCTTCACCGACACATTGTCTCGAGAAATCACGTCTTGCGTGGGGACCTCTAGCACCACGGTGCGAAGATCCACTCTGACCACCTGCTGGACTACCGGGATGATGATCACAAGCCCGGGTCCCTTCACCTTCCAGAAGCGCCCCAAAGCGAACACAACCCCTCGCTCGTACTCTCGGAAGATGCGGATCGCAGAGAATAAGAAGCTCACGATTATCAGAATGAGAATGAGGATACCGATCGAGCCAAACTGCGAGGTCATTTTGCTCTCCTTTAGGGCGCAGCAATTGCGGTACTAGATTCTACTTGAGGACCGTCTTCTGGGACTGGGTTTGTGAGGTTTAGTTTTGCCGTCTTGCCGCCGGCAGGCTTCGCTGGGTATTTGCGCTGCAATGACCACGGCCGCATCGGAAGCGCGTCGGGTTTGGCCACACCGGTTGCTGGTCTGCCAGAGGGTGGGATGGTGACTCAGGGGGGAAGTATCGCATGGCGGCTCGGTCGGTGAGCGTAATCGGCGTCATCTTATCGCTTCGTGGATCGCATCCGTGGTTGCGCTGGCAGCGCGCTGGATTATCGGTAGTTGCCCAAGCTGCTTCGCAATCGAGTTGGATCGCGTGGCGCCAATCGCGGCGTCCGGCAATCTGGGCACCCTGCGCCTCGGCATTCGGATCGACCGGGTAGGTCACCTGAACGTCGGTCAGGGGCGGCTGATCACGCAATGGTCGGCTGGGTGCGCTCACAGTTGCATGCGGCTGGGTCGATTTAGATGATCTTGCACAAGATGATCGCGTCCTCGTCAAACGAATAGATTGCGCACAACCGATGATAGCCATCGGCGAGGATGACCTTGCCTCTGGCAGAATCCCGCACCAGGAGAAGGGGGGACAGTTCTTCGCCAGATTCGATTTTCCGTTGATCCTTTTCAACGTGGGAATTGCTGATCCCAAGCAGCGATAGACCGGATGCCCTGAAAATGTCCTTTGCCTTGAACTGGCATATTGGCGCGCGCCTCAATTTCTCTACGTAGGGCTCTGCCGATGATTCATCATAGATGAGGCTCAAATACGATTTCGCCGCCGTGTAATTGTGCTCCTCCGGTTCGCTCAGCCACCTTATCTTGAACTTTCCCTTTGCCATTTTCAATTCTCCTCGCGGCGCCCGACCGGCTCCAAGGTTACCTTAACCCCGAGAGCTAAGAAGGCAGCGCCCCAATGATGTTACTCAAGTGGTGCGCCGGATAACAGCTCCCGGCGATTCGGGCTGCCATAGAGCTTCTCGCCCAGCCCCGAGTTGCCTGCTCGTCATCGCCACTCGCATCAGAAACAGGACGGCGTAACGATACCGGTGACGAACACGACTGACCATTCCGAACATCGTCATTGGCATCTCGACCGGGCGCTTGACGGCCAAAGTGCAACGCCGATGATGCTATGTTAACCCCACAGTTAGCTGCCAAACCGTCATAGCCAGAGCTATGCCATGTGCAACCGGGGGGCAGGTGCTGGTTTGCGTGCCCCACATCATTTGAGCGCGGCTCAGTTGGTTCCTGCTTGCTTGCCCTAAATCCGGTGTTTCAGTCGGGGGGCAATTGCGGCTGCTAGAATCATATCCAAGGCAGCGGCAGGACCTGGCCCAGATGCGGCCTTACCGAGGAACATCCAACATGACTAACGCATTCCCCATCCTTACCGCGCTGCTCTCGCCAAATTCGGCACACGATTTTCTGAGGCTCCATTGGCCAGATAAGGCCTACGTGGCGCATGGCAGTCCCCATCGGCTGCCCGCTGCCCTGCGTGTGCCCCAGTTGCAAAGCATCGGGGCGTTGGCGGCGACCTACCGCGGGCGGTTGACTTTTGGCAACGCGGCCACTAGCACCCGGACCCTCGGCATGGAGAAAGCCAACCCCGCCCTGCTGCTGCGTATGGGACTGAGTCTTTACATGGTGGACATCGTCGCGATGGTCCCGGCATTGGAGGAGTTGCTCCGGCAGCTGGAAAAGGAACTCGGGGCACCGGCGCGGACCGCGCGCATTGGCGCTTTCGCGGCACCGCCAAACAACGGCGTAACGTGTCATTTCGATGCGGAGGAGGTCTTCTCGATCCAGTTGCAGGGCGAGAAGCGTTTCCATATTGCCAAGGCCCCGGACATCGAGCAGCCGTGGGGCATGCAATTCAATCCGGGCGATCCGTGCTTCGACGATTTATATCCTCAGGTCCCCGCAGGATTTCCCGACCCAGCCAAGGGCAAATTCGAGACGCTGCACATGAAACCGGGTACGGTGTTGTTTATGCCGCGTGGTACCTGGCACTACACCGAGTCGGGCGAGGATTCCCTATCGGTGAGCATCGTGGTTCGTACCCCTGCGGCATTCGAATGTGCGCTCGAAGTGCTGCGGCTGCAAATGTTGGGGGATGTCCGGTGGCGGCGGCCGCTTTACGGCGCCTGGGGTTCTGGGCCGGATCAAGAGAGGGCACGCGAGCAGTGGCAGGCACTGATGCAGGACTGGCCTGGAATTACAGCGGGTTTAACCTTTGAAGATGCGCAGCTCACGCGCTTGAGTGAAACTGAACTGCTGAACAGAATGGACGCGACGAGCCGTTTTCAACGCCGTTCGGAGGCGCGCATGATATTTGAGCCGAGGGCCAAAGGCGAGAGCGCTGTCAGGATTGTGGTGCGTGATGAGGATGGCCTCGAACAGACTCCGCTCCAGCTGGAAGTTCCAGCGCCCTTGGTGGCGACTTTCCGGTGGCTCGCGGAGCACGATGGGGCATTCGAGATGGCGAAATTGGCAGGCAGATTTCCCGAATTGACACTGGAGCGAGTGTTGACCATTGTCAATGCGCTGACGCGCGGCCGATACCTGAAGCAACTCCGGTCTTGAGTGATGCCCGGTGCCGATTAAGTCTCTCATCCAACCTAAGAGGCTAAGTTAATCGCCATTCTGACTTGACCAATGTTTCCCTGCAGGGCGATCTGGTTGGCCCCGGTGTTGAGGTCGCAAGACCCACCAGCTTTCATCGCGACTCCGACCCCATCACCGCCCATTGTGGCCCCGCCTCCAACGTGGCGCTCGGCATACGTTTGGTGAACCGGCAGCTTCATGGTGATGTCTAGGTGGGCCTGCTAATTCTTGAACCCGGTGCACCAAGGCGGGCAGGGCCATTCGCGAAGACCCAATTCTCAAATGCAGGGGGCACCAGTTTCGTACGATGAAGGCCGAATTCGGCCCCACGTACATGGCGGTTGTGGCAGCCAATCCTGGGCAGCGAGCGCGGACCCGCCCGCCAGTTGGGCTTCGATCGTGTGGTGGTAATGCGATCCCCGGACTCACGCACCATCCCCACAAACCTAACGCCCCAGGCTTATGCGATAACGGAGGCAAGACGGCAACGGCGTCGGGCCGGCGCGACGTGGCACAGGCTTGGGGTATCTTGTTGCCGTATATAAAAAAAGGCCGCCTCCCCATGGGTTAGCGGCCTTTAATTGGCAGATCAACGCGTTCAGCTAAAACCCTGCTGGACATGGCGCAGGGCCCGGTGCTGCAGGTGCCCTCACTGCGCGGGTGCGGGGGCCGGCGCGGGGGCTTCGGTGGGTGCGGGGGTCGGCGCAGGGGCTTCGGTGGGGGCGGCTGCCGCGGCGGGGGCCTCAGTGGGGGCAGGTGCCGCGGCTGGAGCGGGCGCCGGGGGCGGCGTCATAAGTCCTTGGGCAGCGTTCGTGTACGTGCTGGGATTCACGAATCCACCCCACGTACCATACGTTTGAGGATTGACTGCAGTGTTTGCCCAGTTGCCGTAGAGAGCCGGGTTCATCGGGGCCGTCATCAGCTGCATGTTAGCGGGATTCATCGGCGCGTTCATCCAGTTGGCGTATAGGCCTGGGTTCATCATTTGCATGCCGGCGTTCCACATTCGCGGATCCGTGGGCGCCATCACCCACTTCATGTCGGTATTGGGATTCATGAAGGGTGATGCCATGGTCATGTAGAAGTTGGGGTTCATGGATGCTGCCATCCATCTCGCATACAAATTGGGATCCATGAACACCGTGTACGTCTGGGCCTTGCCCGGGTTCATCGCGGTCCGACCCATTTGGGTGTACGCGGCAGGGTTCATTCCCCAGTTCATCATAGCTGCAAGGGTGGCAGGGTCCACCACCACGATCATGGCGTTGGCGGCCAGATTCGGGTCTTTTGCGAGCGCGCTCCAGGTGCTCGGGTTACTGGGATTAGACTGAATCGCGTTGCCAACGAATTTGGACGCAGTGGAAACATCATCTGCGGTCGCCGCACCGGCAACCAGACCAAGGGCAAGTGACAACGTTACGGCTACTTCTTGCATGACTTTTTGCATGATAGGCTCCATTTGTGGTTACGAAGGGCACCACGCCCATCCTAACAGTTCATGGAGACCCGTTCAACGTCCGTGGAGACCGTCGTTTGGACGCTGCCTGCTGGAGACCGTCTCCGCCAGGCATGCGTGAACGGTTGCGTCAGCGCTCCGTTTTTTGACACGTTAGCGACAGTGGCATACGGCAGTGGACAGGCCTGATCAACTCTGGAGCGCGGAGGGCCTCAGAGGGATCGTGAGGCGAACTTTCCGTAGCGCACCATGAACTGCCAAGACGAGTCGATGACATGACTTCGCTTTCTGTGGGAGCCGACCAAGTCTCGAGGTGCGAGGCTCAAGATCAATAAAGCGGGAACGGCGCCCATGTACGAATCTGTATTCCGTGTGATGCGCTGGCCCCCCTGTGGGTGGTTGAAGGTGAATCAGGCTGCCTGCCAGATTCTGGCAGTATTGCGTAACCAGCGGACGACAGCTTGCCCAGGAGGGTATTCACGCAGGGCAGACACGGATGTTGACCAAACCACAGTGAAAACCCCTGGCAATTGGGATGCGTCCAGATAGATAGCATGAACATGATGGAGGCATGCATCTCTTTGAGAGACTCGGCGCCGACCCAATCCGCTTCCTTGGTTTCAATCGGGGGCCAGCGTGTAAGGCCCGTGGTCG
>JBKQNQ010000191.1:0-3593 GCA_052145875.1 Thiobacillaceae bacterium
GGTGGCATTTCTTAGCACAACAAGCAACAGCGTCATCAGTTGCTCAGAACCCATTAAGGTGTGTTCACCAAATTGGCGCCGAAGGAGATCACGCAACACCTGATCCTGGTACTTGTTAAAGAAGAAACGCACCGGCCACTTGGCTCGGCTAAACATCCTCTCGCCATTTTCTTCGTATAACGAGCGAATCGCAGCGACCGAAAAACCCAATGACAAGGCCGAAGCAATGATCGACCCCGTGCTGGTTCCTCCAATAAAGTCAAAATATTCCCCGAGCAGTAATTGTGGATTTCGCGACAGCATCCGGAGCGTGCGCTCGATCTTGTCCAGAATTTCGATGGCAATCACGCCCCGGATTCCTCCTCCGTCGATCGAGAGGATTTTGTGGGGGCGTTTCGACTCAATCAGGGGTATCAAGTGCTTGGAATACATGGACTGATTCCTCGGGATCACGAGACAGACTCGCTATTGGAATGAAACGACATTGCTCCTGTTCCGGCGTCGATGATGCCTAGGCGCCGTCTCCGATTAGCCCCGTCGCCTCGATGAGGGATTTGGGTCGCTGTACCCACTGGGCAAAGCGATCGGTCTGGGCCAGGCATTTGGACAGCCACAGGGTCGGATCGAAAACGCCAATGATCTGATGCGCCTTTGCAAGTTCATCAAGCCGTGCCAGTTGCGCCAAGGCGATCGGCCTCGTTTCCAGGGGCTGTCCCTTCAAGATGGAGACTGCAAAAAAGCGCTCAAGATGTTGCTTCAGTAGTTCCGGGTCCACGGTAGTCCGATCCTTGTCGAGGACCGAGTACACCAGGGTCTCGTCTGCTGCCTGAGAATCGGATAGGGCGGGCTGCACATAAGGATGCAGCAGGAGCCGCGCGCCCACACGTGCCCATATGTAGAGGCGCTCGAACTGATCCACCCCGCTTACACGGGTATCCAGCTCGTATTGTGCGGCACTCAAGCGAAACGGGTCGTTCTGCTCGATAAACACCAGTACCGGGGTCGCGGAACCATAGACACCGACAAATAAGTCTTGAATCACTTGTGTGATCGAATCCAGCAGGGGTCGGAAATACCCGCGTCCACGTTGCTCCGGGGTCGTGTACACGTAATTCAGGTTACTTGTAACGAACTGGCCACCTGAACGATCCGTCGCTGATGCCACGAAGAAGTTCGCGCCACCCACGACCGTGGGCCCGTCGAACGCGAGCAAACAGACTTCTCTGAAAGGACCATAAGTGCGGACCAGTTGTGCGCTCAGTGAGCCTTGGTTCAACGCCAGAGCATCCTGGAATCCCGTTTTCTCTTCCTTTTCATTGGGCAGGATGAAAGCACGATCGTAAGCTTCGAAAAAACGCTCGAATATTTCGCTGTCAAATTGTGTGGTCATTTCTAGCCGTAACCCAGATCGGGTCAAGAGCTTCCAGTCGCCCAGCCTAGGCATAGGGGAAGGCGAAAAATTTCCATGGGTTTCCATTGTCTTTTTGGCCCTTCTGGGAGCGGTACGCGACGTTCCAATCTCCGTTTCTTCGCTTGGCAGGGGACAAAAAGGTTTGCACCTGCGCGGGATCAAGATTCCTCGCCACGACATTTGCAGTGCGGGGACCTTGATAATGAGTTGCTCCAGATAGTCAGTTTGACACGACTAACGTTGCCCGGCCATATTGCCACTGAGCAAAGCGCAAGTGCATACGGATGTCGAAGGATCAGGAAAAGATGGTGCCAAGTTTGCCGTACCGCTTAAAGTCCGCGTAACAGCCACTATAAATACCATAAGGGTCGCCAAACGACGCCCGTGAGTCGTGGACGATTTGCTCTCAGCGACTCGTTTGTGTCGCCTCAGTTTCACGCTTTAGGGGGAAAACCACGGCCAGTCGGAAGCGTTCCACTGCATTTTGCTGATTTTTTCCGGTCGAGATGCGCAGTGGGTTATCGAGTAAGGAAGCGGAGGGGCAGGTGAGCAATCCAATACGGTTATTCGTCAGCTACAGTCACCAAGATGAGGATTGGTGCAAATTATTTTATGGCATGCTGAAGTCCTCCAATTTTGATATTTGGATTGACGAGCACAAGATTCGCGCGGGCGACAAATGGAATAACGAGATTGATACCGGATTGCTCGAGGCGGATGCCGCGCTGCTTCTCGTTAGCCTGAGATTCATGAACTCTCCATTCATCCAAATGGAAGAGCTGCCGCACATTCTTGAGCGCCACCAGGCGGGACTTCGTCTGTTTGTAGTACTCGTAGGGGATTATCCCTGCGACGGAGTGCCTTGGCTGAGCCAGATCGAGCGATTTCCCCGGGGCGATCGATCCCTTGCCAGCTACGGTAGCCCCACCGATCCCAAGGCTGAAGAAATGGTCGCCGATATTGTGAAGGAAATCACTCGGCAGGTGAACGACCCCTTCATTAGTGCGTCAGGGCCACAGCGGCAATTAGCGCGTGACCTGCTTTCCGAAGCGTTGCTCAGGTCTCTTGACGCGACTTCAACCGGCAGCTTGACGGCTAAAATGGTCGATAGCATCGCGAAAGTGACGAGCTTGCGTGGGCTCAGCTTGTATCATGCGGTACGTTTCTTTGTTGAGTTCCAGTTGTTTCGCTTCGAGGACCCGACATCGCCGACGGCACTCATGCAGTCACTCAATGAAGCGTCCAGCGATCTGCTGATTGGACTCAAAGAGGGCGCTGAAAAGGGGGGTGACTATTCGCGGGTGAGAATCAAAGTCGAACCGATCTTCTTCATGTGGGCGCGCGACCGCGAGCATCTTTGGCAAAGGTACTTCGAAAATCTGGTCAGAACCAGTCAAGCCTTTCCGGAAAAGATCGATGCCACCCGCACACTTGCTCAGATCGACGTGCAGGCGGGCTTCATTGCGCCGCAATTCCTCGTTGCCGGCCTGATGGCACGCTTTGATAACGACTGGAAACCCGTATTGCAGGCTTTTCCCCGGGCGATGGCGGATGCGGACGACAAGGCTGGCAATTTTGCGAGTCTGCAGGCGTCCCAATGGATTACCTGGCTAATGTGGGGACCGAGCGTACCGATTTGTCGCTGCGCCCAATGGCAAGGGGCGTATGCATTTCAGTTCGCCTATGGTGATGAAAACAACTCGCTGCCCCTGCTCGAAGTCGTGTCGAATGGCGGGACGCCTGCACTGGAAGCATTTTCGGTCAAGACCACGGCAAACGGGAGGGGAGCAGACCGCGTTAAGCTTCGTGCGGCCCTGCGATGGGCGCCATTTGTGCTAGGGAGGGCAAAACCCACCGTATCGACGGACGCGAATGCGGTTGAACCCACCGGCCTCGAAGAGGCGCGATCTGATTCCCATCCAACTGCCCCGTTGCGTCTATTGGAAATCGCGAATGCACAGGCCGCGCTGATCCGGGGCAATGCGTTTGCCGCAAACCAAAGCAATGGCTTGCTCCTACAGCTTGAGGAGATGCTGAATACCGGAGCTGAAAACGATGAAGCTCAGGTGTACTTCACGGCCTATTTGTGGATGATGTTTCTGGTCGCCAAGGCGACGCAGGACGAGGCGGGCCCGCGGCTCCTCTCCGGCGCCATCTACCCGAAATTGCCGGGGCCACAAGG
>JBKQNQ010000192.1:0-11385 GCA_052145875.1 Thiobacillaceae bacterium
TTCCTCTGCGAGCCGCTTGTAAACGTCATTCAACTCTACCGCTGGTTGGGATGCGCACGCGGCAGTCCAAATTTCTGACGCCTTGCGCGGCCCGGGGAATGTGTGGATGCGAATACTGCGAAAATCGCGATAGCCGCTGCCCAGGCCCGCCTCCACGGTCATTGCGAATCCTGAAGTATCGAGGTCCCGACGCGCAGCAATGTTATCGACCCCGAACAGGGCGGTCGTGGGCTCGTCGTCTAGGATTTGGTGATGGGGCCCGAATTGGCGCTCTACAAGGTTGGTCGTGAAGCCGACTGATTCCAGGCGCTCTGCCACGAGCCGAACCTTGCGCTTCCCGAGGTCGTCTGCTTTCAGCAGCAGGCAGGTGCTGAGATTCGACGTTGCGGCCTTGTCAAAGTCCTGAAGCACAAGATTAGGCCGGTCATCCACCGGATAGGGCAGCATTCCAAGCGTCCACGCATAGGCCTGACCGAGATGCCCTAGGCCAACTAGCCAGAGTGACCTGGGGAGATATTGCAGGTCGGGGCCACGATTTGCATCCGCGTGTGCGTCCCGGGGTTCACAAGTGGTGAGCCAAACGTTCACTTCCTTCGCCGAACCATCGATACCCATTCGCAGCGAATGGGCACCATCAGGCAGCCCCTCTCCTGGTATTGGTGTTTTTCGAGCGCCCACAACCTATGGGATAGCGCAAGCAGACATGCCCAGAATGGGCGGCTTTCAATAGACCTGCCGCTGGGGAAGATTCGCTTTGTGGTTAAGGGGGTGCAGCATGCGAACACCTGCCACGTCACAGAATGCACAGTCATGCAGATCAATACAGATGAGCTTCCCTATGAGTTTGCGCACGGCCATAGGGGACTCATCGATTTTCACAATGGGACCGGTTTAGGTGAGGGACGCCGTGGGCGCAATCGAAAGCCAGATCCGCTGTCAGAGTCCTCACTATCCAAAGTGAACGGCCGTTGGGAGATAACGGATCGAGAATGGGTGCAGATAGCTGCGATCATCACGTCAAAGAATCCTGGATCGCAGTTTGGCCAGAGGCACAGCCCGCGAGCAATTTTGGACGGAATTGTCGAGAAGATGGGTTCCGGCGTTCCCTGGCGAAAGATGAGATACAAGGCCGGCGACTCGTGCAACGCAACCGCCTATTACCGGAAGTGGCAGCGCGGGGGGCAATGGGAGCAAATACTCAAGGTCTTGCAAGCTCGAAACCTGGGATAGCAGGCAACAAGAACGAACTGAGGTCTGATGAGGCGGCATTGATAGCTATGAACTCGTCCCGAACGAACGGCCACTTGGCCCTGTTCGGATCGGTGGCGCCCCTGATCGCGATCTGGCCGATAACGACTATGCGGTCGTTGGCCTTCGCTATTCCACAGACGGCTTTCGCCTCGAAGCTGTCGCCCGGTTGGCCCATCATGAACTGCTGGAGTTCGGCTCAAGATACAGTCAACATGGTGGTGTCAGTTCATGTGAGGGTCAGCTTCGGGGATCGCACGTTTCGGACTCGGACTCGGACTCGGCTAGAATCGAGAATTGGCTGGCCATCTTGATAGTGGATAGCTGACCGAGGCGCGCGCGCAGCAGGTAAGTCCATCTTCAATAACCGGGCTGCTCTTACACTGCATTCATCATCAACTTTGCAGGTTTCCCTTCGTCTTCCACGAACTCGCCCAAGGCTGTTTCAAAGCGATGGATTTCGTCGTCCGTTGGATCGGAGGGCGGTGCACCCTGTTTTTGCAGTGCCATCATCTTGTCGATAAAAGGCCTCAGGACATCGCTCGGAACCTTATCTTGCCATCCTCTGCCGCCGAACAAATCCGATAGCGAGAGATCATCACGTGGCCGGGCATGAAAGATCGCTGACAGCATCACCACCCGGGCTTCACCCATCTCCGGCTGCCGCTCTTCCACGGTCTTCTGCGCTATACCAAGTCTGCGCGTTAGCTGGCCCACCAACCCGGGTTCAGGCTCCGCGTCGTTGAGGCGGGCCGCGACGTAGCGGGTGAGGTTGAGGAAACGCTTGAACTCCCGTGGGGTCTGCCGCTCCGGCACCACGTCGAACAGATTCTGCCACACGGCAATCGCCTGCGTAAAGTCCACGGAATCCTTGCGCTCGTAGCGTCCGGCGTTGAGCCAGGCATAGACGGACAATCCGGCAAGCAGGGCCAGGGCTAGGCCTGATTCGGGCAGTAGGACGGCCCTGATTGAAGTCTCCCGGCCCAATCCGATCTGGTCCTTGGCAGTGGGTTGCAAGCGGTTGCCGTGCTGCGCTTCCGTCCTGGCTTGAGTTGCCGCGAGTGGATGCTGCGGCAATTCGGGAGTCAGGCTGGCGATTTCACCTTCCGCCAACTTCAAGTTATCCCCCTCCCGATCCAGCATTTGCGTCCGATTGTCGCCGGGATCGCTGTGCAGGGCTTCCACAAACCGGTTAGCTGTTGCGCCATAGCGTTCCAGGGCCTTGTCGGCTTCTGCCAGCCTTGCCTTGGCCTCAGGGTCGGCAGCCTGCATGACCACCGTTTTAGCCGTTCTTGTCTTTGCACTGACCGGCTCGTTTACGGCGCTGCCGTCCACCTGCTTGCGAAGTGCCTCCACCCGTGCCACGAGGGTCAATTCCTGTCCGCGCAGGGCCAGTGCCTGTGCCTGAAAACTGGTGGCCTGCTCGTTCTTGTGCCGCTTCACGGTGTCATCCCATTTAGCCGCGGCCAGGAACAATGCCGTCACCAGGAGGGATACCAGCAGCAGGAGGGGCAACACCGCCAGAAATGGCCCCCGCTTCTGCAACCAATCCCAGGTCTGCTCGAATGAGTTCCGTGTGGGCCTTTCCTTCCACAACGCTTGGCGATCCGCCTGGCTGAAGCGAGGCAGTTTGACCCGTAACTGGATCAGCTTGCGTAGGTAGTGGCGGGCGTGTTCACCCCGACGCTTCGCCAATGCGTTCTTGTCTTCGACGTTGATCCCTTCTGCGCTTGCCAGGGCGTCGGCGGTCTCTTTCATGGCCTCGCCCAGATTGGCCTCCACGATGTCCCGCGCCATGCCCAAGACCAGCACCGTGGGGCCATTGGAGGCGAGGAAATTGATGGCTTCCATCATCTCCAGGGTCTGCTTGGGGCCGCAACGGTCCAAATCATCGATGAAGATCACCAGAGGCCGGGGCAGCAAGGCCTCGGCAGCCTCGCGGAAATACTGGCGGAACCGGTTGCGGAAGGCGACCTGATCTTCCGCCTGGTTCAGGCTCGCCTTGCCGTTCACCGTGGCCAGCAGGGCTCCCGCGGATAAGGGGAAGGGTTCCAGGAACATCCCGTGCAGCAGCCAGATCAGCCCTACACCCAACAATCCCAGGAGGATCAGCGAAAAGGCCTGGGGGTGAATATAGGCCATCTCTAGGAAGCTTTTGCCCAGCTCGGTGACTTTCAGCGCCAGCAGGGCCTGGCCCAGGCCGCTCTCCATGAGGCCTTCAAGGGCGCTAACCAGCCCTCCCGCCAACACCTTCGGCAGCGCTGCGAAGGCCGTCAGCACGCCGTCGCCCTGCGCCGCAGCCTTCTCCCAGAGCCAAACCGCCAGGTACATTATCAGCATCGTGAACAGGGAGGCAAAGGCCACCGCCGGTACCAGGAACAAAGTCACGGTCAGTGGCTGCTTGCGCGAGCGAGTTTCGAGCAGGCGCCAGCGGTAGCGCAATCCATCCGGCGACCAGATGGGGGGGAAACCGGAACCCTCGATGGCCTGGATCAGGGGCGCCAGCAACACCGTCTCCTGCTGGTGGTGCCAGGGGTTGAACCAGACGCAACGCACGCCAGCGCCTTCCAGCTCGCCTTTCAGCAAATTCATCAGTGAGGTCTTACCCTCGCCCCAAGCTGCTTCCACCGCCACGACCAGGGGTGGCCGGGTGCCCTCGTTGCGCAGAAACGCGGCCAGGGCACGGGCGATCTTGGCGTGGCCCAGGCGGTCGGCAGCGGCATTATCGATGGGGTCGTCGCTCACCGACATACTTGCTATACCCGCCACCACGCCCGGCCGCAGCGTGCGCCAGACCAGGAAGCCTCCCCCGCACAGCACTAGCGCGGCCACCAGCCAGAACCACGGGGCGGGGTAAAAGGCATACAGGACGGGTTGCCAACGGTCGCCGCCGTCGCGCGTCCCCAGGATCGTGCCGTTCGTTCCCGCCGCCCAGCCGCGCTGGCCGTCCAGGTTCATCGTGAGGCCAATCAGGTTTTCCCGCGTGCCGCTGGCCTGGGCCTGCCAGGTGGCGCCGCCGTCGCGCGTCGCCAGGATCGTGCCGCCCAATCCCGCCGCCCAGCCGCGCTGGCCGTCGGGTAGAAGGAAGATACCTCCGACGTCTTCGAAGCTTGGATTTCGCCGAAACGCATTAGCTTCCAGCGGGTACTGGAACCATTCCAGCCAGTTCGGGTGGTCGCTGCGGATGTCCAGCCGCGGGGTCTGCCGCAGCGCCGCCCAGGCCAGAATGGCCAGCAGCGCGGCCGCGAACGCCAGCCAGAGCAGGGCCTTGCCCAGTTTGCCTTTTTCCTGACCTTCCATGGTTGCCCCGCCATGTGTATTTTCTACAGGCTAGCACCTCAATGGGCTAACGTTCGCCCCCTGATCAGCGGCTCAGCCAATCTGCACATTCGTTCGCCGAAACTAAAAGCTGACCTCCACAGACGCAACTCTTAGCCATACCTGGACTGTCGCTAATGGCAGACGACTTGCCTGTCGCGCCTACGCTAGCCAACGTCCGCAGCTGGTTCTTTTCTGCCGTTACTAGCCCAACAGCGACAGGCTGCTCATGGCCGATTTGCTTCTTTCAAGGTCACGCCGGAATTTGTTAACGCTGACCAAAGGAAGTCCCAAGATCGAGAACCCGCTCATGTGAGCAACATAATGATATATATGGAGATTCTGGCGGCAGTCTAAATCTTTAAAGTCACACTGCCATGTTGCTGTAAACCGGATAGTCCAAGTCTTAAATGTCACTAAAATTTGGACAATGTTCGACCCCACGTAACTACGGGGGTTTGCGGGGAGCATCAGTCTAAATCTCTTTTGTCACGAACCACGAGCCCTGGTGACGGAGGTTTCGCTTGAAGCCAGCCAGAGGTTGCTCTGGCGACGCCGCTGGCAAATGCCAGCGGGTGACTGAGGCGGAGGCTACTCTCCCGGCGTTTCGAGGGATGCTGGCCGTACGGCGAAGATGTCCTGATAGGCCGTGTAGAGGGACCCCATCAAGATGGGCCCGGCGACCAACATGCCCAATAGCATGGGGATCATTCCAGCGAACAGCAAGACTGGCAGCAGCACGAGGCTATAAACGGTAAGCGGCAGCACATTGCGCGCGCAAGCCTTAAGACTGATGGCCAGGGATTGCAGGGGCGCAGCGTTTCCGAACAGTATCAGCGGCGGTGCCATCCACGTTGCCATTAGGACCGGGGTTAGCAGTGCCACCCCAATCAGCAACGCCACCCCCCCCTGCTGCAGGAGCGTCATCATCGCATCGACGTCGCCGTGGTTCGTCGCTTCGCCGAGTGCCTTCATGTCAAGCCCTAGCAGCTGCATTACTTTACCAATTAACAGCAATGCCGCGAGATATAGTGCGCCGACCATGGCCAAGGGTAGCGGGCGGGTGGTAAGACCGGCGAGAAAGTGGGGCAGCTCCAGGTCGTCATTCTGATCCAGGGCACGAAACGCAGCCATGAAGCTAGCCACCATCAGGGGGGTGAGGATCTCGGTGAATGCGGGCCCGATCAATGGGATGAGGTCAACCCCAATTAGTGCGCCCATGAACAAGCCGAACGTCGCACTAAGCAGCAGTGGGTTCTTACGAAACAGTTTGAAGGCCCCGGTCACCCATTTGAGACCGGCCGACGCGGACAATCGGCGGGGTATGTCCTCGTTTACGGCCATAGCATTTGCCATTGATCGTGGCGACTCGCCCGGCTTTGTAGGATACGGCCAAAATGCTCCGGATCCTTGGCGTGGGTCAGTTCGCCAGGTCGTGGAAAGTGGAGATCAAACAGGCGCGAGAGCCAAAAGCGCAATGCGGCGAGGCGCAGCATCGCGGGCCAGGCAGATCGCTCTGCTAGGGTAAACGGTCGGCGAACGTGGTACGCCTGCAACAATGACACTGTCCGTTGTTCGTCGAGACTGCCGCTCGTCTCGATGCACCAATCGTTGACCGCAATCGCGACATCGTAGAGTTGGACATCGTGGCATGCGAAGTAGAAATCAATGACGCCGCCCAGCATCTCACCGTCAAACAGGATGTTGTCACGAAACAGGTCCGCATGGACCACGCTTTGAGGCAGATTCATGTAGGACTGACGTGACTGGAAGCGCATTTCCTCATCGAGGAGTGCGGCGCGTTCCGCACTCAGGTAAGGGCGAACCTCCGGAGCAACTTGCTCGCGCCATTGAGTACCGCGTGGGTTGGCCATAGGGGACATATACGTTCGACCGGCCAGATGTAGGTCTGCGAGAACTTCACCCACTTGGGTACATTGTGCAAGGGTTGGATCGCTCACGGGCTTCCCGGCAAGTCGACTGACAATCACGGCAGGCTTGCCATTTATCCCGCCCACCATGCAGTCGTTTAGATCCGCAACGGGGCGAGGACAGGGAACCCCGTGATTGGATAGATGAGCCATGAGACCAACGAAGAAGGGCAGTTCCTGGGCTGTCAGTTTCTCAAACAGGGTCAGGACATAGCGACCATGGGTTGTTGTAAGGAAATAATTGGTGTTCTCGATACCGTCGGAAATACCCTTCAGTTCAACGAGATCGCCCAGCACAAAGTTTTTCAGCCACGCCCGTGCCTCATCGGGGCTGACTGCGGTGAATACAGACATGACGTCAGGGAAATGTGCAGATGTCCAATATTACCCGATACGGGGCGTAACCCCTCCAAAAGATGTGGCAGTCAGAAAGTCTTGATTACCCATAGGGGTACCGCGAGCGGTGCGGCCGGGCCATCGTACCGCAGGAATTTGCCATCACCCCTGCTGTCAATTAGATAATAGGGCTTGCCCCCCGACGGCATCACTTTAACCATGTATAGCTTGCCGTTGCGGCGGTATTCCTCTTGTTTTTGTGTGCCGATGGTGCGAATCGTAATCTGAGCCTCGGCCATATCCTTCGCCGTGGGCGGGCCATCCGGTACCGGTTGGACATTAGGCGGCGGCGCGGCGCCAACCGGGGCACCGACACCCAAGGTCAGGCCGAGCGTCAATGCGAATATCCATGAATGTCTTTTCATTGAGTATTTCACTCCCATTTTCCAGAATAGCCTATAAGTTCAGCTGTATCTCCCGTTCCGCGGGCGATGGCATGAAGCCTCGTTTTTCGTAATGGCTGAAGATGGCCTCCACCACGACCTTGGGATCGTCGATGAGCTGGATCAAGTTCATGTCGTCGGCGCTGATCATACCTTCTCCGACGAGATTTTCCCTGAACCAGTCCAGCAGCCCAGCCCAAAATTTGGAACCAACCAAGATAATGGGTATGGTGCGGGTCTTGCCTGTTTGCACGAGGGTCAGGGCTTCCATCAATTCATCTAACGTGCCGAAGCCACCGGGCATGACCACATAAGCAGATGCGAACTTGACGAACATGACCTTGCGCGCGAAGAAATGCTGAAAAGTCTGGGAAATATCCTGGAAAGGATTGGCATGCTGCTCGTGGGGCAGTTGGATATTCAGGCCGACGGACGGGGACTCCGCAAAATAGGCGCCTTTATTGGCTGCCTCCATGATGCCTGGGCCGCCGCCAGAAATGACGGAAAAACCGGAGTTGGACAGCAATCTGGCGATTTCCTCAGTGAGCATGTAGTAAGGATGATCGTGCGGCGTGCGCGCGCTTCCAAAGATGGAAACGGCCGGTCGGATCGCAGACAGCCGCTCGGTGGCCTCGACGAACTCTGCCATAATTCCGAACAACCGCCAGGACTCTCGGGCGGAGTAGTCGATTTCCTCGGCCCCGCGTGGATCGGCGAGTTCTGGTAGTTTGGTTTCATGCATGCGAGTGTTCCTTGAACGATACAGTTAAAACCTTGTTATTGGTGGATGGGTCGTCATATCTTTATCGCGCCTTCCATGCCTTGCCCGACTTGCGCAACAAGGCGGGGTTCCCTACCAGCGCGATCTACGGGGTGATCAGTATGCTCCGCAGGTTGGAAAAGGATGTAGCGGCTGATTATATCGCCTGTGTGTTCGACCCGAAGGGTAAAACGTTCCGCGAGGACTGGTATCCGCAATACAAGGCGCATCGGCCTCCGATGCCGGAAGATTTGTCGGTGCAGATCGAGCCTTTGTTTGAGCTGATTCGTGCGAGCGGCTGGCCGCTCGTGGTGGTCGATGGGGTCGAAGCGGACGACGTCATCGGGACCCTGGTTGTCGCAGGGGCCAGACAAGGCATTCACAGCGTGGTGTCAACCGGAGATAAGGACATGGCGCAACTCGTGAACAAGTACGTTACCCTGGTCAATACCATGAGCAATGAGACGCTCGACGCTGCGGGGGTGCAACAGAAATTTGGCGTGCTGCCCGAGCGGATCGTCGACTACCTTGCTTTGATGGGGGACGCTGTGGATAACGTGCCCGGTGTGGAAAAAGTTGGACCCAAGACAGCCGTGAAATGGTTGGGTGAATATGGCACGTTGGACAATGTCGTCAGTCGTGCGAACGAGATTAAGGGGGTGGTCGGGGAAAACTTGCGCAAGGTGGTGGACTGGTTGCCCACGGGGCGCAAATTGCTGACGATAAAAACGGATGTGGCGATTCCTTTCGAGCTGACCGCGCTCACAAAGCAGCCGGCCGACCTGGAAACGCTACGGCGCCTATACGATCAGTTTGGCTTCCGCTCTTGGTTGCGCGAGCTGACTGAAGACAAGGCAGATATGCCCATGTCGCGCCACACAGACGAAGGCGATGGGGCGGCTTTGCAGCGACGCGAAGATCATCGGGCCGCTTACGAAACCATTCTGACGGAGGCGCTGCTGGAAGTCTGGTTGGAGAAGATCAGTGTGGTCGAATTGGTGGCACTGGATACGGAAACTACCAGTCTTTCCTCGATGGACAGCCAGATTGTTGGGATGTCGTTTGCCTTGTCTCCTGGGGAGGCGGCCTACATTCCGCTGGCGCATACCTATCCAGGCGCGCCGCCGCAACTCGATCGTGAAAAAGTCTTGACGCGCCTTAGGTCGTGGCTGGAAGACGAGTCTAGAGCCAAGTTGATGCAGAACGGCAAATTTGACCGGCACGTTTTCGCCAACCATGGGATCTGCCTGCGGGGTGTTGTTCAGGATACCCTCCTTGAGTCCTATGTGGTGGAGGCGCATCACCAGCATGACCTCGAAAGTCTCGCCACGCGGCATACCGGGCTTAAGGTCATCAGCTATCAAGATGTGGCTGGCAAGGGCGCGTCACATATTGGTTTTAATCAGGTCAGCGTCGAAATCGCGAGCCAATACGCAGCCGAGGATGCCGATGTGACTTTCCGCGTCCATGACGTTCTCTATCCTCTCATTAAAACAGATGAAGCCCTAAGTTACGTCTATGAACGCATCGAAATCCCGGTGTCAGAGATCCTGTTTCGCATGGAGCGCAATGGGGTGCTACTGGATAGGCATAGTCTGGCAAAGCAAAGCGCTGAATTGGGACAGAAAATGCTCATTCTGGAAGAGCAGGCCTATCGGATTGCGGGCCGACCTTTCAACCTAAATTCGCCCAAGCAAATTCAGGAAATTCTATTCGGCGAAATGAAACTGCCGGTGATAAAGAAGACACCCGGCGGCGCGCCTTCGACCGACGAAGATGTGTTACAAGGGCTGGCTGCAGATTATCCATTGCCAGCGGCATTGCTTGAATACCGTGGCATGGCAAAGCTTAAGTCCACGTATACGGACAAGCTGCCCCAAATGATCCACCCGCGGACGGGGCGGGTCCACACGAGTTATTCACAGGCGACGGCCGTCACGGGGCGGCTTTCGAGTTCCGATCCTAACCTGCAAAACATTCCCGCACGCACGCCGGAAGGACGTCGCATCCGCGAGGCGTTTATTGCGCCGCCAGGTGCAGTGATTGTTTCGGCAGACTACTCGCAAATTGAACTTCGGATTATGGCACACTTGTCCGACGATGCCGGTTTGCTCAAGGCCTTTGCGGAAGATCGCGATATTCATTCCGCGACTGCGGCCGAGGTGTTCGGCGTGCCGTTAGCGGAGGTCAATGCGGATCAACGGCGGATGGCCAAGGTCATTAACTTTGGACTGATCTACGGAATGTCCGCCTTTGGCCTAGGGGCGCAGCTCAACCTTGATCGCGCGGCGGCGCAAGCCTACATCGACCGGTATTTTGCGCGTTATCCCGGCGTCGCCCGTTACATGGACGCGACCCGGCGGATGGCGCGGGAGCAAGGCAGTGTCCGAACGGTATTCGGCAGGCGCTTAACGTTGCCGGAAATCGGCAGCCGTAATCCGCAACGTCGGCAGGCGGCAGAGCGGGCTGCCATTAACGCACCCATGCAGGGTACCGCTGCAGATTTGATCAAGCTATCGATGATAGCGGTCCAGAATTGGCTCGACCAAGAGCACATGCAGACGCGCCTGCTGCTGCAGGTTCACGATGAACTGGTGCTGGAAGTCCCAGCCAATGAAGTGTCCGCGGTGACCGAAGCCGTGCCGCGGTTGATGGAAGGTGTCGCGGCACTCCGAGTGCCCCTTAAAGTTGGCGTCGGGGTGGGGCCAAACTGGGAAGCGGCCCACTGACTCTCCTCTGTTTGGCTAAGCGCTCACTTTGCGTCCTTCGCGCTCGCGCTCCGGTGGACAACTGGAGCCTGCGTGTAACTGAATTGTCGCCTTGGCTTGCTCGTTGGAAGCTAGAAAATAGACAGGGAGGCTCTGCAGGAGCAAGAACGGGGGCCTAGGCCCCCGTTACTAGTAATGCGTCCCGCCTATTGCTGCGGAATCAATTCCACGCGCCGGTTCTTCCCCCGCCCTTCTGCCGTTCCGTTATCGGCTATCGGATTGGAGTCACCGTAGCCTTTTGCCGTCAAACGGGCAGCATCAACGCCCTTGCTGATGAGATAATCACGGACCGCATCCGCGCGCCGGCTGGAGAGGGCCAAGTTGTGGGCATGGGTGCTTGCCGAGTCGGTATAACCGGCCACCTCAACCCGCACGTCGCCCCACTGCTTCAGGGTGGACGCTGCATTTCCCAGTATTTCGTCAGCCTCGGGATTCAACACGGCGCTGTCATTGGCGAATCGCACGCCTTCCAGCACGAGCTTTTTAGGAGCCGACTCAACCGGGCAACCATTGGCATCCACCTTTACTCCCGGCGGCGTATTGGGGCACTTGTCCAGGTAATCGGGGACGCCGTCGCCGTC
>JBKQNQ010000193.1:0-15356 GCA_052145875.1 Thiobacillaceae bacterium
GGCTCGAAGGTTCCGCGACTGCCTCCATAGAGGTCAATTTGGCCACCCGGTTCAAACTGGCTCTTGGTATCGATTTCAATGACCCCGGCCGTGCGGTAGCCGTATTGAGCCGGCAGTGCTCCGGTCAGCAAATTGATGCTCTGAGCAAAGCGCGTGTCAAGGGCTTGGCCGAAACCCGTAATGCCTTCAGGCAGGATGACGCCGTTGATGCGGTATTGGAGGTTAGCGTGGTCGCCCCGCACATGCAGCTGGCCGTAGGAGTCCTCCGCGACGCCTGGAGCCTGCAACAGAACCTGGTTGAACGCCGTATTCTCGCCCTCCGGCAGTGCCTGAATATCCGCCTGGCTGAAACTGTAGACGCTGCCCCCCGTCTTGGGCGACAAACCGTTCCTCGCCTGGTTGAGGCGCGCGGCCGCCACCTGAACTTCTAGCGCTTCCTGGGATGCCAGCGTCAAACTGGTGGAGGCGCCCGTTCCGGTTGCCAGGGTGACAATCGCCGTTCCCGTCTGAAAGCCCGATTTCTTGGCCACGACCGCATAGGTGCCGGGCTTGATCCCCGAGAACACAAAGCGCCCCTCGGCACCGCTTGTCGTGCTACCGACAACGGTTCCCGTTGCAGTCTTAAGGCTAAGGCTCGCGGCTGCAATGGGGCGTCCCAAGGCATCCTGCACCTGTCCCTGGATATCCTCGGCAGCAATCGGTGCCGCTTGCACTACGGATACCATGCTACATAACAGGGCCGACGCCAAGGCGCCGCCCCTCAACATCTTGAGTGATGACATTTCCTGCTCCCACGAATGAATCGCATCCGCCTCGTATCAACAAGGCAGGGCAACTTGCTTAGTAAACTGAGAAGGTTCGGTTAAGCAGGGCGATACGGGGGAGCGCGGGGATGGTAGGAAGCGCAGCGCGCTTTGGCGATCCGGAAGGCCGGTTGCCATTGGGAAAGAAAAAACAGGAGAATTATCAGCACCGCCACGGCGGCGGCAACGGGCACAGCCAGGTCGAGCGGGTGATGCGCTAAGAGTTGGCAGACTGAACATGCTTCCTCGGAGGCCACGGATTCATGATGGTGTGTCGACTCAATGGCCTGGATGCCGAGGAAGGCAACGATCATGCATCCCAGGACCCAGCGGCGCAACGCGCGTGGCAGCTTCATACCGATGCGGTGTGCTCTTGAGAGTGTCGCTGCAAGTGAGGATGAGTCTGCGCGCAGGCGGGGCACGCGCCGCTGATGTCAATTCGCATACTGGTAAGGCGGAATCCCTCGGGCAATTTGGGCGGTGGCGGCAGCGACGCTTCCAGGCATACGACACTGCCACACCGGGTGCAGCGGAAATGCAGGTGTTGAGCGTGTTCGCTATTCGGTTTTGCGGCACTGAAGCAGAAGACGCCACGTGCATCGGCCGCCTTGTGTGCCAAGCCCACATCGGCGAGCCAATCGAGGACACGGTAGAGTGTGACCGAATCGATGTCGGGGAGCGAATCCTTACTCAGTCGCTTTTCTATGTCCCCGTGGCTGAGGGGACTCGGTGCGGACTGGAGCAGGCGCAAAACACGTACCCGGGAGGGTGTCACGCGCGCGCCCACAGCGCGGATAGCAGACTCGATGACCAAATTTGGCGAATCGGGGTAGTGCTTCATAAGGCAATTAGACCATAGCCATGCTTCAAATGCAATCTTGTTGCATCTGCGAACCTCGGGGATCTGTGTCATGAGCACGACCGATGCCGGACGAGCTCGCCTGTTCTTTGCGAAACTGAAAAAAGTCACCCACGGTCATCTACTCCGATGAACGATGTCGGATGGTCCCAGTTCTCGCGAGCGAGTTCAGCACCTTGTTGCCCGAACGATGCAACGTGGTCCCGAGAAACTAATCGGCGCCGTTACGGCGTGACTTGACAAGACCCATAGTATTGCTTGGCCATAGACGCGCCCGAGGCCATCTCATGCCGCGTATAGACCGCGAGGAAGTCATGTTCCTTTCCATAAATCGGAAATACCGTGGTGAGGTCAACAAAACTCGGTGTCAGCTCCACGAACGACAGACCGACCCTGGCTGGGAGAACTTTGATATCGCGAGCACCCATGCTTCCGATCACACGTGCAGACTGGTTTCGGATGTCTATTAGAGCAAGATGGAAATCCTGACCACCGTGCGTGGTGGAGCTCCGCTGTCGGCCCCCAAGCCACAGCGTGCTTGTTCCCGGACCAAAATGGCACTTCAGGTTGCGAGCCGTAATCAGTTGCAGAATTGGATCTTCCATGGCGTAAGCGTGCATGCTGCTCAACGCAAGCGCTGTTATCAGGACAAATCTAAGTCTCACGGCCACGGCTCCTCTCTGATATTGCTCGCGTTACAGAATTTACACGGTCGTGCGAAACGCGGCAGACGAAATCTATTGAGCTAAATCGCAGGATTGGCGCCACCGTGGTAGAAAAACCAAATGGCGCCCCCTGGATCAGGCTCAGACGCACAGGTTTATGGTGCATCCCCTTGGCGAGCCGTTCGCGATGCGCGTGCCAGCGACTATGGCACACGCCTTTTTTGGGGTCAATGTGAGGTCGTGTAGCCGGGCACTTCAATATGCTGCTACTGGGAGAAGCGATTAGCGACAAACCCTACTTCAGCGCCGGTCGTCAGGCGAGTTCGTTGGCGCCAGCGGCCATTGACTGAAGAATGGCATGCATTCGCCCGGCCCGGCGAGTAGGGGAGGGGCACGATACGGATATGCATCGTGCTATACAGAAGCATGGTGGCTGATGCTGTCTGTTAGCTTGGCTTTATATGGGAAATCCGGCTGAATCTGATGGCACGGCGGAGGTAGTGTTTATGATCGCTCGCGCCTTCTTTCACTCGTTGTACGGCGCGCCCATCCTTCATCGGCATTCGAAGTGGCGCTTCTTGCCCGATACACTTGGACGGGGCCGACCTCATTTTCCAATGTGCAGGTGGAAACCAGCGAAGGGGGCGCCTCTCACATTATGCTGAGACGGCGCGTGGGCTTCGGCTTCAGCATCATTTTAGCCCTTTTGGCTTGTGGTTGCTCGGGGCTCAGCACGGGTTTGTTCGAGCGTCGCGGCGACGCCGAGGCGGCCAAAGGCGATTTCGACGGCGCCATAACGGATTACACCAAGGCGATCGAGGTGAACCCCAATTTTGCAGCGGCATATGCGATCCGTTGCGGGGCCAAGCAATTCAAGGGTGATATCGACGGGGCCATCGCGGACTGCACCAAAGCCATCAAGCTGGACCCCCATCTTGCTGAGGCGTACTACAATCGCGGCGTCGCGAATCAACTCAAGGATCATGTCGACGCTGGTATCGCCGATTTCAATAAGGCAATCGAGTTGGACCCGAACGCCGTTGCGGCATACCTGGACCGTGGCTTCGCCCGGCAACTTAAGGGCGATATCGAGGGAGCCATTGCCGACTACAGCAGGGCCATCGCACTGAATCCAGATCTAGCGGCGGCGTACTTCGTCGCGGCATTGCCAAGCAAGCACAGGGCGATTTCGACGGGGCCGTTGCCGATTTCGACAAGGCCGCTGAACTAAACCCGACGCTTGGGCGCCGAAAGCAACCTTAGCCCGCCGTCTCACCGAATCCGTCCGCGGCCGGGTACCCGTTCAGGTCAGCGGGTCCAGGCATTATTCACGACTGTCAAACGGAGCCGGAGGCAAAGGGGGTGCGGTCGAGAAATCGGCTGGAAGCGGGCCTGTCAAGCTTTCCAGAAATGCCACGAGGTCATTGATCGCTCGGTCGTCAAGCTTTTGTGCGAGCTGGACACGTGCCATCACGCTTACCGCCTTCGGAACGTAGCCACCGAGCCGTCATGAAAGCAGGGTGCCGTCATCGCCACGTTGCGCAGGCTTGGCACCTTGAATACGTATTTATCAGCTGGATTTTGGGTCACGTCGAACCGTCCGGCGTCGATTTTCGTGCTGCCGGTGGCCAGCCAGTAGTCTTCGACCAGGCCAAATTTCTGATACATACCGCCATCGATGTTGACGCCGTTGTGGCAAGCGCTGCAACCGACAGAGATGAATGTCTGGAGGCCAGCAGCGGCCCGGGGCGAGAGAGCATGAATATTGCCTCTGAGCTACGCGTCGAAGGGCGACGGTGTCACCAGGGTCCGTTCGTAGGCGCCGATTGCCAGGCCCAAATTCTCGGGGCTGATTGGGTCCTTCGCGTCGGGGAAGGCTTTGTGGAACAGTGCCAGGTAACCCGCAATGCCCCTGAGGCGTGCCATGGCTGCCGCGAAATCCGGTTTGCCCAAAGCTCGGCGGGCCGATCAGCGCCTTCGTCGCCTGATCCTCGACGTTTTTGCGATCGCCGCGCCAGTGGGCGAAAATTTCAACGCAGCGTTGAGGACTGTAGGTACATTGCGGGGATTCTCGCGGTCCTTGACACCCATCGCCTTGCCCAATGCGTCAGTGCCATAAAGCGATGGTTGGTGGTAGCGCGAGCCGCTGACGGTGCCGTCGAGCGAGCCGCGAGGGTCGAAGAACAATATTCTCCCGAGGGTCACCCGCTCGGGGGGCAGCGGAAACTCCTTGGTGCCCATGTCCTCTGGCAAGGGCTTGAAGAGTGCCTGGGCCTGCGCAAGGGTCTGGTTCGGGTCATCGGCCGTTGCTGGTCCAGGGATGCAGATCATCCCTCCCTACAGGCTCAATGTGGCCAGCAAATGGAATTGCTTAGGATTCATCTTGTCGCTCCTTACGCAGCAAAGCCTAGCGCATGCTTTCGGAGGCCAAACCAAGTCCCCAAATCGGACATGCAACAGCTGATGTTTGATGAAAGTCCACGACTTGGGATGACGGGCCGATCGCTTGATGATTATGCACGCTAGTCACAAAGCGGATTATTGTCGAGGGCATTCTGCTTGGCTGACGTGGGCTCAAACGTCGGTGCCAGCATCAGGGATGCCTGTCTGCAGGATGTTCGGTGCGGGTGTCTGCGCCATTATCGAAGCCTGAATATGGGCAACTTCAGGTACCGGCGGATCTTGTCTAGGCGCAGACGTTGCGGTAGTTTTGACTCTGTCGTCGAAAAGGGGAGTTTTAGCACTGAATGTCGCCCGCTTTCTCCAGAGATTTCGCGCCATGCCACTCTGTTACCTAATTTGCGTGGCGGCCCTGCTCTGCGCGTGCGGCTCCCCAAAGAATGTTTCTCAGACCGTTCTGACCCAGTGGCACAGAAAGGATCTGGATGCACATCTATCGCACTGGATGGCAATAGCGCCGACGCCCTCGGGGCTGCTGTCTGGCGCATTTGATCGCCAGTGGCACGCGTTGCCGTCAAGGGGCACGGACTTGACTACCCAGAGTCGGTTGATCTTTACCATGGTGGTGGGATATGAAACCACCGGGGAACGACGCTATCTTGATGTGGCGGTCCGCGGTGCAGATTTTCTGCTAAGTCGTTTCCACGATCCGCAGCATGGCGGGTTCTTCGACCGCGTCGACACAGCGGGAAATGTGATCAATCCTGCCAAGCGAACCTACGGCCATGCATTTGCACTTTTCGCTCTATCCCATGTGGCCCGCGTGACGAAGGAACCCCGGTTTCTAAGGGCTGCCCTGGATGCGTGGCGTGAAATCGATCTCAATTTGCGGGATTCTGACGGAGGTTTTCGCCCAGACGCGCCGCGTGACTTCGGGCCGACAACTAGTCTGCGCAATCAAAATCCTGTGATGCACATGTTCGAGGCCTTGCTGGCCTTGGTTGATGCTACGGACGACCCCGAAGCGGTTGCGGGAGCGCAAAGTGTGGGCCACTTTGTGCTGTACAAGTTGCTGCAGGGACAATCGGATGGTGGCGCATACATTCCAGAGTGGTACGACGCGCACTGGCAGCCGCTGCCGTCCAAGGAACAAGGCGGGTACATCGATATCGGCCACCAGTTCGAGTGGAGCCACCTCCTGGCCGGCGCCGAGCGTCGCGGCTTGCCACCTCTTTACGGCCTGGTCGCGGAGCGATTACTCAATTACGCGCTGAAAGTCGGTTACGACGAACGGGACGGGGGCGTGTTCAATCGGGTCTACCCGGATGGGTCCGTGGACCGTGACAAGTTTTACTGGCAACAGGCTGAGGCGCTTCGCGCACTGATGGTCGCTTGTGTTAGCGGCACGCAGGGGGACCTGTGGCGCAGGTATGACCAGACACTGGCGTTTGTTGAGGCGCAATTTGTCGACGAAATCCATGGTGGATGGTGGCCTGCCGCAAAACACAGCTGCGACACGGATGGCTGCTACGATGCCCAACCTGACCCCTATCACATGGTCGGAATGGATGCGGTTGCTCTGGCCGTGTCAAAGCCAGAGCGCTAAGTCACGTTCTTGAGCAAGCGCCATCCTTTGGGGGTTCGCTCATCACGAGCGCAGATGTGTGCTGAAGCAAACGCAGCCGTGACCCGGAGGTTCACTCGGATATGCCTGTCCCGAACACCCCAAACATCCTCGAGGCACATCCGCAGTTGTTGGGACGATCTATAGCTTAATCAATACGTTACGTTGCTGACATGAGTCACCCGTTTGAATTGAGCTCCCCGTTCGCCGAATTGTCCCCAACTAAAGTTCTTCGACACGGCCGAGCGGGTGACGCATCCGGTTGCCCACCGAAGGGGTTCAGCGGCCGAATGTCACCCGGTACTCCTTGCATAGTCCTATCGCGCAATCTCACCTTGCGAGAGACGGATGGGGCCTAGCCCGATCCGTTCTCTTGCTTGCCTACCGTTCATTGGCTCGGGCAGAACGGACGCGCGGGCATGCGTCGGTTGGGCTGAGTCCTGTGCCGAATCCGCGGCGACGCTTTGGGTGCAGAGAGCTCAATCATCACGAATACCGTAGGGTGTCAGGAGGGCAATCGTTTCATGAGGGGAAAGACCGCCTTCGCTGCACGCGTGATCGCCCCCGTCGATGATGCACCCGTGGCCTTGCTGCAGCCGTTGGCAGGACCGCGGGCTGGACCGCTGCACGATCACGCTTGGCGTAAGTTCTGGGCTTTAGATCCCTGTGCGAACCACTTATAGAAACAACTACAAGAAATTATTAGACAACATTGATTATAAGCAGTAATGTTGCTCGACTTGTTGTGAGAAAGGAACGGGTGGCAACCTGCGGGACCACAACCATGCAGCCTCAAAGCCCAATCTCAAGGCCCAATTGGTTTGAACTGTAAATCTTGCGCAAGTCAACCTGGCCGGGGGTGCGGAGCAAACTGTGCTTATGCTGAACGCGCATGTTTGCCCGATGCGATCAACCGAGACTCCGCCGTTGCCATTACGACTTGAGCCCTGTACGCCCGATTTGGCGGATGGTGACTTTTTCTGGTCGTAAAATTGGAAAGGATCAAACCGTCTAACGCAGTCCTGCTGACTAACGCGCCAACGATGCTCTGAGCCATCCATTTGATGTCGGCCGCGAACCGGAATGTCAACTCGGGTGGTTTCGTTTGGACTATTCTTCCCTTGCGAGGGGGCGTATGTGCGGTCTTGCGGCGCGGGGCCAGAACGTCGCTAGTCTGCCATACCCTGGTAACGGTCTTGGCTGAAGTGTCGCCCGTGGTAGACGAAAGGAATCCAGGCTCAACATGTTTCACGATGTGCCAAACCAGATGTTGGTACGGATGCAAGAGCTCGAGGCGATCGACGCCCGCGACCGGACCGATGGGACCCCTCGAATGCAGCGCCTTCGCCAAATTTCAGGCGAGGTGGGAAGATTCATTGCCATTTTAGCTGCTTCTGCGCCTCCCGGTTGCTGGATTGAAATCGGAACAAGCGCCGGATATTCCAGCCTTTGGCTTGCACTGGCGTGCCGCGTTGTCGGCGGGACAATGACGACATACGAGCTATCTGATCAGAAGGCCGTGCTCGCGCGGCAGACCTTTGATGCGGCCGGTGTCGATGATGTCCTAAGGCTGGTTCACGGGGATGCCCTGGATCATCTGGCCGCCTGCAAGGATATCGCCTTCTGTTTCCTCGACGCTGACAAAGAGATCTATGGCCGCTGTTATGAGGCCGTGGTGCCAAACATGGTCAAAGGCGGATTGCTGGTTGCAGACAACGTAATCAGCCATCAGGTGATGTTGCGTCCTCTGCTCGATCAAGCACTGCAGGACCAAAGGGTAGATGGATTGATCGTTCCCATTGGAAAGGGTGAGTTGGTGTGCAGAAAGCTGTGAAATCCCATTCTGCAGGGTCAAAGAGAGCCAGTCCGCCTGATGGCGGGACGTGATCCATCGCTCCTCGTGAGGTCAACGTTGATTGGAAGAACGCCCGAAAACCCTGATATGCGGGCTTACAGGGGAGCTGGACTTACGTTTCTGTCGAGCTATTCTAGGGGCGCGTCCCTGGAATTTCGCCCGATACCTCCTAGCGTGGCCGTCCGAAGAATCCGCGGACTTGAATTTGATGCGCCATGTGTGCAGCAACTTATGTATTGCATTAAGGCAACCGACTGCCGAATGTGCGATACTTGACGCCCGTACCGGGGCAGGGGTGCGCAGGGTTAATATCTAAGAGTGGGAAGGGGTTGGCTTGCCTTGGCAAGCGTGACGCCACATTTCGTATCGAGGGGAGGTCAAACAAATGCTGAAAATGAGGCACATAATCATCGTGTTGGGGGCGCTGTCGTACACTGGGCTTTCGTCCGCGGTTCAGGTGAGCATCGGAATCTCGGTGCCTGGGGTGAGCTTGGGAATCAATTTGCCGGTATACCCAGAACTTGACGTCGTGCCTGGTTACCCGGTGTATTACGCTCCAGACCTGGATGCAAACTACTTCTTTTACGACGGCACGTACTGGCTTTACCAGAACGACAACTGGTACGCGAGCTCCTGGTACAACGGACCGTGGGGGTTGGTGAACCCGGACGACGTGCCGGCGTTCATTCTGCGCGTCCCGGTGCGCTACTACCGCGAGCCTCCTCCTTATTTCCGGGCATGGGGGTACGACACGCCGCCTCGTTGGGGGGAACACTGGGGGCCTGATTGGGCGCAGCGCAGAACCGGGTGGGACAGATGGGACCGAGGTGCGGTTCCGGCACCTGCGCCGCTACCTGCGTACCAGCGAAACTATTCAGGAGATCGCTATCCCCGGCAAGTTGAACAGCAGCAGGAGCTCAACAGGCAGAATTACCGTTACCAACCAAACAATCCAGTGGTGCGCCAACAATACCCGGGACCGCAGACCAGCCCCGGCTTCCAGCGTTACAGCCCATCGCCGTCAGTTCAGCAGGGTGCGCCCCAGCAGGCGAACCCATGGTTAGGTTCCCAACGCTATGGCGCGCCAGCGTCGGTTCAACAGGGTGCGCCCCAGCAGCCCGCGCCCGGGCCCCAGCGCTATGGCGCACCAGCGCCGGTTCAGCAGGCGGTGCCCCAGCAGACCGCGCCTTGGTACCCGCGCCCTAGCGCACCAGCGCCGGTTCAACAGGGGGCGCCCCAGCAGACCGCGCCCTGGTACCCGCGCCCTAGCGCGCCAGCGCCGGTTCAACAGGGGGCGCCCCAGCAAACGAATCCGTGGTTGCAGGGTTTGCAGCGCTATGGCGCGCCTCCTTCAGTTCAACCAGCGGCGCCATCCGTGCCCCGCGCACAAACGGTGCGGCAGGGCGTAGCAAGCCCACAGGGGCCCGCCGCCACGCAGGCCCCGCTCCAGCAAAGAACCACGGGGGCCCAATCGCTGGGACGGCAACCCTCGGGAACAGTGCAGACCAAGCAGCAGAACACTGGGTCGCAGGGCCCCGCAGTAAAGCAGCCGGGCAAGAGCTCACCGCGGGAGGAGAAGGGCGGTCAGTAACGACGGAGTGGGATCGGGATCGCCATGAGTAATCCGGGTTAAGCCCTTATTACTATTTCACATTCTGAGCCCCGATTGGCCGCTCCACTCCGCACCTAGGCGCGGGGAGTGGCGTCTGGGCACCTCGCCACGTCTTTTCCATTTCGCTTCGTCGACAGATCAAACACGCCCGCAGGCATTTCGCGGCCTCGCGGGCCGTCCGTGGAAGGGCGGGCGACTTGCACGGGCTGGATCTTTGATCCCGGATTTTCCATTTGAACGAGATTTAGGGGCTGAATACGGGTGAGAATTTGGCGGGGAGGTCGATGTTGGCCGACTGCAACCGGAGGCCCTCGAACCAGGCGCGGCGTTTCATCGCCATGGCGAGTTTGAGGATGCTGCGTCGGCCCTCATGGGTGAGGTAGCCCGCAACCCCGAAGAGTTTGTAGCGCAGTGTTTTGAGCGTGTGGGCAGGCGTGGTTTTGAGTAATGCCTGGCGGAACAGGCTCATCAGGTTATGGGCCATCATCACCGTGGACAGGGCCGCTTCCGTCGCCCAAAAGTTATTCGTGCAAAAGCTGTCGGCACCAAAGTCATATTTCAACTCCTTGATGCGGTTCTCGCAGTTGGCCCGTCCGCGATAAAGGCGCCAGATGGCGAGCGCCGGCAGGTCCAGATCCGTGCATAAGCTGACCAGCGATAGAAGTTAATGTTGGCAAATTCATTCTTTCGAAAAATTAGCCCTCGGTCCGCCGCCGACTTCTGTGATGATGAGGTGTTTGCTCTCCAAAGGTCCCCAAAAACGAAGCACACGCCGTCACGCGTGCCCTCAATGGCAGAAGCAGGCCGATTGCTTGATTCCCCTGAACAACCCAAGGCAGTTGCTCACATAGTTCTCCCCGTAAAAATATTTCAAGCTAGTCCATTTTCCGTGCAGGCGATCCGTGGAAGATTTCACTACTGGAACAAGGAGTCACTCAAAACAAGCTGTGGATCGAAGCCATGGATATAACTTAACCGGTTCCAGACAGGATGAGCGCTAAGATGGGGTCGATAAAGCGGGCCTCCCTCTCGTCGCTGCCAGAAGCCGGCTAGCGGAATCGACGGTGCAGCAAAGCGATACGCATTTTGATTTCAAGGGTGTAGTTAGACTGATGCTGCCGTACAATTCGCGTTAATTGGCCCTGCTTAGGCAGCGTTACGATCTCTTGCGACATCGAAGGATGTGGGAGCGTCCCCAAGGAATAGTCTGGGACATCAGGGAAAGGCAATCAGCCCCTGGATGCCGAATTAACTTTGTCAGGGCGCCGCATCGGCGATCAAGCGGTGCTTTGGAAGGATTGTTCAATGAATGTATGGTCGATGTCCCGCGCCCTTTTGTTGGCCAGCTCAACATTGGCCATGGCCGTGGTAGCCGCCGAACCGGAAACCGACGCGGCTGGGGGTGGGACATCGGCGCGCACCGCCGCCTGCGCAACGTCCACGCATTGTGCGGCCTCAAGCCCAAAACCGAAAGTGGCCGAGGCCATGGTACTGGCCAAGGCAGCCCTAGATAGGGTGGTCGCCATCTACCAAGTTGATCCAACAGTGATCAAGAATCTGGTAAAAGGCAGCGCAGGATTCGCCGTGTTGCACGATCTGGTCAAGGAGGGCTTTATCGACGCCCAGATACACGGGGAAGGCTTTCTGGTCTATCGCACGAAAAATGGCCGCTGGGGACCCCCGCTGATGCTGGAGGTATCCGGAACCAGTGTTGGCCCACAGATTGGCATGCGGGTAACCGATGTACTGATGGTATTCAAAACGAAAAAGAGCTTGGTGGAGCTCCTGACGGGACATTTTTTGCACGGCGTGGTGGCCCCTAGCGGTTCGTACCTGTATGGAAACTCCGATGTCGCCAACCTGCCTTCTGGCATCGTCACCTACAGCCTGCATCGGGGCTTTATGCTGGGCCAGTCGGTGGATGAATACCACATTCGTCTGTTGGATCAGGCCAACATGACCCTCTACGGCAGGCCGTTGAAAGCCAGAGAGATACTCGACATCGAGCGAGTCGGTCTGCGTCTGCCCCTGCCGGTGCAGATGTTCGTCGATGACGTCAATAAGGATCTTGGTGAACCACCCAAGGCGATGAACTGGAAGACGGGCGGTCCGAGGCCAGAACCCTGATGAGGATAGACGTCGGGCCGAATTGTGGCGGCTTGATGAGCGCAATGGATATCCGATACAGCGGATATCCATTGCTAATTCTCACGGGGCATACCTGCTACTGGTCGGCATAGGGCCAACCAGGCATCACGAAACCGTCGCCTCGCTTCAGTGCGGCCTGTAATTGTTCCCGCGCGAGAAGGTGCAGGAATGGCTGCGGCACGCTAACATCGCCATAATGTCCGGTTCCCAAGACCTGGCCGGACGATAGTTCGACGTTGGGGCGGCGCATTAGGCGGTCGATGGTGTTATCAGGGAGGATTTTTTCGATGTCAAAGAAGGTCGTCGTCGAGCGTTTGATCGTTTGCATTCTTCGAGTGTTCTCGGTGGGATGGGTAGCACTGGCCGTCGGGTGGGCGGCGGCGGCGGTGGCCGGGCCCACAGAGGACGTGATCGACGCCGCGAAGCATGGGAACGCGGCGGCTGTCCAGGCCTTCCTGAATCGGGGCGTCGCTGTGGATTCGAAGGACGCGGACGGCGGGACGGCTCTGATGGGGGCATCGTTCTTCGGACGGGACGAGGTCGTGCGGACCTTGCTCGACAAGGGGGCCGACGCCAATGCCAAGACGAACAACGGCGGGACGGCGTTGATGGGGGCCTCCCAGAACGGCCACCTTGAGGTGGTGCGGGCGCTGCTCGCCAAGGGGGCCAACGTCAATGCGAAGGCGAACAACGGCGCGACCGCGCTGATGGGGGCCTCCTTCAACGGTCACCTTGAGGTGGCGCAGGCGCTGCTCGCCAGAGGCGCCGACGTCAATGCCAAGGCGAACGATGGCGCGACCGCATTGATGGGGGCCTCCCAGATGGGCCACCTTGGGGTGGTGCAGGCGCTGCTCGCCAAGGGCGCCGACGTTAACGCCAAGAGGGACGGCGGCGGGACCGCGCTGATGCTGGCTTCCCGAAAGGGCCACCTTGAGGTGGTGCAGGCGCTGCTCGCCAAAGGGGCCGACGCCAATGCCAGGGCGAACAACGGCACGACCGCGCTGGATGTGGCGACGAGGCGCGGACACGGCGAGATAAGGGCCTTATTGGTCAACGCGGGAGCGGCGAGCAAGGCAGCTTCCGAACCAACACGGTCCACAATCGCATCGACAATGGGGGTCAGGGAGGATTTGCTTGATGCGGCTCGTCGTGGGGACGCGGCTGCGGTCCAGGTTTTTTTGGCGCGAGGCGCCCCTGTGAATTTGAAGGACAAGGCTGGCGCGACCGCGCTGATCGTGGCCTCCGAGAAAGGCTACCTTGAGGTGGTGCGGGCACTGCTCGCCAAGGAGGCCGATGTCAATGCCAAGGCGGACAATGGTGGGACCGCGCTGATGGCGGCTTCCTTTAACGGCCACCCAGACGTGGTGGGGGTGTTGCTTGCCCAGGGGGCCGAGGTCAATGCCAAGGCGAACAATGGCGCGACCGCGCTGATGGGGGCCGCCTTCTACGGGCATCTTGAGGTGGTGCGGGCACTGCTTGCCAAGGGGGCCGATGTCAATACCAAGGATAACGACGGTGGGACCGCGGTGATGGGGGCCTCCGAGAAAGGCTACCTTGAGGTGGTACGGGCGCTGCTGGACAAGGGGGCCGACGCCAATGCTAAGACGAACCGCGGCGTGACGGCATTGATGGGGGCCGCGTTCAGCGGCCACCTTGAGGTGATGCGGGCGCTGCTCGGCAAGAATGCCGAGGTCAATGCCCAGGCGAACAACGGCGCGACCGCGCTAATGGATGCCTCCTTCAACGGCTACCTTGAGGCGGCGCAGGCGCTGCTCGCCAAGGGCGCCGACGTCAATATCAAGAGGAACGATGGTGGGACCGCGCTGATGGTCGCTGCCCAGAACGGCCGCCTTGAGGTATTGCAGGCGCTACTCGCCAAGGGGGCCGACGTCAATGCCAAGTGGAACAACGGCGCGACCGCGCTGATGGTGGCCGCCCAGAACGGCTACCTTGAGGTAGTGCAGGCGCTGCTTGCCAAGGGAGCCGAGATCAACGCCAAGGCGAACAATGGTCAAACCGCGTTAGATGTGGCGACGGCAGGAGAGCGCGCCGAGATCAGAACCTTATTGATGCGCTCAGGCGCAAAACCCTGACGATATCGGGACGGCAACTTACGTTTAGCAGCCTTGACTATGAATTTGGCTGGTTGGTGTTTTCTCACAACGGCTAAATGGCACGGGGTATCATCGCCCGCTGCTCCACAGTATATATACAATATTAAAAGCATAGACTTAAAGCGCTTAAGTGCATCCGTGGTCTGAACTTACTGGCCTAGGCCATGAGGCAGCTTTATACCCTGTTTGCCGGCAAAGATGACTGATGATGTAACGATCGTAGCTCCGTTGCAAACAGTTGTGGAAATCAACCCGCCGAAAGGTTTGGTAGGGGGAGACGGGGCCCCACGCATAACCCCCCCTCAACCCCATTAAAGGGCGGTGGCTTCCGCCAAAAGTCATTGTTCTGGTCTCGCTGCTTCGCCTTCGGCTCGAGCTCTTTCGCCCATCTGGCGGCGGCGGGCAGGGCGCCCGGCCTTAGCCAGTCGCCGGGGCAGGCTCCGGTGCACATAGCGAATTTCCCGACCACCGACCATGACCAAGCAGCCCGACAAATGACGCTGGCCAAGAGCACTTGCACCCGCTGAGGGCTGGTACCAGGGGCAGGGCAGCGCGGTCGGTAAAGGTCGGCTGCGGAGCCTACCCAGATGGTCAGAGCCAAGGCTTCGATCTGGACATCGTGGCAACGCCCCTCCGCGTCAAAATCTTCACTCGTCCACACCAATGCGCACCTCGGTCTGCAAAACGGATTGGACCTCGCCTGTCCGCCCAAACTTGCTCGTCCACCCGTGATGGTAGTCCGTTGGCAGTCGCACGAGCCGGCGTCGACGACTGCTCGTGCGGGGGACGTGAATCAAGGTCGACGGTGTCGAAAAAAATGGGCTGGAAATGGCCCTGCTCGATGAGCACGGTCAACATAGGGTGGAAGTTCGCGTACGGGCGGTATAAGGTTTGGACCGTGATTCAAAGAAAAGGCGATTTCGTATGCGACGTCTAAATATCGACCATGTCACCGAGTATGTGTTCCAGAATACAGTGTCTCTGCTACCACACAGGCTGCTATTGCGCCCTAGGGAGAGCCACAATGTCAGAATCGAATCATCGATCTTGGAAATTTATCCCGCACATACCGTGCAATGGAAACGCGATGTACTGGACAACTCGGTTGCAGTGGTGAGTTTTTCCGAGCGTTCCAATCAACTGCGGATTCACAGTGGCATGGTCATACAGCACTACGAGGACAACCCATTTGATTTCTTGGTGGATGACTACGCGGTTATCCATCCCTTCGACTATGCGAAAGAGGAGCGGGCGGAACTCGCACCCTTCCTGAAAA